>JADFWT010000270.1 GCA_015233785.1 Magnetococcales bacterium
ACCTCAATCAATCCACGCACCGGGCCTCGATTGAGGTTGAGTTCAGACGGCAGCCACCCCTCCTGCTGCACCGTGGAAATCCGGTTGAACAGGTCTGTCCGCACCTCTTCCAGTGATTTTTCAACGGGAATCGACATCTTTAATCACCATGCTGTTGTCCGCATCAGCCGTTAAGATCATGTTGAACGGATGAGTGGTGTTGATCAGCCTGAAGCTGAACCGGATCGTCACTCCGTTGTGATTCCACTTTGCCACTGACGCCCGACAGCTTTGGGGCTCCACTCGGGGATCCAGCTCCACCCGATACTGCACCTCAGCCGCCAAAGCCTGGCGATTCAGAGCGGTGTTCTCATCTTTGATAAAGAGATAGACATCAGATCCAAAAGCTTTGTCATAGAATAGAGAGCCGAGCGGGGTAAAAAGGCGAAGTTTGATATCCTGGAGAGCGGTGGCAATGCCATCCACGATCAACGCCTCGCCATTGGCGGCCGTTAGAGCCTGCATAGCGGGATTCAGCTTGATATCCTGGCCGTATAGTGAGATTTCCTCGCTCATCCGATCACCTCAAACCAACTCTGGCCGGTGGCTGGATGGCCACAAGAGGCGGCATTCCCTGCGCGACAGATCGGAATACCGTCGATGGTAATCCAGTCCACCCCTTCCGCCATCACTGGAGATCCATGCGGCGGAAGTCCATGGCCATCTACGGGTGACCCAATAACAGCCCACGGATCATCATCGATTGTCACCCAATTCTGAAGCGACCGAATAGTTCCGCCCGCCGCATCCACATTGCATCGGGTTGCGCCTGACATCAGCCGTCCTCCCGGATATGTTGGATACTGGCGGCGCGAATGGTGACCAGAGGGGCTTTGATATCGACTGAGGTGGCAGAGAGAATTTGGATAGCGTTATCGTTACCAATTCGGATACGTGTTCCCGGCTCCCGCTGAATCACCAACCCGCCGATCTCCACCTCCGGCGCGTTCATCCCCTGCCAGCGAAAATTGGAGATTCGCGGGTAGTTAGGATCACCATCATAATAGGAGAGGTCGCACAGAGTTCCGACCGCAGGTGGGCAGACCACACCCCGATCCGGGCCGCCCCACATAACCGGGATCTCCACCTGCGGGATCACCGGCTCGTTCTCGTCGATGGTCTCATCGTTGCGCAGAGGCCGCACGTCGGCCCAATACCGCCCATCACTGGCGTAGGTTTTAACCACCTTCGCCTTGCGCACTATCCGGTAGTAGTGGCGCAGGTTGGGCTTAACCAGCTCAACCAGACGCTTAAATAGACTGATCTTATTGGCGTTAGATTCGGGCATTTTCGACCCCCGTATTGATAAATGTACGGGCAGAGCCCTGGTCAATACGGTGCTCAACAGCCAGCACCCGTCGCAACTCATTCAGGCCGCGCCGCTGATCCTTTAGTCGAACTGGCTGAGAGTGCCAAAGGTTAGGCAATAGAAATGTCTCGATACGGCTTTCAGACAGATTTCCTTCAGCCGGTTGATGGCGGATCAAACCGGCTCCGGTAGCGATTACCGGCAGTGTTGGTTTTTGCTCTTCGAAGTCCCCCCAGTTAACGTGGCCAGTGCTGCTCATCCAAAGTGCCCATCGGCTCATATCAAGCCCAAGCTGTCTCTGGCAGGTGCCTGCGAGAGATTCCGAAATCTCCCAGGGGCATTGGTTGGCGGCAACAAAATGGGGCAGTATCATACCGGTTTTGTCGATCCGCCCAACCGCTAAACCGGCTTGACGGATTGTGTCTGCAAGGATTGATTCCGGCGTCTCATTGCGCCAGGTCTGAGTAATCAGATAGGTCGAGAGAGGCTGCTCTTCACCGACACAACCGATCTCAATCTGATCAGGCCCGGCCTGCTGAACGGTTGTAACGCTCCCATACCACGTGGCAGCATCTCCATCCCGCTCACCAAAATGGATTCTCACCCGGTCCGAAACGGAGACCGCCCGGAACACCTCCCCAGCCGGATCGGCCAGAGAGAGAACAGCCTGACTTAATGGTTGATGGCGTCTGGCAGACACAATCAGAGAGCTGATTCGGTCAATTCGGAGGTTTTTGCCAATATAGGCGGCTGAGTAGTGACCTTTAACCATCACTCCGCCTCCAGATTCACTTTTAGAGCCGGATCCAACTCTGGCTCTGCTGTCTTGGCTGGGGAGATCTCAGGGGCTTGGCTCTGTTGGGCTGCTATCGCACGCTCCTCTGCTCTGGTGATGACTGGAATGTGCTCAACAAAACGCAAGGTCGCCCGGATGGTGTCGTCCCGATCCGACTCCTCTGAGTTGAGCCCGGAAAAAACCACCTGGCGCACCCCACGCACCAAAAGATGGCTGTTGCGCACATCGAACACCTGAGGATTGCCTTTGTTGTCCACCCCTTTAAAAACCCCGTCGATCAAGGCGAGCTTTTCATAGCAGGTAGATGAACTGTCTGTAAGCAGATCAATGGTGAGTTGAACATCCGCATCCTCCCACCCCTTGGCCAATTTCGCCTTTCCAGAGAGGCCGTCTTGTTCTGCCTCATCAAAGCGCACCGCTCCCCGCACAGATTGACGCACTAGAATACCCGGAACCGCCCAGTCGCCTAGAAATACCTGACCATCCTCAAATGTGACCGCCTTAGCCATCGTGCCCCCTGATGATCAGCTGGAGTTCATCTGTAAAGCTCTGAGCACTTTTTACATTTGGCAGGTTGAGGTTGTGGATGTGGATTTCGGTGCGGGATCCGTTGCCGGATGGCTTCTCTCGCTTACCACCCTCAATGGCAGGTGGATCCATCGGGCGCACACTGGCCTGGAGATCGTCAGCAGAAAAAGCGGCTGCAGCAACTCCGGCCATAGCGGCCGCCGCAGTGCGCTGAAGTCCGGGGGCCGCCTGCTGCATACCCACACCCAGCGTCTCCAGAATCTTGGAGCCGGAGAGAGTGAGCTGCGACAGGGGCCCCTCACGAGCGTCAGAGAACGGCAGCAGATTGCGCACCTTGGAGAGC
>JADFWT010000271.1 GCA_015233785.1 Magnetococcales bacterium
CTAGGCTTTGATTTCCAAAGCGAGCTCCGTCTACGCGGCGTTTTATCTCTCTCTTTTTACTATTTCCCGATTGGCTGGATTGATCCTCTTGCTGCTGGGTATCGTTTGATGCGGCGAAAGCGGCCTGTTTAGCAGCCACACGGGCAGATTTGCGGGGTTGGGGTTGGTTTTTGCTGGGGAACTGTACTTTTTCAGCACTGTCGATACCGGTTGCCACAACGGTTACTCGTACAGACTCTTCCATAGACTCATCCAGAACGGCACCAAACACAATATTGGCCTCTTCATGGGCCATATCTCGAATCACTGTAGCGGCCTCATCCACCTCTTGTAGTGCCAGGTTATATCCACCGGTAATATTGATCAAAACGCCGCTGGCACCATGAATGGAGACATCATCCAGCAGTGGGCTTGAGATTGCGTGGGTAGCTGCATCCAGAGCGCGGGTGTCTCCACTCGCCTCAGCGGCTCCCATCATGGCTTGACCCATCTCGTCCATAATGGTGCGAACATCAGCAAAGTCAACGTTGATCAATCCGGGAATGGTGATCAGGTCGGTAATTCCTCGGACCGCTTGTTGCAGGACATCATCAGCCTTGCGGAAGGCGTCCAACATACTGGTGTTTTTCCCGACAACGGAGAGCAGCTTCTGATTGGGAATGGTGATGACCGTATCCACCTGTTGACGGAGTAGGGAGAGCCCCTCTTCAGCCAATTTGAGTCTGCGATTGCCTTCGAAACTGAATGGCTTGGTAACCACGGCAACAGTCAAAATGCCCATCTCTTTGGCAATGGAGGCAATGATCGGTGCGGCTCCGGTTCCGGTTCCGCCTCCCATGCCAGCTGTGATAAAGACCATATCCGCACCGGAAAAACACTCTTGCAGTCGCTCACGACTCTCCTCGGCGGCCTTCATGCCGACATCCGGTTTGGCTCCTGCACCCAGACCTCGGGTGATGCTTTCGCCAATCTGAATTCGGGTCGGTGCCAAGTTTCGGGCCAAGGCTTGGGCATCGGTATTGGCAACAATAAATTCAACCCCCTCCAGCTGGGATTGAATCATGTTGTTGATGGCATTACCGCCACCACCACCAACACCGATTACTTTAATTCGCGCCTCTAATGGCTCACTGGTTTCAAACTCGATGGTCATCTTCTTTTCCCCTTGGTCTCGGTCATTACCAGGACACTTCTAAAAAATATCGTTCAACCAGTCCCGCATCCGTTGGGCAATACCACCCACAGTACCACCCTCTTCCGGAATAAAGCGTCTGGACATATCTTGTTCGTTATTGCTTGCAAACAGAACCAACCCGACAGCTGTTGCGTAAATCGGACTGGAAACTACATCATTCAAACCACCGACCCCTTGGGGAATTCCCCGTCTGACCGGTTTGTTGAATATCTCTTCAGCCAACTCCACCATACCGGCTGTAATAGCCGATCCGCCGGTGAGTACAATTCCGGCTGTAATGTGCTCTTCAAAGCCGGATTGGGCAATTTCTCGATTGACCAAAGTAAAGAGCTCCTCAACACGGGGCTCGATAATCTCAGCTAAGATGTGGCGGGCCAGGGAGCGGGGTTCTCGATCCCCAATGCTTGGCACCTCAATGGTCTCTTCCGGTACCACCATGGAGGAGAGCGCACAGCCGTATTTCCGTTTGATTTGATCCGCCTCTTTGGTCGGGGTTCTCAAACCAACGGCAATGTCGTTGGTCAGGTGGTCTCCACCAATGGCCAACACAGCGGTGTGTTTGACATGTCCCTCAGAGAAAATCGCAATATCGGTTGTGCCGCCACCGATATCGAGAAGACAGACCCCCAACTCTCGTTCATCCGGTGTCAACACCGCCTCCGCAGAGGCCAGCTGTTCGAGAATAATATCTCCGACATCCAGTCCGCAGCGGTTGACACATTTGATGATATTCTGGGCAGAGGAGACCGCTCCGGTTACCACATGGACATGGGCCTCAAGGCGAACGCCAGACATGCCGAGAGGCTCTTTGATGCCATCTTGGCCATCCAAGTTGTACTCTTGAGGAATCACGTGGAGGATTTCTCGATCCATGGGAATGTTCTGGGCACGGGCGGCATCCAGGACCCGTTGAACATCGTGAGGCGTGACCTCTCCCTCTTTGGTGGCAACGACACCGTTGGAATTGCCGCTTTTAATGTGGCCTCCAGCTATGCCTGCGTAGACCATGTTGATCTCTACGCCGGCCATTAACTCCGCCTCCTCCACAGCCATGCGCATACTCTCAACAGTGGAGTCTATGTCAATCACAACCCCTTTGCGCAAGCCCCGAGAAGGGTGTGAGCCGATCCCGACAACGTCCAAGCGGCCATCCGGCTGCATGTCTGCAACGATACAGACAATTTTGGTCGTTCCAATGTCGAGTCCGACGATCAGATTCTGATCCTGTTTGGCCATCGATCCGTCCAGATATACATTTGGTTAAGTGATACACTGAACCGTTCAGCGATTCAGCAAACTGCAAGGGCAACACAGCATCATATTGTCCTTACCCCAAAACCGACTCTATGCCGGAATGCTCAAACCGGCTTACGCCGGACCATCTCAACTTATGGTTCCCAACCCCATCCCTGTTCAGAGCATGGCTGCCGGGTAGTCCGCCTTCATTCTCACCGCCGCCTTGCCCGGAATTCTCAGTTCTACCTGCCGCACTGTGCGGTCCAGAATGGCGTACCGTTTTTGCAAGCGGCTTAAAAACTTCAGCTCTCGATCTGCATCGTTAGAGAGCAATAGCTTTACCCCCCGGTTTGTGTAGAGCACCCAGCGGTTGCCTGCATAGCCAATCGCTTCGGTAATTCGATCTTTCAGCCAAGGGTGTCTCCCCAACAGGTTCATTAGCCACACCACTTTGGCCGGTCCATCTTTGCTCCACTCGTTGGTGACCACCATCGGAAACAAGGTCTATATGTCTCTCCGTCCAGCGGCAGAGAACACAGGAATCGTTTTTCACCGCACTGACCTTGATGGTACACTGATTCCA
>JADFWT010000272.1 GCA_015233785.1 Magnetococcales bacterium
TTATTGTCGATATGGTTGTGGCGAGTGTGGTCATGTCCATGGGTATGATGATGTTGCCGCCGTTGGTGATTTCCATGCCGATTAAGTTGATTTTGTTTGTTTTGGTGGATGGTTGGGCTTTGGTGGTGGGATCTTTGGTGCAGTCGTTTAAATAACGGGGCGAGCGGCACAGACAAGTTGCCTGCGGGCCTCCGGCAACTTGTCTGTGCCTCACCACCGCTACCGCTTCTCAAACACCCACCATGTCAAATTATCCAGGCCCGTCATCCGCTTCCAAGCAAAACCATAATCCAAAAGCTGCAAGTCAGGATGCTGATCCATCCAGAACCCACCAAAGTCACGCTTAAACAGCTTGTCCGTATGCCCCCGATAAGGAATCACCTCAGGCTTATCAGAAAAATACTCAATACAAACAATATAACGCGACGAAACCCGATAAATCTCGCCACAAGAAGCCGCCAAATCATCCGGGTGAATATGTATCAAAACCCCACTAGTAAAAGCCAACTCCACAGCGCCATCATCCAACGGAATCTCAGAGGCAAAACCATCCAAAACCCTCTCAGGGGCAACAACCTGATCATCCACCAAACGCTCACGGGCCGTAGGGTTGGGCTCCAAAGCATGAAACGTCGCCGAACACATGGTGCTCAAAGCCCGCAAATTATTCCCAAGATTGGCCCCAACCTCCAAAATACTCTGAGGCGAACGCCCATCCATAGCGCGCATAATACGACTCCAAAGCCGTACCCGCGCCTGAAGCTGCCAAGCATCTGCGGCATTACGCTCGGTGTAGGTGGAACCAAACTCACCACGCCAAAAATCAAGCTGTTCGGTGTTTCCTGCCTGCTTATCGCTCATGATCGTCTCTCAGTCTTCCCCATACCCCAAGCCCGTATCAAACAGGACACGATCCGCTCAGGAGGCCACAGCGACCGGAATCACACCCGGCTTCATCACCAGATATTTTTGCGGCCGCCTCACAGTGTTACAACGCCGGCAAATGGAGAGATAATCCTTATCAGCAATACTCCGCCGTAACTCCTGATAGGAAGAACCGTTCCAAATCGCTTCCAGTTCGGTCTCGTCCACCTTCCCCATGACCAGACAGTGCGTCAGATCGTAACAACATGCCAGAACCGCCCCATCCGACGCTATGGTTATCGTATTTTCCACATGATCACAGAGATTCAAATCCTCCTCATCCTTCGGACCCGATGTGTCGGTATGGATGTCATAAATCTTGGGGTCCACCTTCATATGAGGCCAACGCATGGCCCAGGTGGTCTTAAACTCAATCTCTCCATCATATGGCCCAGAGAAAGCCTGACGCAAATAAGACGCGACCTGAGGCATCACACGAGGATCCGATCGGGATGGATCAAGAAAACGGGTCTGACTGATGGCAATGGCCGGGAGCTCACTCCCTGCCGCACGCTTGGCATCAATCAAAGCGCGAATATGACGGATGACCGTCGCACCATCACTCTGACGCCGGACAAAATCGTTCTCTGAGAGTTGCCCCCCATCGAGCGAAAATTCAATCGCATCCAAGCCAGACTCCAGAAGCTCTGGAATCCGCTTGGATGTCATCAGCATACCGTTGGAAACCGTCTTAACGAAAGGAACACCAGCGGCCTTAATCGCCGCCAGCATCTTGGGGAAACGCTTGTTCAACAGCGGCTCGCCACCGTGGTAAAGAACCACAATATCAACATGGCCTCTCTGCCGCTCCAGAGCCTCCAAAACCCGCTCGAAGGTGGGGCGTTTCATTAAGCCACGCGCCATATCCACTGTCCCGGTAGGACAGTGGGAGCACGACAAATTGCAGGCGGAAGAGGGCTCTATCCGCACCACGCGAGGAAAAGGGACTCGATCCCATGTTTTCTTCGTCACACACTCACACCTTGCGATGCAGCAACCGAGACCCTTGATAGCCGTGACGAGTTGAACGCAAAGCCACCATACGACGATTCTCGGCGGACAACTGCTTGCTCACCTCCGAGCGATGCTGAGCCAACGTCTCCATCACAGCGGGCATACGATCCATAATCTGCTGCAATCGCGCTTTATAGTCGGCATTGTCGTTTCGCCCTTTGCGGGCGCTACTCTCTTCGACTAAACACGCCACTGCGGCATCCCACTCAGCCGGAAGACGGCCCATGATATCAGGATCTTGACTCTCTGGAGAAGATATCGTCTCCAACAGATCCTCCAGACGCTGTAACGTCTCATCCATGGGAACAGACCTCCCGATTCATCACAAACTCCGACTCAAGGTCGGCGTAGCCGGTCGAGCAGGCATGGCCGGCTTGGGCATCTGAGCTGCCCGCCTGGGCGGTGCCACACTTCCGAATCCACCCGCCCCAGAATAGGCCGCCGCTGCCGCATTCACTGCAACCCCAGCTGCTGCTTCGTTCTCGGGATTATCTTCGGGAAGAATCGTACCCGTTGACGCAGCATGCGCGGCCAACCCGCCAGATGCCTTCACCTGACGAACCGCCTCGCGCCACCCTTCCAACAAGGTCTCCATCTGGACATTCACCTTACGGATGAACTCCACATCCTGTGAGATATTGGCCTGTGTGAGCTGGGTAAGCATGAACCCATACAGGTCAAATAGCTGAATCGACAAATCCCCACCCTTCTGAAAGTCCAGGGTATTCTGAAGTTCGGAGATAATGGCGATACCTCGCCGCAAGAACTCTTTATGAGGTCCGAGACGACCCGCCTCTTTCTCTGTGATGGAGCGCTCCAGAAAACGGATCGCACCCTCATAGAGAAGAATCAGCAGATCTTCCCGCGAGGCGGTACTGGTTCGAGAGGTTTTATAACTCCGCAAGGCGTACGACATATTAACCAAACCTCATTGGGTTAGCAGGGCCCCCATTTTTTAAAAAGAGGGAGATAGGCCCATTAAAAACTGTCCATCCCCTGGGGGGATAGATCACAAAGCGTGCTGCTTGGGTCTGTTGACAGTGGCCACCTATGCGCTCTTATAACG
>JADFWT010000273.1 GCA_015233785.1 Magnetococcales bacterium
TGGCGTCACTCATGTTTTACTCCTCTGTTTAGAACTGCCAATATCGGCAGATTCAGACGATGAATACGATTTTTTTCCTGTCTGTTTCAGACTTATGATTATCTCTTCTCCAGTGTTAAACGAATCTCTACTCCTCCCACTCATCTTCCAGCAGTAGCTGCTTGAAGTGATCTTCTCCTTTTGGTTTTTTTGTTCGTTTTCCGCGTTTAAGAGGGGAGCGGGCTGGATCGGCGAGCTGTTCTTGCAGCTGCTCGATCATCATCTGAATGGTTTCGTTTTCGTTGAGCTGTGTGGGATAGATTCCCCGGCGCACCAACTGCCGCACTGCCGAAGCGCCAACCGCTCGACAGTAGACTCCGTGACATCCGCTCAAAGCGGCAAGCCTCGGCCCCAATTTATCCTCATTTCCGTCCCGGTTGGCTGAGTCAAACTCACACACCTGATCCAGAGTGGCCTGGGTTGGGGTAACCCGATAGATGACGAAACGGGTTGCAGTCCCAAAATGTTCATCTATCCGTTCCATATCACGACTGGCAAAGGCGGCACGAAAGAGGGGGCCGGATGATGCCGTGGCCGAATCCTCTTGAGAGCCTGATACAACCTGAAGTGATCGTTGAACGCTCATCGGTCTCTCCTTGATTATGCCGCCGCAAAGCGGGAACGGTAGGGAGCGAGCTGATGCGCTCCTGCGTGAAAGATGGTATTGGCCATCTCAAACAGGGTTTGGCGTGCCCCTTCATAGCCGATCCAGATGCGAGATTGACCTCCGACCCAGTCGTAAAGGGGGTAGCCGCCACGCATCACGGGAATGTTGAGTCGTCCCGCAATCTCTGCCACATGGCTGTTGCCGATGAGTAGTTGTGGTCTTTTCTGCTCAGGCAGGGCGAGGATCATCTCCTCCATATCTTCCAGGTCACCGATTTTAACCTGATCATAGTCGCTCTCCAGCAAGCCTTTGCTACCGGTGGAGGAGACCACAACCGGGGTTTTGATGCCCATCTCAGCTAGAAACGGTTGCCACTGGAGCAGCCAATCCGGTTCACCCGCCAGGGCGACTCGGGTGTTGGAGAGAGAGAAGTGGGTATCCATCATGGCATCTTGAAGCCGTGCCCGATCCCGCTCGATCCACTCGGGAACCTCCAGGCCGGTCAGCTCCTTGAGGGTGGAGACCAGCCAGTCGGTGGCCGCAAGTCCCATCAGGCCGGGACGGCGAAATCCCGGAACGTTGGTGCGTTCATGGAGAAACTGAGCACTGATATCCATCACCTCGCCCACCGAGAGGGTACCCCTGGCCAGCGGTAGCAGTGCATACTCTCCCATCACCGCCCCATCCACTGAGACCGGACTGCCCCGGCCTGGCGCCAGATGACCATCCAGAGAGCGGGAGATATCCGGCAGCAGCAGCGGGTCCAGATCAAAGGCCCGAATATAGCGCTTCAGGGCATCCAGATCGCCAGGTGTCAGGTGGGAGCCGGGAAGCACGTTGATAAAGGGACTCTTGGCCCACTCCACCACCTCTGTCGTATACTCTTTGAGTGCTACATCAATCAGCCGATAGACCGCCTTGGCAAAGCCGCTCTCCATGGAGCCTTTAAAATCGGCGGCGTTGACTGGAACGATGGTCACTTTTTTGCTCAGTTCTGGATAGCGTTCCTTAAAGGTTCTAACCAGTCGGTGAATATCCGAACCCTGAACTTCGGTGAGTCCGGTTGTGATCAAGCCGATCACTTGAGCTTGTCCCCCTTCAGCAATGGTTTTTAAGCCGGTGATCACATTATCATCCCCCCCCATCACCGTGCTCACTTGATCCATAGCGGTGGTTTGCAGGGGGATCGGATCACGAAAGTGGCGCACAAAGAACACTTTGGTAAATGCGGTACACCCTTGGCTGCCGTGGAGCATGGGAATGGCATTGCGGATGCCCTGGAATGCTAGGGCTGCGCCTGTGGGTTGTCCAGATTTAAGGGGGCGCACGGAGAGCGCCTTTTTACGTTTAATCAGTTCAGCCATGATAAACTCCTTATTGCGGGTTTGGAGTCTGGGTTGCAGTTTGATCGCTCTCTGACTGCCAGGGAGCGGCTTGATGAATCAGCGGCCAGATGGGACTGTGAATGGTGTTGATTAACTGTTGGGCCAAGGTCTCCATACCGGCATAACCGGCATAGGCGAACTCTCGTTCTTGGTTGATATCCAAAAATGGGAGCCGTCCCTTGAGGGCGGTGTACATGTTACGTCCGCCTGCGATGAGGAGATCGGCGTTCTGCTCTTCGGCTACCCCCAGCAGAGTTTCTGGAGATCCCCCCTCAATCATGATCGCCTCTTCTCCCATCAGCTCACGAATCCGCTGTTTATCCTGTTGAGTCGATTTTTTGGTGCCGGTCGCAACGACCGTCATGCCAAGATCCTGAAGGGCTGAAACCACCGACCAGGATTTAACCCCACCCGTGTAGAGTACCGCCCGTTTCTCTTTGAGTTGATCAATGTAGGGGGTGAGCATTTCACGGGTAGCTTTCTCTTCCCGTTGGATCAATTTTTCGGTGCGCTCCATAAGATCCGGGTCGCCGATCAGACGGGCCAGATCTCGCAGCGCCTGAGAGGTGGCTCGGATGCCATAGAAAGAGCCTTCAAACCAGGGGATCTCATACTTCTCTTCCAGCATGCGGGCCACGTTGATCATCGCCTTGGAGCAGACCAACATGGTCGCTTCCGCCCGATGCATGGTCTGTACCTCATGAAAGCGGGCATCTCCCGCCAGGGTGCAGAGCACCCGAATCCCCAGCTCATCCAGCAGGGGGAGCAGCTTTCCATCCAACTTCTGATACAGATGGCCCATGACCTCACCAAGGCGTCGGTGGGTCTCTCTCCATTGGTTGAAGGCCCGTTGGGTGGGGTTGAGCTGGTAGTCCCCGGTGAGGGTGGAGAGCCGCAATACCAACAGGCTCACCTCGCCCACGGTGTTCTGATGGTCCGCAGCATGGATATGTTGGGTACGAAG
>JADFWT010000274.1 GCA_015233785.1 Magnetococcales bacterium
CCGAGACATTAGCATCACAACGGAACGAACCCTGCTCCATATTGCCGTCGCACGGTATTGGTGTCTCTTGTCGGTTCGCTCTACGCCCTGTTTCTGTTTGTCAACGCCGACAAATTTCGGCCTGTAATCATCCAGCGCCTTACCCATATTCTGGCGCATCCGGTCACCTTGGATCGGGTGCGCATCTCGCCTACCAGTGGTTTGGTGACGTTGGAACTGGAGAATTTTCAGGTCCACTCACTGGATCCCTCCGAACCCCCGCTTCTACAGGCTCCAACGGCTCTGCTTGGTATTGGTCCGAGCTTTGTCTTGAAGCACTACCTCTCTGAAGACCGGTCCAAACTGGATCCCAATATCACTTCCATCACGCTGGTATCGCCGCAGATCAATCTTGTTCAGCGTAACAGTAAGCCATTATTGGAGCGGGCTCAGGATTCAGCGCGTGTCAGCCATGACAAGATGGAGCGGGTCTATGGTAAGGGGTTGACCGGCATGGCCGTGGAGGCGATCGAGATTCGCGATGGCATTTTGACGGTGTTAAATTGGGAACACCCAGATGGTCAGACGCTGATTTTTGACCATCTGCAACTTGATGTGCGAGATCTCTCACCCCATGGACCGTCCCCGCTCTCTGCCTCGGCTCGCTTTCAGTTGATCCCCTTTAAAGTGTTGGGGCAGATTGGTCCATTGCCAGAATCACTTGATCCCTTTGAGATGCCGATACGGCTTAACGTCGATGCCAAATCTGCCGGTCTTCGTCACCTCTCCAGTCTGTTTCGGACGCTTTTTGTGGAGATGACCGCCTCTAAGGGCTCTTTCTCCACCATGTTGAACGGCTCTTTGAAGCACGGTCTTCAGACCACCTCCTGGTTGGAACTGAAAAAATTGGTCCTGACCCCTTTGGAAGAGAGTGAGGATCGACAGAAGATTCAGCGGCGTGCCTCCCATTCGACCGTGAAGGACGTTCAGACGCCTTCCAGCGGAGAGAGAGAGCCGGTTGATCTGGCCATGCGCCAAAAATCGATGGTGGAACTGAAAGACGGCGTGCCGACCCTGACCATTCAAGAGTCATACATCTATCTGGATGATGAGCCGAAGCTGGATGTAAAAGGTACGGCGCGAATGGGGAAGAAGGAGAAGTTGGATCTGACGATCAATATTTTAGAGCCCATTGATGTCCGGCAGATTCCGGTCTCCATTCCCCATCCGATAAGCAGTGGGACCATTGGCGGCCATATGGATATCAACGGTGATTGGCCGGATAGCTTCAATCTCAGTATTGATCTCGATCTGACCGATACCCTTATTTCCGGCCCGGCTCCTTTTCATAAGGAGCCTGGAACCCCCTTCTCTATTTCGGCTCTGCTGATCATGGAAGGCGGAATGTTTGGTTTCGAACAGGCCACGGTTGCCCGAATTTCGGGTGAGTTGCCAACAGAGAATCTGGCAGAGGTTTCCGAACACAACTTTCTGAAGATCACCGGTGTACTCCAGCCTCAGGTGGATCTTCGGCTGATTGGTGAGTGGGATTTGGAGTATCTTACCGAGCTGACGACGCTGGCCCCCAAGGGCGCGGCGGGTATTATCAATATGGACCTGATCTGGAGCGAAGCGCGGCGTGACACCTTAAACGGTAGCATCAAGCTGGGTGCGTTGCCTTTAGGGCGGTTTAATCTCCGGGATATCTCTTCGGAGATTCGTATTGATGCCGCAGGCCGGATCCATCTATCCCGGACCAAGGCCAGGGTGGCCCAGGGTCAGGTTGACCTGGAAGCGATGATCTCGTTTTCTCCAAAGCCCTCCTATCAGGCGATCTTCTCTATGACCGGCTTATCGCTGGGTAAACTGCTGGAGCAGGTGGAACAGAAAGAGGCTTCACTTCTGGATCGGCTCACAGAAGATGAAGATAGCATGAAACACGCCTCCCACCTTCAGGGCCACCTATATGGTATTGGGTCGGCAAGGGGGTTTATGGATGACGCCTTCCGTATTGTTTCGCCTCTCTCTGGAAGCGCCTGGATACGGGTAGAGCCGGGACGTTTGGTGGGCATCGACCCCAAGCGCTTTTTAGAGCCTGTGACCGAAACAAGCCCACTGTTCAAGCCCGCGAGCAGCTTTGATTGGAGTCGAGGAACGGCGTTTGTCAGCTTTCTTGATCGAATGATCTACTTTGAGTCGTTGGATCTTGAGGCTGGAGGCTTGAGCATCAGGGGTCATGGTCAGCGCTCAAAGAGTGGTTCCTACGATCTTAATCTGGCCATCGCGTCCGAATGGAATCAGAACGCCGATGCGCCTGAGCGTTTCAGGGTGGAAGGGGCATCATGGGAAGCACTCACCATCAGCCCAACCCCAACAGCGGAAGCGCCGATCACCTCCAAAGGTGAGGAAGCCTCAATCTCTTCCAGTGTTGTGCCCTCTAGCAGAGCGGTTGGCTCTGATCAGTAAATCCCGGCTCCCACCAGGTGTAGACCTCCGGCATGCCACGAAACCGTTGCCCTTCATCCAGGCCATATCCCACCAGTCGTACGTTGGGGACCTCAAAGCCGAGATAGTTGACCGGAAGCGGATCGTCTTCACCCACACTGCGGTGAAGAAGTACGGCCAGACGGATGGACTGGGTGCCGGCCCCTTCAAGATACTGGATGATGTGACGCATGGTGCCGCCGGTATCAAGAAGCGCATCTACCACCACCAGATGGCGGTCATGGATGATCTCCAGATCCTGCTGTGAGAGTGTAATGGGGTGGCCGCCATCACGGTGTGGGATAAACACCACCGGCACCGGTCGTGCCAGCGCCTTCAGAAGATCGGCCCCAAAAAGAAAGCCTCCCTTGAGAACCACCACAATCACCGGGTCCTCTCCCTCACCCGTATCGGCAGGAAAATCGGCAACAATCTGGTCGGCCAGCTCCTGGATCCGTTCTGACAGATGCTTGGCATCAATCAACAGTCGCAATTTATCTAGCGGATCCGA
>JADFWT010000275.1 GCA_015233785.1 Magnetococcales bacterium
GCGCCACCGTTTCGCCCTGCTTCAGCGTAAAGAGTATCGCAGCCTCTGGGGCCGGACCGACCCGAAGCGGGGTCTCCTGTTTGACGACATATCCCGCCCATCCGCTGATGGAGGCCAGTATGAATAGGGTGGCCACGGCTGCGAGGATGCGTCGCATGAAGCTCTCTCCCGAGATGTGGGTAGGGGGCTGTTGTCGATGGTGTCCAGACGCTATTTTGCCTTACGGGTAAGGGTAAATCCAATCTTCTCTCCGTGGTCTTCCCGACCCCCCCTGCGATGATGGTCATGGGAGCGGTTGGCGTGGATCACCGCCCCATGGCATTCTTAAGCCTCATCCCACCGCCTTGAAGGAGCATGGAATGACCCTGCGCGCCTTGGTTTTTATACTTGCCGTTTTGCCGCTTATCGGCTGCCAGCGATCCATCGCCCTCACGCCTCTGGCCGAGGGGGGTCAAAGCTTGGCTGAGCAGGGTGGTCGGCCCTATGTGGAGGCGCGGAAGAGGCATCTTTTGAGGTTATGGCCTGCCGATTCGGGGGATGGCGTCCACCGTGTTCGGCTGGTGCTTACGCTTCAGAATCTGGGCCGGGAGGAGATTGCTGTAGATCCGCATCAGATGGAGGCCCGGTTGGTTGTCGATGAGCAGGAGAGGCCGGTAAAGCTGGTCACCTATCGGCAACTGCTGAAGGAGCAGAACCAAGTACATGGCGTGGCGATGCTCAACACCGGCGTCAATGAGGTGGGGGCGGTGCTCTATCCCATGGTGCATCAGATTCATCAAAACGAGCGAGAGGGGTATATCCGCCAGCACGAAGCGCGTCTGGCCGATCTGAAGAATCACATGCTGCGGCGTCAGATGGTGTTGCCGGGCGTCACGGCCATGGGGCGTTTGGTGTTGGCGCTTCCTGAAGGGTATGCCTGGGGGGATGTGCTGGAGCTAACGGTTCCCTTTGATCAGGAGCGCTACCGCTTCCGGCTGCGCATGGAGCGCATGAGGCGATGGCCGTAGAGCCCATGTTGCTCAGGTGCAATCGTTGGTCCCCTCTTCAACAGGAGACCATATGGGGTTTTATACGTACGTTGACACCATCCCAAGACAGTTATTTGCTCTTATGTTCCATCAAGGTGTCATTCAACTCCTCAACGCCGTCAAACATGTCGGGCAGTGGGCTGAGAATCTGGAACAGACCGTAAATAAATATGCCATGATGCGCGCCGATTGCGGTCACTTCATCTTGAATATCGCCCCATACCTCAATACCGCTAGACACGGCAAGTACAATCCCCATGACAACTTTAAACCAAGGGTTTTCAAGAAACCTCTTCAGACCTTTCATTCTCAACGACTCCTCATGCACCCTTTAAACAAGCAGTATCTCCCCATCCATTTAGAAAATGAGGTCACCACTCAAACAATCCATGCTACCCCATCTTGAAACGAAATTAAAATTGTATTTTTATCGATGAGATGGACCCAGCTTGGCCGTTGTGTTTGATGCGAAGAACGTGGTGCAGAAGAGGCGGTGATGAGGCTTTCAAGAGTGACATGGGGTGAGGTGATAGAATGGCCAGCCAAAGAGTCGTGATAGCTGTGCGGCAGATGGGTCGAAAGAACTGTACAGCCGATAAGCTGTTGGAAGGCAAAAAGGAGCCGTAGATGGAGTTTTTCAGAACCGTGCCCCACACCTGGGATGAGGGGTGTATTCAGGCGCATCTCACCGTCGCCGAACTGGCGCGATATTGCGACTTTATCGACCGGGTATTGCGCCATGATGGGGATGAGGGGGAGATTTACTGCGGCTGGGGCCAGTTCAAGGTGCTGCGGCAGGCGATCAAGGGTGGGGTGCGTTTTGTGCTTCCCGGCTGCCCCAATGCGCTGGCCTGGACGGTGACGGCGGGCTATCCTCCTGCCCTGGGAGGCATCACCATTCACGGCACCATCAATCGCACCGAACATGCGCTCGATTTTGTTGAGACCATCGATGAATTCATGGATTCATGGGCGGAAGGGTTAGGAAACGCTTCGTCGTAGACGCGGCGCAGATAGTTACTGAACTCCTCCCGGGCGGCGGCGGTATTCTTGCCCATTGATTTAACCAGCAGATCGGTATTCCAGCAGTACGTGCCGCGTGCTTCGTTGACCAGATCGTATCCCACCTCTCCCAAGGCGTAGACCAGTTGGGGTGGGTTTCCTTCCCCGCTGCATCCACCGTCGCATCCTGTTGGGGCATCCCCTGGTGAGGCCACTGGGGCGTTGCGGGGTTGGTGGTCATAGGGGCACGCGGATCTGCCATGGGTGTTTCGGTTGCGCTCTCCATGGGGGCCTGGTGGGGGTTGGGCAGCTCGGAGGCACTGGCTGTGCTGTTCGGTTCGCAATCAGACGCTGGTTTCGACACATCGTTCCTCTTGGTGTTTGGCATTATGGATTGAGGATGTATGGTGTTATCGGGTGTTGTGGTGGGACTCCGGCGGCTGAAGAGCGCCTGCCACACCCCCATCAAGTTGAGCGCTCCTCCCAGATAGCGTTGGCAGCTATCGTCCTGAGGGTCCGGGCAAGGGGTGGCGGTTTGGTTGCGATAGGCTTCGCCCCAGTTGCTAAAGGGGAGCGGTTGTTGGTTATCGCCTATGGCGCCCACGGCAGCGTGGGGCCAAGCCCCGCACTGGGCTCTTCCGCCGACCAAAAATGATGCTGGCAATCTGTAGACCGTGATCCTCACTCTGGGTGTGTTGGTGCTTGCCTGGTTGAGTGAGACGAGCCCCTTCCAGCGTGGGGTGATCAAGGTCCGTCACCCCATCGAGCACCGCTACGTGAATGCGCTCATCACCTTGTGAGGCGTGCAATAGACGATTCAGGCCAGCTACTGTTTCTGGGTTGTTCATGGTGATTTATGTATGAAAAAAATAATGGACATAAGATTAACGATAAATTAAAGATATATATACAACTA
>JADFWT010000276.1 GCA_015233785.1 Magnetococcales bacterium
CCAGCACCCGAAGCACCGGATGAACCCCCATATGCTCTCCGTATCGGCTCTCCACGCCCCAAAGGGCAGCCAGATAGCGGCCCGGCGGTCCATATTTGCTGGTAATACGCGTCAAAAGGTCAGCATGAAGGGCCATCTTCTCCCGCCCCATGACACGACGAGCTTCGGTGAGAAAGATCTTACGATAGCGATGGTAGGGCATCGCCTCGTACTGCTTGTTCATGGCCCGAATCGCCTTAGGATAGCGCTTGGCACCACCGATAAGCCGGGTTAGTTCAGCCTGACTATAGCCATGCTTCAGCAACGGTTTCAGCCAGGGATAGCGGCTGAGAATACGCTTCGCCGCCGCCGACTCTCCCGGCCACGCCAGAAGCGTCAAGCCGGCACCGAGCATCCAGCCGAAGCTCTGCCGCCGAGTCAGGGAGGTGAAATCACGGTTTCGGGAGAACATGGAGACCCCGTAATGATCAAATCATTAATAAGATCAGCCATCAGAAAAGATGACCCAGACAAGGCCAAAACCAATCCAATGGCAAAACCAGCCATCACGCACACCCATTGGCGGCGTAATGAACACTGTTAAGATTCGATCATATGGAGACAAAAATCAATTGTCGGTCTGAGGGAGTGGACCGAACGGGGGATGACTCCAGGGGGGTGCATGTGCCGGAAGCGCCTGTATCCAAGCGCTCCCAGCACATGATCGCAGCAGAGAAAAATCGACCTGTTGCGTTCTAGTGAACGGAGAGAAGCTTCAGCAGTTGGCGAATCTCGGAGGGGGTGAGAACCGTATCAAGTGAGATGGGACTCCCTACCCCGGTATCCACCATGGCAGGCTTGCACCCACGATTTAGACCGGCGGCGGCGTAGCTGTTGGCATGGGAAGCGATGGTGGAACTGTTGGTGCAACGCATGATGTTTCTCTCCATTTCTTAAAGACTTGCTGGCGATATCCTAACGGACTTGACCTACCATCATGCAGCACCTGTGCCAGTTTCGAAGCAAACACATTTTACCCATATCATTCAATAAATTATAAATTGATGTCCTGCCATATTCACCGATTCCAACATAGCCGTCATATAACCGGGAACTTCTTGACATATCTCAGTCATCATATTGAATTATTTAAAGATAGATCCTAAATTCCATCTCAAATGAGTGCCAAACTCCCGACACTTGAATGCAGGTGCCATGACGTTGCGTGCTTCAAGGTCCAGAGGATTCTATGCAACGGGTCTCAGGTGATGTTCATCGGGGCGATGATTGCTTGATGCCGGGTCATGGGATGGATTCTGGTATAGAATGGGCATTCGCATTTCACCCATAACACGATGCAACCATGCCCCATGCGCATACTTCATACAGCGGACTGGCAACTTGGCCTAAGACTGGGCTTTATCCCAGAGCAGAAAGATCGGCACCGAGCACAATCGCTCCGTTTTGAGGCGCTGCGAACCCTGGCTGATCTAGCCAAGCGCCATCATGTAGATGCGGTGGTGGTGTGCGGCGATGTGTTTGATGATAACGAGGTGGGACCGGATGTGGTTCAACAAGCGGTGGATATGTTGCGCCGCTTTGGGCCGACCCCGGTGGCGCTGCTACCGGGTAATCATGATGCCGCCACCCCGGACAGCGTGCTAAAACGCCTCCCGCCCATGGACCACCTGCATATTCTCACCACACCAGAGCCATTGACGCTGGGCCGACTGGTGCTGCACCCCTGCCCGCTCACCAAGCGCATCCGATTCACAGATCCCACTGCCGAGCTCTCACCCGCCTCTGAAGATGGGCGGTTTCACCTTGTGATGGCCCACGGTGGTACCATCGACCTGGACCCGGAAAACCCCGCCTCTAACGCCATTGATCTGCCCAGACTATTGCAAAAAGGCTACGACTATATCGCACTGGGAGATTGGCACAGCCTCAAAGAGATGGACCAGCGAGCCTGGTATCCCGGTGCACCGGAGGCGACCCGCTTTAAGGAGCTAGATCCCGGCAAAGCGCTGTTGGTGGAGCTGAAGGAACCAGGAGGCACCCCCAGCATCACCCCTGTTAAGGTGGCCAGAAGCCGCTGGATAAAAGCGGCAATTCAAATAGATAGTGACGAAGATATCACCCAGATTGAGACGCTGCTTGAAGGGCTTGAGACACGCTCCGAAACGCTGGTACAACTGACGCTCAACGGTCAGATTACCCTAGAGGGACGCGCCCGGCTGGAGACGCTTCTTCAACTGGCCGGCGAACAGCTGCTCTATCTCCGTCTGCGAATGGACCACCTGATGGATGCCCCTTCAGAAGAGCAGGCTGAATGGCTGCAAATGGCCGGGGTGATTGGTCGGGTGGCGGAGCGCCTGGAGGAAGAGGCCCTGCGGGATCCTGGCTCCAGTGCACAAGATGCCCGACGGCTACTTCACCGTTTGATGTGGGAGATTCAGAACGATGCATCTTAAACGGGTCGAGGCACTGAACTGGCGTGGGCTGCAACAGGTGGCCCTTGAGGATCTATCCGAAGGGTTGAATCTGATTATCGGCCCCAATGAGTCGGGCAAGAGTCGGCTTTTTGAGGCGATTCGCTACGGGCTGCTGGTGAGCAGCAAGGGCAACGCCGGCCCCAAACGTCAGTTACAATCGTGGTTGGGTCAAGGCTCACCAGAGGTGCGCCTGGAGTTCCATTATCAGGGACAGGATTACAGCCTGATAAAGCGCTACTTACGTAAAAATGAGACCCAACTGAGCGGGGCCGGACAGCGTCTCAGCGGAGATGAGGCCGAAGGGCAATTGGCGCAGATGCTGGGCTTCTCCACTCCGACACTGACCAGCAAGCGCACCCTCGACAATGAGAAGAATCGCGCACTGCTGGGCCATTGGCCTCTGCTCTGGATGCCCCAAGGGGTT
>JADFWT010000277.1 GCA_015233785.1 Magnetococcales bacterium
AGATTCCACGACGAACGGCCTTTTCGGTATCGACCTCGAAGTGCCAGATCTCGTAGGGATCTTCCATATAGTTGTCCACATCCACGATGGTCTTCGACTGCTCGAAGAGCTCCGTCATCTTCGTGGCAACTTCACGACGTACCGCATCTGTGGGGCCAGTGACTTCGGCAACCACCGACTGAAGAACAGGTGGTCCAGGAGGCATCTCAACCACCTGAATTTTACCGCCAGCATCTTGGGCGATGGGTGTGAGAAGATCGCGGGCCTGGAGAGCAATCTCGTGGCTGGAACGATCTCGGGTTGATTTATGGGTCAGCTGGATCTGAATATCCGCTTGCCATGGCTCTTCCCGTAGATAGTAGTGTCGCACCATGCCGTTGAAGTTATAGGGCGATGCTGTGCCGGCATAGGTCTGAATCGAGACGATCTCAGGAACCTCTTTCCGCAGACTCTCCGCCATGGTAGAAGCCAAGGAGGCGGTTTTGGTCAACGCCGTTCCTTCAGGCATGTTGATGACAACATTAAACTCAGGCTTATTGTCCAAGGGCAGGATCTTTACCGTTACATCATTGGTATAGAAGAGCGCCAGAGACAAGAAGAACATCACCACCAAAGAGAGCAAGAACATAAATCCTTTGAATCGACTCTCGATCAGGGGTGGGATCAGTTTACGGTAGAAGTACTCCAAGCGGTCCGCCATGTTATGTTCACGCTCTGAGTAAATATGGAGCGATTTCATCGACGGCTTCATGCGTTGGGCAAGCCAAGGGGTGAAGATAAATGCGGCAAAGAGTGAAAAGAGCATGGCCACGGAACCCAAAGCGGGAATCGGTTCCATGTAGGGGCCCATCATGCCGCTCACATATCCCATGGGGAGGAGGGCTGCGATCACGGTAAATGTCGCCAAGATCGTTGGGTTACCCACCTCACGCACAGCATCCACAGAGACTTCGTGGCAACAGCTATGATCCAGCAGCCAGCGACGGTAGATGTTCTCCACCACAACGATGGCATCATCCACCAAAATACCGATGGAGAAGATCAGAGCAAAGAGGCTCACACGGTCAATGGTGTAGTCCAGGATCAAGGCCGAGAAGACCGTCATCAGGACCACAACCGGGATCACCAAGAAGTTAACAATCGCTGGACGGAATCCCAAGGAGAACCAGACCAAGACCGTCACCGCCATGGTGGCAATAAGCAGCTTGAAGAGCAGCTCGTTCACCTTGTCGTTGGCGGTTTCACCATAGTTACGGGTGATGGCTACGTGGATGTTCTTTGGAATAAACTCAGTAGCTTGCAGCTCGTTAACTTTGTTTAAGATATCATTGGCTACGGTCACGCCATTGGAGCCGATTTTTTTGGCGATGGCGATGGTGACCGCTGGGACACCATTGGCCTTAGGCACCTCTGCTGGGGTCGATTGACCCGAGTAGTGGGCGACCATGCGACGGGTCTCTTCTGGGCCAAAGCGGACATCGGCAATATCGCTGATGTAGATGGGGGTATTTTGGCGCGTTCCCACAACCAGACGAGCAATGTCGTAGTGATTTTTAAGGAAGGAACCGGTATAGACACGGAAGCGATGATCGCCCGCTTCCACATTACCGATATCTTTCTCACTGTTGGCGGTGCGAATGGTCTGGGCGATGTTGTCGAGGCTGATACCATAGCCCGAGAGTCGCTCAGGATGGACCTCAACCAAAATCTGTTCGGCACGACCACCCACAACAAAACCACGGCTGGTGTTCTTAGCCTCTTTGATGCGTTGCAACACATCTAGAGAGAGGGTACGGAGATCCTGGTCGTCATAATCCTCTGACCAGAGCGTGACGGCGACAATCGGCACGTCATCCACAGCTCTCGGTTTGACCAAAGGCGGAAGTACGCCTGGGGGCCTCTTCTCCATGTTGGAGTTGATGCGGTCGTAGAGTTTGACCAGGGACTCTTCCATATTTTCGCCCACATCAAACTCAACGGTGACCATGGCTTGTCCGCGCATGGAGGCTGAGTAGACATGTTTGACCCCGGAGATCTCACTCATAATCCTTTCGAGTGGATCGGTGACCAGAGTTGCGACTTGTTCGGAAGAGGCTCCTGAATATTGAACAAAAATGTCCACCATGGGGACGGAAATCTGGGGATCTTCCTGTCTAGGTGTCAGGATGAGTCCCATTAAGCCCATGGCTAGACAGGCTACATAGAAGAGCGGCGACAGAGGCGAATTGATGAACATCTTCGCCATACTGCCAGCGATGCCGAGGTGTGTCTCTTGACTGGAATTGTTGCTCATGAGTCTGCCACTGACGTTTTATGTTTCGTGGAAGGGATGATCTGGACTTACCGTTCCCGCACCCTGATTTGGGCCAGCGTTCAACGGCCCAAATCAAGACGTGGGATTATGCTCACATACAGAGTGTTACCAATCTGTTGGAGAAAAAGATGATCAGTTGGCCGGTGCAGCCCCTTGAGATTTTTTGACGACCAGTGTTGGGTTTGCAACGATCCGCTCACCCACATTTAGGCCAGATAGGATCGATAAGCTGTTACTGTCCACTGGACCACCAACACGTACCAGACGTTTCTCTGGCTCGTTGTTGTTGTTGAGGATGTAGACGGCGAACAGGCTACCCTGACGGAAAACAGCACCTCTTGGGATGATCGGCATATCCTTCAAAGGGGTGCTTGCGTCGGGGATCATAACTTCAGCGTACATACCGGGACCACCGGGTGCATCGTAGGGGAGGTCCAATTTTACGGTGACGGTGTGGCGCTGTGCATCGGCCATGGGGTAGATCTGGGCGACGCGGGTATTGATCAATTTATTGCCGACATCCAGTTTGGCCGGGACAATCATCCCTTTGCTTAGACCGGGGGTTAACCGTGCTGGGACG
>JADFWT010000278.1 GCA_015233785.1 Magnetococcales bacterium
TTAATACGTTTCTATGGCTGAATAGTTACGCCTCCTTTTTGTCTGTTTCCACCCGCCCCCTCCCCGAAAAGAGAATTTCCCGGAAGACCAATAGCCCGGTCTACTTATATCGTTTCGGGGAGAGTATCCAATTTACAACTGAAGGCGCATCGTCTTGAAGTGTAACTATAGAGTGTCCGCAACACCCTTTGCAAGTGGAGCATTGATCCTACGACAGTGCCTACCCGGTCCGCAGATATCGGGAGATATCCACTTCATCCCAAAGTCAGGCCTCAAGAGGAGCGCGCCGGAATGCCGGAAGCCAGAATTTGTTCCAACCACCATTATCAACAACTCACCCTATCCACTCCCGTCTGGAAGGTTTTGTTGATCCTGTCGACTTTATTTAATCCACATTAACAGAAGGTTGAAACCACTCACCCTTTTTTCGTTTCAGCTCGATCCTTCACGGGATTTTACCTTGGATTGCCGCCCTCCCTTGACTCGGGATGGAAGATGGGGAGAGTATCGTCAGCTCATCGGGATTTGCTGGGGGAGGTACATTCAGTTTGAAACCGGACGGCCCCCTCTGCCGATTACGACCCTATCCGTAACTACGGCACCCCGATGCTTACCCCATGGTGGACGGGGGATCTTTATTTTTATCCGCAGTCGAAAGAACCGGACCCCTTGCCGTCGTGCGCTATCTTTGATCCCAAGGAGGTTGTGGAGAACCTTTCCCACTTGAGGCAGCATGAATGACCAACAGACCAACCCGGGCAATTCAGTGGGTATCGTCGAGACCCGGTTGGTAACCCTCTTCAGCGAAGCGTCCCCTCTCCCTCTGGACTGCGGTAAGAGCCTGGGTCCGGTTCAGGTAGCCTATGAAACCTACGGAACCCTGAACGAGGAGGGCTCCAACGCCATCCTGATCTGCCACGCCCTTTCCGGCAATGCCCATGCCGCCGGCCGCCATCACCCCGACGACAAGAAAGTCGGCTGGTGGGACAACTACATCGGACCGGGGAAACCGTTCGACACCGACTACTTCTTCATCATATCCAGCAACAATCTCGGCGGTTGCGACGGGACCACCGGGCCGTCGAGCGTCGATCCCGAACAGGGCAGACCCTACGGATTACGTTTTCCCCTGATCACCATTGCCGACATGGCTCGGCTGCAAAAAGCCCTGGTGGACCATTTGGGAATCAAACGGCTGCTTGCGGTGGCCGGCGGCTCCATGGGGGGAATGATCGCTCTGCAGTGGGCGCTGGACTATCCCCACATGGTGCCCGCCAGTGTAATTATTGCCGCCACCCCACGACTGACGGCCCAGAACATCGCCTTCAACGCGGTGGCCCGCCAAGCGATCATGGCCGACCCCCACTTTAATGGTGGCGACTACTACACCTTAGAGAGTGACAGCAGCGCCAAGCCCAGGCCCGAAAGCGGCTTGGCCCTGGCCCGCATGATGGCCCACATCACCTATCTCTCCGAACAGGGGCTGCATGAACGTTTTGGCCGCAAGTTGCAGGATCGAGAATCCCTCTCCTATGGTTTTGAAACCGACTTTGCGGTGGAGAGCTATCTGAGTTACCAAGGCTCCTCCTTCGTGAAGCGCTTTGATGCCAACTCCTACCTCTACATCACCAAAGCCATGGACTACTTTGACCCCTTTCCCGACGCCGAAACCACGGTGACGCGTCTGGCCGGGGTGGAGAGCCGCTTTCTGGTTATGAGCTTTGATACCGACTGGCGCTTTGATACCAGCCGCTCTAAGGAGTTGGTGCGCATTCTCCATCGCAGTTTGAAAGACTGCACCTTTCAGGAGTTTGCCTCCCCCGCCGGGCATGACGCCTTTCTGCTGCCCCATGAAAGCTATGAAAAATCTTTAGGGGCCTTCATGTTACGCATCTGGCAGGATGTCACCGGAGGCACGCCATGAACTCCTTACGGGTTGACCAGAGTACCATCGCTGGCATGATCGAACCGGGCAGCCGCGTGCTGGACCTGGGCTGTGGCGATGGCCTACTGATGCACCATCTTATTCATCAAAAGCGCTGCAAAGGCATCGGTGTGGAGATCTCTCCAGAGGGGGTGCAGAGCTGCATCGCCAACGGTGTACCGGTCTATCAGGGCGACATGGATCAGGGGCTGTCAGATCACTTTGACGCCACCTTTGATTATGTGTTGCTCTCCCACACCCTACAGGCGATCCATCGCCCCGCCTTTGTGCTGGATGAGATGCTGCGGGTGGGTAGGCGGGGCGTGGTCTCCTTCCCCAACTTTGGCCACTGGCGCTTTCGCTGGCAGTTGATGACCACAGGACGGGTACCCCAACGGGGCATACTTCCGCATATGTGGTATGACACCCCCAACATTCGCATGTGTACCCTGCTGGATTTTCAGGATCTCTGCCATGAGCTGGGGATTCGCATCATCAAACAGATTCCCCTAGCCGCCAGTGGTGATATTAAAGGGGGACTGCCGTTGCAGGTCTCCGATGTGCCGTGGATGCAGTTTATGGCCAACTGGCTCTCCCCCATGGCGGTTTTTCTGCTGGAGAAGGAGTAATCCATGCCCATGCACCCCCGTGATGTCACCCCCACCACCCTGATTGCAGAGGAGAAGCTGCAACAGCGGGTGGCTGAGTTGGCCACAGAGATTATTGAGAAGATGGGGCCAGAGCCCCTGATGGTGGCACTCTTAAAGGGCTCCTTTCTTTTTGCCGCCGATCTACTACGGGAGATGGGGCGGCAGGGGGCTCGACCTAAGCTGGACTTCCTGGCGGTCTCTTCGTATGGTAGCGGCACCCAATCCTCGGGGCAGGTAGAGGTAAAACTGGCGGTCAAGGAGCCTCTAGAGGGGCGCCAGGTGCTGCTGGTGGATG
>JADFWT010000279.1 GCA_015233785.1 Magnetococcales bacterium
GCCACTTTGGCGATACTGGAATCAGGCGGTGGGTCTTCACATGGCGCGCCATTCGGAGCTGGTGTTTTTTTCGGGTGGGGTGTTAACGGTACGGGTGGATGCGCCGGTGTGGGCGCAGGAGATGTCGTTTCTCAAAGAGCAGATTATCGTTCAGCTTAATAAGGCGACTGGGGTGGGTGGTGTGCGGGCGCTGCGTATTCAGCAGGGAACGCTGCAACGTCTCACCCCTCGGGCCAAGCCAAAGCCGCCTGTTTCCAACTTGCCGGACCCCACCTCTGAGGAGTTGATGGCAGCGGAATCTCTGGTGGCGGTCATTCAGGATCCTGAGTTGCGGGAGACGGCTCGGCTAGCCTTTGTCAAGTTGATGGTGGCCGAGCGTACCCCTTTATAAACTTGGGTATCATCATCGCGATAAATTGGGTGTCATCGCCGGGCTGGTCATGGCGTCCACAGGTTGGATCAGCTAGATTGTTTGCGGCGCTTGATATTGGGTGCCATCCGGGGCGAAGGGGAGAGAGGTGCCATGAAACGGATGTTGTGGATTGTGATGGCGGTGTCGCTGCTGGCCCTGTCGGGGTGTCAAAAGAGCTACTCGTTTGATTCATTGGGCTCTAAGAGCAGTCTGGACAATGGTCGGAAGAGGGCCCCATCTCAGCCGTCGTCAACATTGGAGAGCCCGCTGGAGGCCCTACCCCAAAGCGATGATGAACCGGAAGAGAAGAGCCCATAAGAGCGCACGCACCGTCCAGCGCGCCTCGCGCAGAGATTGTGCCCATCCAACCGAACGGGAAATACCATGCCTGCTAATGAAGCCCTGATGAACACCATTGTGGCTGGGGTCCGGGAAGCCGGGGCCGCCACCTTGAAATATTTTCAGCCTGGAGAGATGGTTTCCGAAGCGGCGGGTGTGCGCCATAAAAGTCCGGATAACCCGCTTACCGAGGCTGATCTGGAGTGTGATCGCATTCTCCATCAACATTTAATGGGGGCCTACCCCGATTACGGCTGGCTTTCGGAGGAGACCACCGACGACCGTTCGCGGATGTCCAGAAGTCGGGTCTGGGTGGTTGATCCCATCGATGGCACGAAGGATTTTATCCAGGGTCGGAAAGAGTACGCCATCTCGGTGGGATTGGTAGAGGATGGCTTGCCGGTGGCGGCGTGCACCCTCAATCCGGCTACTGGGGAGCTGTTTACCGCCCTTAAGGGGGGTGGAGCGTTTCTCAATGGCAAAGCGATCAAAACAAGTGATCGAACCCAGTTTGACGGGGCCACATGTTTGGCCAGCCGTTCGGAGTTGGGGCGTGGAGAGTGGGAGCAGTTCCATGGACTACTGAAGCCGAGTCCCATGGGGTCGGTGGCCTACAAGCTGGCGCTGGTGGCGGCGGGGCGTTACGACATGACCTTTACCCTGACGCCTAAGTCGGAGTGGGATATCTGTTCCGGTGTGCTCTTGGTTCAGGAGGCGGGTGGTCGGATTACCAATAAAGAGGGCGAGCCGTTCCGTTTCAATAAGGATCTGGAGTATCCCAAGACCCGTTCGGTTCTCACCAGTAACGGCCCGCTTCACGATGAGCTGCTGGCGCGGTTGAAAGATATTCCCTTGTCGCCGGATCGCTACATGCCCAAGGGTTCCATACACAATCCGTAGCCTCTTGATTTAATCGGAGATGTCATGAGTAAACAGTACGATGTATACGGCGTTGGACACGCTTTGGTGGATACGGTTCTGGAGGTGGAGGATTCCTTTCTGGAGCGGTTTGAGATTCCCAAGGGAACCATGAGTTTGGTAGATGGGGCGCGACAACAGGAGCTGCTTAGCCACCTGCCGGCAGAGAAAGCGCTTCAGGCGTGCGGCGGCTCGGCAGCCAATAGTATGATTGCCGTGGCGCAGTTTGGGGGTCGGGCATTTCATGTGGGTCAGGTGGCGGAGGACGATACCGGTGAGGTATTTATCCGCGATATGCGTGCCAACGGTGTCGATCATCGGCTGGATATGCACTATGCCAAGGGGCGTACGGGGCGCTGTCTGGTGCTGGTGACCCCAGATGCAGAGCGCACCATGCTGACCAACCTGGGCGTATCGGAGCAGGTGGGGACGCAGAATCTTCGCCCGACGGAACTTAATCTGGCGGATTATCTCTATGTAGAAGGGTATCTGGTCTCATCACCCAGTGCCTTGGGGTTGGCTGTCCAGGCGGTGGCCGAGGGGCGTAAGGCGGGTGTCAAAACCTCGTTGACTTTCTCGGATATCCATATGGTGCGCCATGTTCGTGAGGGTATGGAGTCCATCATCGGGCCGGGGCTTGATCTGATATTCTGTAATGAGAATGAAGCACTTGAGTATGCCGAGACCGATGATTTATCCGAGGCCAAACGCAAGCTGCGTACGCGTTGCCAAGCCTACGCCATCACGTTGGGGCCACGGGGCGCATCACTTTTTGATGGGGATAAAGAGATTGAAATCCCTGGGCGTATCGTGGATGCTAAGGACACCAACGGGGCGGGGGATCTGTTCGCCGGTGTCTTTTTGAGGGAGCTGGCCCGTGGTGCTGGTTTTGAGAAGGCCGGGCGGCTTGCTGCACTCGCAATCCTACTTCCAACTCAAAGAACAAAACTATTAAAAAGTATAGTTTCGTTAAAAAATCTATTTAAAAGGCATTCTAGTGAATTTTTGACGAACGGAGGCGTACGAAGGTACGACGAGTGAGCAAAAATTCACTAGAATGCCTTTTAAAGTATATGGTTAAATAAATGGTTAATAGATTGTTTTAACGAAACTATTGGTTATTACTGTTGTTCTTTCACTTTTTGATGTATGAATGATGTTGGTTTCGGGCTTCTTACTCGTACTTCGTACT
>JADFWT010000027.1 GCA_015233785.1 Magnetococcales bacterium
TGACATCCCCCGTCAAGAGGAGGCTCTGCGTTCCAGAGGTTTTGGCCCAAATTTGCCGCTGATGGGTGCAACACGCGGCCTCTGGCGCTGGGGTGACACGGCGCTGGTGCTTTTAGCAGCCACAGCCTGGGCTGGCGACCTATTGTAACAAAATAGAAGTATACGTTGAGGTACACCACCCAAACCGAAATAAACACCTAGGTCAAACATCTTTCCTCAACATTTGGTCATATATTTCTCGATATAAATTGTTAAATCCACAAGCAGAGCAGCACCTCACCTGCTCCAAGCATCCACCAGAGCATGAAGATGCTTTTATAGATCCAGACACAACAAAAGGGTTAATATTTGCCTTGGATTACCCTAAAAAGGAAGACCATCAACACAAAAAGTTATTTTGTGGACATCGCTTTTTTGGGAGTGTGGTAATGCTCTGTCACTCTTTGGACATCAATCGCGCTGCGTGGTTGTCCTTCTGAGAGAATCGCACTGCGCTCTCTAGGATATGGCCGACCCGTTTTCAGGGCGTTGAGCATATGCTCAAAGGCCGGGGTTGGAACGCCAGGATTCATCTCCAGAAAGTAACGATGGCCATAATCCGGATCACTGAGCCGACTGAAATCATCACAATCAAGAGAGAAAACATTCTTGGGCACCCTATCCATATCTTCCGGTCCGGTCTGACCCAATCGGCGGGAGAGTACCCGATTCCCAAAGGAGGCTCCCTTGGGACCTGTTGAAGCAGGTAGCATCATCAAGTCATCCCCGGAGTAGTAGATGGAGACATTACGAGACGACTCGCAGATACGCCGTCCGGCCCGCTCAGCCTCCAGCGCATCATTGGAAATATCAGGTGCCATTAAAAAGGTGTTTCGAAACAGAATTGGAACCCTATGGATATTGTTGAATTCGGCCCATCCATCCATGGAACGCATCAGGACTCGCCCACCCATTGAATGTGCCAACATATTGATTCTTTTTGAACAAGGTGCGCTACGCTGCTGTTCATTTTCTCGCCAAACCATAAACATGGAGATCATCCTGGCGAAGGCGGCTGCGCTGGCTTCCGCAGCCTGTTGATCGTCCCAAAACTCCCTGACGATGCCGGAATCCCGAGCACAAGGCCAGATCAACGGCACCACCTGCACCAGCCCTTTGGCATGCCGCTCAAAGAGCATTTGGAGCTGCATCGACTGAGAAAAGACATGAGGCTCCGGCAGGCTATTGACTCCATGAATATAGAGTAAAATCTGCTCGGCCTTTGTGTTTTTCAGCCGTTTAAAAAAAGCTTCTCCGCCGATCTCCAGATACTGGGCACTGGTGACGCTGCTGGGAGATTTTAGCGTTTCCACAGCAAACCGTTCGCAAAAAAAGACCGATTGCGATACCCGGTTATCATTATGGACAAAATCGACGGGGCGATCTTTGCGTGAACGATGGGACTGTTTCAGAGTCCGGTTGGTAACAAATAACATTCCTACACTCCCGGCCTATCATCAGGAGGGACAATCATGGAACGCCTAGTTACCATGACCAGAAAAAAACAACCTGGCTATCATAGGTAAGGCGACAACAAAAATCAACAGGTTGTATTGCTACACTCTTTTATGCGGATACGCCAGGCAACCAACCAGAATTATTAATATTACATCAAATAGATACAATCAAATCTCATGATGGACCTCCACCACCAGCCCCCCCAGCCATATGGCGATAGGAAGAAAAAACAGCGATGAAATTGTGAACCTCGGGTAATGACGAAGTAAACTACCGGATAAACAAGGGTGGATCAGGCATCGGTGATAGGCAAGACGGTATCCCGCCTCCAATGCTGGTCATCCCGCTGGGTATGATTGGTGGTATTGTGCAGTCCTCGACTCTCCTTGCGATGGATGGCCGAGCGGATGATAAGAGAGGCTACCAGGGCGATATTGCGCAACTCCAGCAGGTTTTGCGAGACTCGACAATTCCAGTAGTACTCGTCGATTTCCCGCTGCAGCAGTTGGATCCTGCGCCGAGCTCGGGCCAGTCGCTGATCGGAACGGACAATACCCACATAGTTCCACATAAATCGACGGATCTCATCCCAATTGTGCGCGATAAGCACCTCTTCCTCACAAGTACCGGCATCAAAAGTGTCCCAAAGCGGCAGATTGGGCCGCAAGGGCTCCCGCTCATCATGAATTCGTCGACGCATATCCTCATGAGCACGCCCGGCGTAAACCAGACACTCCAGCAAACTGTTGGAGGCGAGACGATTGGCCCCATGGAGACCGGTATGCGCCGTCTCCCCTACCGCATAAAGGCCATCGAGATCGGTGCGGGCATGGGCATCGGTATGGATACCGCCGCAGGTGTAGTGAGCTGCAGGAACCACGGGGATCGGCTCCTTGGTCATATCAATGCCGAGCCCGAGACACTTGTCGTAGATGGTGGGAAAATGTTCGCGGATGAAAGCTTCCCCTTTGAAAGTAATATCGAGAAATACGCAGTCATCACCCGTTCTCTTCAGCTCAGTATCAATAGCCCGCGCAACAATATCACGGGGGGCCAGCTCACCCTTTTCGTGATGGCGCTTCATGAAGGGCTGACCATTTTTCAGCAACAACACCCCACCTTCCCCCCGCACCGCTTCGGAGATAAGGAAGGATTTAGCCTGGGGATGAAACAGGCAGGTGGGGTGGAACTGGATAAACTCCATATTGGCAATGCGACATCCGGCCCGACTGGCGATGGCAATGCCGTCCCCGGTAGCCGTATCGGGGTTGGAGGTATAGAGATAGACCTTTCCAGCCCCGCCGGTGGCCAGCGTAGTAAAACGGGCCTGAAAGGTGTGAACCAATCCGGTGGTGATATCCAGAGCGTGGCAGCCGAGACAACGATTGGCCACACCAGGTGCCATAACGCCCAATTTATGGGTGGTAACCAGATCAATAGCTACCTTGTGCTCATAGAGCCGAATACGGGGATGATGAGCCACCTTGGTAAGCAGCGTACCGATAACCACGCTCCCGGTGGCGTCGGCAGTGTGAATAACGCGTCGGGCAGAGTGTCCCCCTTCACGGGTCAGATGATATCGCTCCCCATCGCGGGTAAAGCGCACCCCAAGATCGATTAGTCGTTCGATAGAGCGTGCGCCATTCTCCACCACCAGCCGCACTGCATCTTCATGGCAGAGCCCAACCCCGGCCGTGAGAGTATCCTCCACATGGGCATCAAGTCGGTCTTTTGGATCAAGAACGGCAGCAATCCCCCCTTGTGCGTGGAGACTGTTGGACTCCCCAGCCAAGGTTTTGGTGAGCACAATCACCTCACCGTGTTCAGCCAGTCGAAGTGCCAGATCAAGTCCGGCCAATCCGCCGCCGATAATCAAGAAGTCGGAACTCATCAAACGTTTGTCGGGCGATTTAACGATCACGATGGTATGATCCTCTGGCCGCTGGTTTATGCCCCCAATACGGCTGGTCATGATGGGGCCGCGCTGATAAACTGCGACCATACGAAAAAGCGAACGCTTCGATGGACGTTTTCTCAAGCGTTCTAATGAACTTTTTTTTGACAAGTGTGTCAATGCTAAGTGACGACTATATGGTAGAGACTGGTAGGTGGGCACTGTGAGTGATGCCGACGCCTTACTGGTCAAACGGTCTCAAAAGGGAGACAAGCGGGCATTTGAAATTCTGGTGCGGCGCTATCAGGGACGTGTGGCCTCTGTAGTGTCACGGTTGGTTTCCGACCCGCAGAAGGTGCAGGATCTGACCCAGGAGTCGTTTTTGAAAGCGTACCGCGCACTGACCAAGTTTCGCGGAGATGCGTCGTTCTACACCTGGATCTATCGGATCGCCATCAATACGGCGAAGAATCACCTGCTCTCCAAAGAGCGCACAATCCCCATCAGTAATATGGAGTTGGAGGATGCTGACCGGGTCTCATCTCACACACGAAACAGCGACACGCCGGAACAGCAATTGCTACGTTCCGAGATGATGGATGTTCTTCAGGCTGTGCTGGAGGAGTTGAGCCCGACCATGAAAAGAGCCATACTGCTCCGGGATCTGGAGGGGTTGACCTACGAAGAGATAGCCGAAGTTATGGAGTGTCCCATCGGCACGGTGCGTTCGCGCATCTTCCGGGGACGCCAAGAGATTATCGGACGGATGCGCAAATATATGGGGAGTGGCGGTAAGGGTGCCCCGGAACCAACCGGATGATGCACCGCCATCCATAGACGCCATCTGCACAACAATAGATGGACGCGCCTTCAGAGCGCGAAATGAGGCAATGGGGAGAGCCAATCATGGGCGAGAAACGGAGTTCCGAGTGCCATCCAGAGCTGGTATCGGCGTTCCTGGACGCAGAGTTGAACGGTAAGTTAATGCGTCTGGTCACCAAGCACCTGCTGACATGCGAAAGTTGCTGTCGCCTTCTATCCGATCTAGCCAGGGCGCGGGATGCCCTTCGTGGCCGCTGCACGCTTCCCGATCCCGAAGGTCTCACTGGTTCGGTGATGGCCGCCCTCAATGACGAACCTCCCATCACCCCTCCCCCCTCATTTCTCCGTCGCCGTTTGGCCCGCTTTGCACCACTATCGGTAGCGGCGGCTTTGGCAGCGGCTCCCCAGACCGGGTTAAGCCAGGAGGAGGCCAACGACGAGCGCCGTAACGGCACCGAGCAGCACGCCAACATCAGCGACCGACCCGACGAAACACCGCCACAGGATCTCTGACGCCATGATGCGCGAAGAGGGGGTGGTGATGGAGCTGCAAGAGTCTCTGGCACTGGTGCGCGGCGTACAAAAGAGCGCCTGTGGTTCCTGCCATGCGGAGAGCAGCTGCGGCACGCTTTCGGGTGGATTAGGTCGTCGAGAAACCCGTTTTTTGGCACGTAATCCGCTTGGGGCTCAGGTGGGCCAACGGGTGCTTCTGGAAGTGGAAGAGGGGCAGTTTTTACGCGCCTCATTCATTCTCTATGTGGTTCCGCTGGTCGGTTTGATGGTGGTGGGAATTACGGCCCGCTCAATCTTGCTGGCTCTGGGGTTTGGCTCCGGGGCCGAAGGGTTGGCTGGATTGGCTGGATTGGCTGGCATGGGCGGTACATTCTTTCTGTTGCAACGCCGTTTCAAAACCAACGACCCCAACCGCACGGACCAACAGCCGCTCATTGCAGAAATTCTCAGCCCCAACACCCCCCCATCCTGCGCGGTAGATTGATTCCCAGTCGTGTGATGCTTATCATGATAGGAACGTCTCGTTGTCGTTCCCATTCAAAATTCATGAGAGTCAAATCATCATGTCACGGACTATTCGTCTATTTCTCACTCTATTGGCCATCTTTCTGATCACCCCGACCTCTTCCAAGGCGCACAACGGCCCGGATCTGGTCTCGCTGGTCAAGCGCCTGAAGCCCACCGTGGTCTATATCATGGTGACGCACAAGACAAGCAGCAAAACGCCGAAAAAACACGGCAGCATGCGTGACTCCCCGTTCAATGACGACACCTTCAACAACTTTTTCCGCCACTTTTTTGATCGACGCGGCCCCAGACGGCCACGAGACGGTGGGATAAGTGCGGGATCCGGGGTCATCATCGACGATCAAGGCCACGTCATCACCAATCACCACGTCATCGAAAACGGTAACGAATACACGGTACGCCTCTCGGACGAACGGGAGTTTAAGGCCGATCTGGTAGGCCAGGATCCAAAAACCGATCTGGCGCTGCTCCGCATCAAGGGCAATATCCAGTGGCCAGTGGCGACCCTTGGCGACTCCGATCATGAGGAGGTCGGTTCTTCCGTCGTGGCCATTGGCAGTCCTGAACTACTCCAGTTCAGTGTTACGGCGGGCATTATCTCCGCCAAGAGCCGCGCCATCAGCGAGAACCCCTACGACAACTTCATCCAGACCGATGCCGCCATCAATCCGGGCAATTCAGGCGGGCCGCTTTTTAATCTCAAAGGAGAGGTCATCGGCATCAATACGCTGATTCTCCGCAATACAGAGGGCATCGGATTTGCCATCCCCATCAACCTTGCCAAGAGCGTCGTCAAGCAACTCAAGACCCATGGCCGCGTCTCGCGAGGCTGGCTGGGTGTACGCATCCAAACCATCACTCCGGAACTGGCCGAAGCGCTTGGCCTCAAAGACAAGACGGGGGCTCTGGTCGCTAATGTTGACCCCGAAAGCCCAGCAGAAAAAGGCGGACTGCGCAGCGGTGATGTTATTCTCCGCTTTGACGGAAAAAAGGTGGATCGCATGCGGGATCTACCCACCATTGTCGCCGAAACCCCCAAAGGAAAACGGGTCCATGTAAAAGTACTTCGGAATGGTCGACAGAAGGTGCTTAAGGTACGCATTGCCGAGATGGAAGACAGCAAGGAGACCCCCAAGCCCGTTAACACGGCCGACACCCCCAATCATCTGGGCATGGCGGTTCGTCCCCTCACCGATGACCTGCGCAAAAAGCTGAAGGTGAACAAGAAGGTCAAAGGCGTGGTGGTCAGTGAGGTTGAGCCGGACAGCATCGCCCATGAAGGGGGACTCAATGTGGGGGATATTGTCAGCGAAGTGAATCGTAAACCGGTTCGTAAACCCAGCGAGCTAAGGGCTGCACTGCGGGATGTTGAAAAGGGCCAGACGGTTCTTATGCTCATCCATCGTCAGGGGGATCCGGTGTTCCTGGCACTGAAAGTTCGCTGAATTTTGGCTTTTTGCGTTGCATGGTTCTCTGTGGTGTCTTATACTTCGGAGTCTTTTCCAAAGTGGTCCCGCATGGACCATTTGGCGCGCTGAATGGCGTATCGGGTGGATTCGTTTGGATCCCCTTGAATCTATAGAAAATTAGAGGAGTGCGTTTTCGTGAGGGTGGATGTCTACGACAACAATGTGGATCAGGCCATTCGGGTTCTGAAGAAAAAAATGAACCGCGAAGGTATGTTCAGAGAGATGAAGAAGCGTAAGTTCTTTGAGAAGCCCTCTGAGCGCCGCCGCCGTAAACGCGCCGAAGCGGTTCGCCGCCTGCGCAAGAAGTTGCGCCGCGCATCGGTGGCTGGTCTGCAGTAGAGCCAGAACCCATAAATCGCATTCTCTGTGATGTTTAACGCCCGGCTGGAGCTACTCCTGTCGGGCGTTTGGCGTTTCCTATCTTCTGCCCTATACGCCCTTATGACGACGTGCAGAATACCTTCCCCCACTAACTTGGTTCAAGACATGCAAGGGTAGCCATGCAGGTCCAGCATTCAGTATGATATTTCCACCATTTGCGGTTTGGAATCGAGAGAGAGGTCACACAGCATGAACGCATCCGGTGCGCTGGATCTGTTGGTGGTAACACCACCGACCCGTCTGGAGGTGTATCAAGGACTTAGCGGTAAATTTTCCGCACTTGAAACACCGGTATGGGCGGGATTGATCGCTGATTTTGTTCGTCGTAACGGCTATACGGTGCAGATGCTTGATGCTGAAACCGAAGGTCTGACCCACGAGCAGACCGCTCAACGTATTGCGGAAACCGACGCTAAACTGACGCTCTATGCCATTTTTGGTCAGCAGCCATCGGCCTCTACCCAGTGCATGCCGGGTGGTCGCAAAGTGGCCTTGATGGCCAACAAACTCACCGACCGCCCCAGCCTGGTCACCGGCCCACACCCCTCCTCTCTTCCGGCCCGCACGCTGCGCGAAGAGCCTTATACCTATGTGTGTCAGGGGGAAGGCCCCTATACGGTGTTGGGACTGCTGGATCATCTGCACGGCAAGTGTGCCCTTAAGGATATTCCCGGCCTTTGGTATGCCGAAGACGACACGGTTCACTACAATAAAAGCGCCCCATTGATTGAGGATCTCAGCGCCACGCTTCCGGCCCAGGCGTGGGATCTACTGGATATGACCCGTTATCGGGCACACAACTGGCAGGCCCTGGATCAACTGGACAACCGCCAGCATTACGCCTCGGTACAGACCAGCCTTGGCTGCCCTTACCACTGCTCATTCTGCTGCATCAACGCGCCGTTCACCCGACCCGGCATCCGTTTTTGGAACCCCGATACGGTGATTGCCCAGATCGACACCCTGGTGGAGAAGTACGGCGTCAAGATTATCAAGATTCCCGATGAAATGTTTGTGCTGAACCGGGATCATGTGCTGGGCATTTGCGACCGCCTCATTGAGCGTAACTACGACCTGAATATTTGGGCCTATGCCCGGGTGGACACCATCAAGCCTGATTTTCTCGATAAGCTACGCCGGGCGGGTATCGTCTGGATGGCGGTGGGGGTGGAGTCGGCCAGTAAATTTGTGCGTGACGGTGTCGATAAAGGCCGCTTCGGCGATGCCGATATCAAGCGCGTCTTGCAGATGGTGCGGGATAACGGTCTATATACCATCGCCAACTATATCTTCGGCCTGCCGGACGACGATCATGACAGCATGCGCCGTACACTGGATCTGGCGCTGGATCTCAATGCGGAATGGGCCAACTTCTACGCCACCATGGCCTATCCCGGCTCGGCACTGCACCCACTGGCGGCGGAGAAGGGCTGGCCTTTGCCGGAGGATCCAGGTGGTCCCGGCTGGATTGGCTACTCCCAACACGCCTATGACACCATGCCTCTTCCCACCGATCACATCTCGGCCATAGAGGTGTTGAAGTTCCGCGATCAGGCATTTGACGAATATTTTGGCGCCGCTCCGTTTCAGTCACTGATCAAAGATCAGTTCGGCACCGATGCGGTTGGGCACATCCAAGATATGTTGAAAGGCCGACTTTCCCGGCGTCATCACGACGAACCAGATTACTATGATCGTCTGGTGGCACGCCGTAAAGCCGCCACAGGACGTTCCTGAGCCTCGCACAATACGAGCGCCCCCATTCACCTGCTACCCAACGGAACTGAGAACCCATGATCATCAGCAAAACCCCTTTCCGCGTCTCCTTTTTTGGCGGCGGTACTGACTATCCAACTTGGGTAGAGGACCACGGCGGCTCGGTGTTGGCCGGCGCGATCAACAAATATTGTTACATTAGTCTCCGCCAGTTACCGCCCTTTTTTGAGCACCGTCATCGGGTGGTCTATTCGCGTGTGGAGACGGTGAAGAAAATCTCTAAAATCCAGCATCCGGCAATTCGTGCTGTGCTGCAGGATATGCGCGTGGACACCGGCGTTGAGATTCATCACGATGCCGATCTGCCGGCACGGTCGGGTCTTGGCTCCAGTTCATCATTCACCGTGGGCATGGTGCAGTGCATCAATGCCATGCGCGGCAAGATCAGCGACAAACGCACGCTGGCTCGGGAGGCGATCCGCCTGGAGCAGGATGTGATGAAAGAGCATGTCGGCTATCAGGATCAGGTAACCACTGCCTATGGCGGCTTCAACCGTGTGGATTTTCACCGCAACGGTCACTTTGATGTAACGCCGGTTATTCTGCCTCGTGAGCGGATGGTGGATCTTCAGGATCATCTATTGCTGTTCTTCAGCGGTATCTCCCGTTTTGCTTCGGGGGTGGCCAAAAAGAAGATTAAAAACCTGAAAAAACGTGAGAACCAGCTCCTGACCATGCAGGCGATGGTTGGCGAAGCGATTGAAATTCTTCAGGATAGAAAGCAGTCCATCACGCAGTTCGGAAAGCTGCTGGACGAGTCATGGAAACTGAAGCGGACACTCTCTTCAGCTGTGACCAATACGGTCATCGACGACATTTACGCCGACGCCATATCGGCAGGCGCCTCAGGCGGAAAGTTGATGGGCGCGGGGGCAGGCGGCTTTATGGTCTTCGTGGCCCCGCCGGAGTACCACCAACGCATCCGAGACAAATTAAGTCCACTGGTGCCGGTCGACATCCGCTTTGATTTTTCCGGTAGCCGAATTATTGTCTACGATCCTGAGAAGGCCATTCCGGATCCCCGTCCCGCCATTGACGACGACGAGGATTGATCCCATCGCACCCAAACCACCATCCACCGGGGCCCAAATAGCCCCATCCTCACTGGACGCCGAAGCCGACGCGCCTTATGTGCGCGTCGGGCGGCGTTTGGTGTTTGAGAACCAGCGTTTTCACATCTATGCCGACCATCTGCGTGACCCAGCCGGTGAGGAGATCCCCGACTATCTGACGGTGATTCCAAAAATCCCCGACCCGGACGAAGTAGTGGGCGTTTCGATCTTACCGGAAATTGGTGGTCGTTTTCAGCTACTGCGCATCTATCGCCCGGCCTTTGAGCGCTGGATGTGGGAGGCGCCCGGCGGTTTTCGCGATTCAGGGGAGACCACAGCGGAGTCGGCACTTCGAGAACTGACCGAAGAGACCGGCTTGGTGTGCCAGCCGGAGAATCTGCATTTTCTAGGCGCGGCCTCTCACGCTCCCGGTGTGATTCGCTCCAAGGTCCACATGTTTGCTGCCCTGGATTGCCAACGCCAAAGGTCGGTCTCTTCGGATGAGATCGGCATGGATCAAAACACCTTCCTGTTCACACCCGACCAAGTGCATGACCTGATGGCAGAAGAGAAGCTGATGGATGCTGCCTCAGTGATTGGGTTTCATCGGGCCATGCTGCTTCAGGCTTTTGGTCGGCCAAACCGATGAAGGCCTTTTTTCTGCACCCTGCCCTACGCCGAACATTGGTGATTGGCCTGGCTCTGTTTCTGCTCTGGTATTCGTTTCGCGGCGTCGATCTGGAGGCTATCTGGCAGGCCATGCGTGCCACCGACCATGGCCTGTTGATGCTGGCAGGGCTATCGATGGCCTTGGCTTTTGGGGTGCGCGCCCTACGTTGGCGGATGCTGTTCGGCCCTAACCATCCGATTACCTACATCTCGGTATGGCAGGCCACCATGGTCTGTTATCTGGGGAACTGTTATCTACCAGCTCGGGCCGGAGAGGTGATGCGGATTCATCTACTGGGTCGGGCCACCAATATCAGCCGTAATTTTCTTCTGGGTACGGTGGTGGTGGAGCGCGCCAGTGATGTGGTGATGGTGGCGGCAGCTTGTGGTGTGGGCGTGCTTTTTCTACCCGCTGCACCCCTATGGCTCAGCAGTGCGGCGGGGGCGATGACCATCACTGCCTGTTCAATTTTGGCGGTGCTTCTCAGCATGCCGTGGCTAGGAAATCGTGCAGATCGTATTGTGTCGCTACTACGCATTCCGGTGGCCTACCGACCCCAAGCCAGCAAGCTGTTGGGAACATTTTTAGGCGGGGCCAATGCACTGCGTCTACCTAGCCGTTTTATCGCCTTCAATCTGCTCTCGCCGCTCTATCTGTTACTGGATGCCATGGCACTGGTTTTTCTGAGCGAAGCCATGTCGTTGCCACTGTCTCTGCCTCAATGTCTATTGGTATTAGGCGCAATTGGTCTGGCCATGACACTTCCTTCAACGCCGGGTGGGTTGGGTATTTTTCAGATGGTGGCAGTGACCGTTTTGCCGCCGTTTGGGTTTATGAAGCCGGAGGCACTAGCCTATATTCTGGTGTATCAGGGGCTGGGCTATGTGGTGGTAACGCTATTTGGCGTCTGGAGTCTATGGCGTCTGCAAGATGCCGCTAAGCAAACAGCACGAGAGCCGAATTTGACATCAGTCTAAAGGCTCTCTCCTTGTCTTCGAAAGACCATCTCCTTGTAGGCCTGCTCCATAGCTCTGGCATAGCTGTGGTGATCGCAAAGCGGCGATGCCTGAACGCTCTGTCGCATCCCCATCCGTAACGCACTCAACCTTTTTACATCCTGCGCCAGCTTGAGCGCGATCTCAAGATAGTGCGCCTCGGACGCTGCCGCCAGCTCTTCCAACCCCAGATGCCCAAGGAAACTCCCAGCCATACGTCCGATAAAATAATCCCCCATCAACGCCACCACCGGTACGCCCATCCAGAGCGCCTGAAAGGTGGTCGTGGCCCCGGAGAAGGGGAAGGGGTCCAGGGCGATATCCACGCGATTATAGTAGTTCAAATGGTCCCACCGGGTATCCTCCTTGCCGATCATCAGTAACCGTTTGGGGTGAACCCCATGACGTTTGAAGGCGGCCCTCATCTGTTGCACCAGCTCGGGGCTTTGGTAGCTGGTTTTAAACTTGAGCATCAGCCGCGCATCAGGCAGCTGGGTGAGAATCTGCGCCCAAAGCCGAATCACCGGCGCTGTGATTTTGGTGGGGTTGTTAAACGACCCGAACATCACGCCGTCACTCTTCTCCATCGGCAACGGCCCCACATCGGGCATCTGCTCGGGAATCGGGTAGTTAAAGAGCGTCGGCAGCCGCCAGAGTGTTTCGCAAAACCTCTCCTTCACCTCCCCTTCCGGGTGCAGCCGATGATCGGTCAGCCAGTAGTCGATGCAATCAAAGGTGGTAGAGGCCCCGCTGAACATACTGACCTGGATGGGGGCTGGTCTCTGCATGGCGATGATGATACGGTTTTTATCAAAAAATCCGGCAATATAGACCATAATATGGATGCGATCCTGTCGGATGGTCTCCGCCAACTGCACATCTCCTACTCCATAAGTAGGACGCCAGTGATCCACATGCTTCTTAATGGTCTGGGAGATGGAGTCTTCACCATCGGCCAGTTCGGCATAGACAAAACTCTCCACCTGCCGGGGATCATGCGCCTGAAGCAGCGGCAACATATTGTGTCCCACCGGATGGTTACGGAAATCGGAAGATAGATAGCCGACTCGAAGACGCTCTCCCGGCAGAAGGGTAAGTTCCGGACGCGGCGGCATCTCTCCATCCGGCTGCAGCTTCTGGAGGTGCTTGGCAGCACGTTGATAGCGCTCTTCCGGCTCCAATCCGGGCAGATAGAGCAGCGTATTGACACAGTTGACGACCATGCTGTAGCTGAAACCCAGGGCCAGGGAGTGTTCATAGCTGGCCAGGGCCTTATCCAGCTGCCTCATCTGCATCCTGGCGATGCCGAGATTATTGTGGGCCTCGGCAAAGTCAGGTTGAATGGTGATGGCCTTTTGACACTGCCGAATGGCCTCTTTATACCGTTTCAGTTGAATCAGCGCATTCCCAAGATTGCTATGGGCTTCCGCGTATCGAGGCTGGATGGCGATGGCCTTTCGATAAGCAGCAACCGCGCTCTGAAACTGGCCTGTTTCAGCCAGAAGGTTACCGAGTGTAGTTTGCGCCTCCAGAGATTTCGGCATCCCTTTGGCAGCCACCTTGGCCTGCTCCAGCGCTTCGGGGAGACGGCTTAATTTCCAAAGTGCATTGGCTAAATTAACCCGCGCCTCCGGAAAATTTGGCCGCAACGCCACCGCCTGAGAGATCAGCGCTACCGCCTGATCATCCCCCCCCAACTGATGTGCAATGACCCCCAACAGATGGAGCGCCTCCGCCTGTTGGGGATCGACCTGAAGAATCCGGAGATAGATGCGCTCGGCGTCTGGGAGCTGTCCAGCGGCATGGTGCTCCCTGGCGATATTGAGAACCTGTTCGATGGTCAGATCTTGCGGGAGATTCATGACCACCCTCTTACGGTTGGTACTTCGGCAGCAGCAGTGCCCCCACCTCCGGCATATCGGCAGCGGTCAACACCTCGAACCCATCTCCAGCCAGAGCCAGGGCCTTATCACGAAACTCCGCCCCGTGCCCGGTACCTACATGGACCGCCCCTTGAAGCCCGGCAGCTTTGGCGGCTCCGATATCGCTGGCATTATCCCCTACCATCCATGAGCGGCTTAAATCCACCGCCAGCGCCTCGGCCATCCACTCAACCATGGCGGGACCGGGTTTGCGCCAGCGGGCTTTTTCATCGTTCCAGTCGGGCGTGTGCTGGGGATGGAAAGGGCAGGCGATAACCCCATCCACCTCGGTGCCCTCTGCATGAAGCTGGACATCGTTCTCCCGCTCAACGGCCAGATAGTCATCCCATGTGAAATATCCACGGGCAATGCCAGCCTGATTGGTCACCACAGCCACGGGAGCACCAGCCTGACGCACCCCCTTGATCAGTTCAGCAGCCCCTGTTTGGAGACGCACATCTGCAACGCGACTCAGATAGTGGACCTCTTCGACAATCACGCCATCCCGGTCCAGAAACAGCCCCGGAATTTTCGCCTCGCGATTGAGGGAGTTGGCCTTAAGCCGTACGCGGATCTCCTGGAAAAATCCATCCATTTCGTTGTTTTTGCGGTTCTCTTGCGCCTTCCTGCCCATATTGCCTCTTGTCCGGTTTGGGTATAACCTGCTAGAAAACCGCGCTACTTTATCATATTTGTCCAATCAATCCGACCTGCAATTCCCTAAATAACCACACGCTTGACGTGAAAGCGGGAGATGCCCCACCTGGAGCCCCCAACAGAGATAAGCTAGACTCCCCGAACCGATGTATCGTCCCATTCGAGGAAGTCCCATGACCACCACACCCGATTATCTAATTGCCGGTGGCGGCGTAGTAGGCGTCACCACCGCCCTGACCTTAAAACAGCGCTACCCGGACGCCTCCGTGATCCTGATGGAGAAGGAATCCGCCTGCGGACAGCACGCCAGCGGTCGCAACAGCGGCGTACTGCATGCCGGATTTTACTACACGGCAGACAGCCTCAAGGCGCGCTTCACCCGCATCGGCAACCAGCGCATGACCGCCTACTGCAAAGAAAAAGGGCTGGCCATCAACGAGTGCGGCAAGCTGGTGGTGGCAAAAAACCAAGAAGAGCTGGAGACGCTGGAAACCTTGAAGCAGCGTGGAGAGGCCAACGGCATTGATATACAAGAGATCACAGTAGCTGAAGCGCGAGAGATGGAACCCAGGGTGCGAACCCACGAGCGGGCGCTCTTCTCCCCCACCACATCATCGGTGAATCCAGCCCAGATCATGGCCTCCCTTGAGAAGGAAGCGGTCGCACTGGGTGTTGAAGTCCGTACGGGGGTTCACTGCCAGGGCCGTGTTCATGGTGGTCGCGTGCGCACCGATGACGGCGATATGACGCCGGGCTACTTTATCAACGCTTCAGGTCTCCAAGCGGACCAGATTGCCCGGACATTTGGATTTTCCGAAAAGTACCGGATTTTACCCTTCAAGGGGCTCTATCTCTATGAGGATGCTCCCCAGCCGGTACGAATGCACATCTATCCGGTACCAGACCTGCGCAACCCGTTTCTGGGCGTCCACTATACGGTGACGGTAGACCACAAAACCAAACTGGGACCCACGGCCATTCCCTGTTTTTGGCGTGAGCAGTACGGCGGCATGGATGGTTTTGATTTCAATGAATTCCTAGGCATGGCATGGCGGCAGGCCAACTTGGTGCTGTTTTCCAACTTTGCCTTCAAGCGCCTGGCCATTGAGGAGTCCCGCAAGTATAGCCGCCGGGTGATGGCATCCATGGCGGGCGTGATCGCTACCGATAGCCGCCCGGAGAACTGCCGCGTCTGGGCCAAACCAGGGATTCGCGCCCAGTTGGTGGAGACGGCCCGCAATGCGCTGGTGAACGATTTTGTCATTGAGGGGGATCATAAATCGCTGCATGTCTTGAATGCGGTCTCCCCGGCATTCACCTGTTCGTTCCCGTTTGCAGAGCACATTGTGGATGAGATCGAACGTCTACGGGCATAGTGATGGAAACCACCACCCTCACGGTAGAACAGGCGCTGACCCTGGCGGTTGAGAAGCTGAACACAGGTGCTCTGCAAGAAGCGGAGCAGTTGGGCCTGTCAATCCTCCAGACCCAACCGAACCACGCCGATGCATTTCATATATTAGGGACAGTGGCACAGCTTGCAGGCCACCACCAGCAAGCGGTTGAACTATTTCATCAGGCCCTGACCATCGCCGGCAGTCACGCCCCACTCTACCATGCATTAGGCATCAATCTATCACAGCTATCACGCCATAAAGAGGCATTGGTCGCGTTGGAGCGTAGCCATGCGATGGATGGCAACAATGTCCAACTTCTGGTGGATCTCGCCTCGGTTCATCACACCTTAGGAGATGCAGCACAAGCCATTAAGTTTTTGGATCAGGCGTTGACACTGGATCCATCTCATGCTGATGGCTTCTGTCGCCGTGGAAATGCCCATCGGGAGCTTGCGGATCTTGAGAGAGCCTCGCAGGATTACCTCACATCGCTCTCTCTGAACGCCGATGTGTCCACAACACATGTGGAGTATGGCCGCTTGCGTCTGATGCAGGGCCGCATGCTGGATGCCTTAAAACTATTCCGGCACGGAGCGCAGTTGGCCCCCTCTTCCCCGTATGCCAATCAATGGCTGGAGCATGTAGTCAACGACTGTGATCAGCGCGTTCAGCAGTTCCGGCATGTGGGTCAATACTATCTGGACCGTCAGGATGCCCGGCAAGCGGCAACCTATTTTGCTCATGCCCATACCTTTGATCTGGAGGCCCGTCACGGCACATTGGAGCCGCTGGAGAGCGCCCGCCATCAGGCCGAATCCCAGTACCCTCCCCAGACACCTCTCCCATGCACAGCCCCGGACACCCCCGTTAAGTTGGTCTGGATATCCACGCCACCTCGCACTGGTTCATCCTGGACTTACAACGTGGTCCGGGCGATTTTCAAGGCATCAGGCCGTCAGGTTCAACCGGCTGAGGGCTATGTGGACGAGGATGAGGCCATTGAGCTGGGGCTGAAACTGGCCAACCGCCCCACCCCGGAGCTGGAAGCCGATGATTCAGCATGGGTCTTAAAAGTTCACGCTTCGGTACTTCCCTGTTCACCCAACGCCATTCGAATCATCAGCTGCATCCGGGATCCTCGGGATGTTTTGGTTTCGTTTCGTCGTTTTATGCGGGTGGACTTTGAGCGGGCGCTCCAGGCGGCTGAGAGCGTATTAACGTTTCACGATCTATACGGCAACTATCCTCCGTCATTGGTCCATCTATTGGATTACCGGGAGATTGGAGCCTCACCAGAAGCTCTCATAGGACGGATGGCGGCATTTCTGGGGGTTTCACTCACAGCTGAGTCAATCACGGAGATCGCCCAGCGCTTTTCCCGCCGGAATGTAAAACAGATTGTGGATAAGATGGCCGTATTGGATGACGCATCTCTGGCAAAGGTAGAACGCTATCACCAAGGTGATAGCTACCGAATGGCAGATCGGGAGACGGCCTTTAACACCGACCATATCTCGGCAGATCCCAACAAGGACTGGCGCCAGCGATTATCAGAAAACGAAAAACGTGTAGTTGAAGCCCGTTTCGGGCCATGGCTGCGCGCACACGGCTATCCCGAGGTGTAGAGCAGTCGGCCACTGCTCTCCTTAGAACATCAATGAGCAGATAAACACCGCCGCAATAATCCCAGCCAGATCGGCCGTCAGGGCGGCCCATAGGGCATGACGCATTCGACGAATCTGTACCGCGCCAAAGTAGACGGCAATCACATAAAATGTCGTTTCTGTGGAGCCTTGGAAGGTGCTTACCAGCATTCCGATATAGCTATCCGGGCCGATGGCGGGGTCTTCGATGGTGGCGGCCAGCACCCCATAGGCCCCTGAGCCAGAGAGAGGCCGCAACAGGGCCATGGGCAATGCCTCGGCAGGCAGTCCGAATGCAGAGGTCACCGGCCCAATAAGCGCTACCAGATAGTCCATAGCGCCACTCGCCCGAAACATCCCAACCGCCACCAAAATCGCCACCAGATAGGGGATGATTTTTACCGCGACATTAAAGCCGTCTCGGGCCCCTTCCACAAACGCCTCATAGACACGCACGCCCCGCACCACCCCAAACCCCAGCAGCCCCACCACCAGGGCAGGCATCACCCAGTGAGAGATGGCTTGACCGTAGATAATTGAGAGAGGAACCAGCCCGGCCAGCGCCATAATGGCCAAAATCGATACCCATAGCGGATAGGGCGGCGGCGTATCAAGCAGTTGGTAATCATCCACATCGGCTCCGCCCCACTCATCTTTCTCAATCCCCTCCTCCTGCAGATCGACATCGGCAGGATCAGGCATTTTAGCGATGCGCTGGTAGAGCTTGGCTGCGAGAATAGCTACCAGCGTGGAGACAAACGTGGCAAACAGCGTGGTGGGAAGAATGGCCGCAGGGTCCGCAGAACCCGCCGCTGCACGCAGGGCAATCACGCCCGTCGGCAACAGCGTAACGCTGGAGGTGTTAATCGCAAGAAACAGCGCCATGGAGTTGGAGGCCGTACCGCGCACCGGATTAAGGCGGTCCAGCTCCTGCATGGCCCGAATACCAAAGGGAGTGGCGGCATTGCCCAGCCCCAGAGCGTTGGCGGACATATTGAGAATCATAGCCCCCATAGCCGGATGGTCGGGAGGCACATCTGGAAACAGACGGGTCATCAACGGGCGAATAAGCCGCGCCAAAAGGGTTAACATCCCCCCCTTCTCCGCCACCTTCATCAGCCCGAGAAACAGCGCCATCACGCCAATCAAACCGATGGCCAGCTCGACCGCCCCAGAGGCCGTCTGCACCAGACCATTGGAGAGCGACTCCATCGGTTCCGGGCCTTGCCCAGGCTCCATCACCCAAGTCAGTTGGCTAAAAGCCGCCACACCGAAGGCAACCATCACCAGGGCGAAAAAGATGGTATTCATGCCGTCACGCTCCCCAGAATTCAGGCGTTTTTTTTATTGAGCACCTCTCAAAACCGACCCCAACAAGGCGAGAGGAGCAAGCGGTATCATAGCAGGGGATGTTCCATTCGGCTATCTAATCCTCAGCGAGTACAATCTGAACCAGCTCCGGCATGGCATCGACCCAATAGTCCGGTTTTGCCCGCGCCAACCGCTCCCGGCTGTGGTAGCCGAAAGTCACCGCACAGCGCTTCACCCCGGCCCCCCGCGCCATCTCCATATCAAAGTCGGTGTCCCCCACCATCAGACAGCGCACCGGGTCACAGCCGGTTTCGTCAAGCGTCTGCAAAACCATGCCCGGATGGGGCTTTGAAGGCGCACAGTCACTTGTTTTCAGGATCGTAAAAAAGTCGCCAAGATCATGATCACGCAAGGTACGCCCCAACCCCATACGCGACTTGCCCGTCGCCACGGTCAGATTCACCCCTCCATCACGCAGCGCCTCCAGCGTCTCCCGAACGCCGGGATAGAGCCCATCACCCAGTCTTCCGGCATCTCCCAGCGTTCGGAACGCCTCTTTATAGGCCGCCACCGCCTCTAGAATAATCTCTCGGGGCAGCTCCGGGACCAATGTCGAGATGGCCTGCTCCAGTGACAGACCGATAATGCCGGATACTTCACCGCCAGTCGGCGGCCTGGCAAAGGCAGAGTGCCTGGGTGCCATGGCCTCAAACGCCATGCACATGGACGAAGTAATGCCGGAATGGCTGTCCACCAAGGTGCCGTCACAATCGAAAATAACCGTATCAAACCGGGCGATTGCCGCCATAATTACTACTCCTTTTCCAACGATTCCAATCGTTTCAGAACCCGCTCCAACCGTTCATCCAATGGGGCATGCACTTCGATTATTGTTCCAGTTACAGGGTGTTTTAACTTGAGCTGCGCCGCATGTAGAAACATACGTTTCAGGCCAAGTTTCTTCATTCTGCGGTTAAAAGGGCGCTGTCCATACTTGCCATCTCCTGCCAACGGGTGCCCAATTTGCTGAAAATGGACACGAATCTGGTGGGTTCGGCCGGTCAAAAGATGCACATCCAGGAGGGATGTCTCTCCCAATCGCCGCACAGTCCGGTATCGGGTCAACGCGTGCTGCCCCCCCTCCTCCACCGTCGTCATCCGCTCGCCGGAACGCACCATCCCCTTCACCAGTGCCAGGTCAATCTCACCATTCGCCGGGCGAACCTCCCCTCTCACCAGGGTTCGATAGCGTTTTTCAATCCCGCCATGGCGCAGCATCTCAGCTACCCGACGCACACTCCGTCCATCCAGACCGAACAGAAGACAGCCAGAGGTCTCCTTATCAAGACGATGGCACAACTCAGGCCGTCCTCCGCCGGGTTCACGGGCCACCATCTCCCGTACCGCATCAATGGCCCCCCAACGATGACCGCTACCGCCGTGAACCGGCATGCCAATCGGTTTATCCAGGACCAAAAGATGGGGATCCCGCCATAACACCCGCTCGGAAACAGTCTCCACCATCCCTTCCGGGGGTGGGAGGTTTTCATCACTGGGCTCCGGTGGGCGAACCGGCGGCAAGCGCACCTCTTCCCCTTTTTTTAATCGCCGGTGGCCTCGAGCACGTCCCCCATTCACACGGACCTGCCCAGTTCGCAAAAGACGCTGTACCGCTGCCGCAGGAACACCCGCCAAGGCGCGCCCTACAAAGCGATCCAGCCGCATACCTTCATCGTCGATCCCGACCCGAACACGTCTGGCAGCGCTCTTTTTTAGTCCCCCATGGACGACCGATTGCTCGCCAAGATTCACCCCAGCCCCATCAGGACTCTTTGCATCTCTCGTCATGATCACCTACAATGCTCCACAAAAGAGGTGTGCACCGCATGTATTGAGCGCCATTTTGAACGCTCGTCATCCAAGATCTGAATCGCCATTTTTTCGATTCCTCCGTGCGACGCCACCAGGCTGACAGGTGGTAGCCCTCTATTTTAATTATAAGAAACACCCATATTCTTTACTGAATTTAGTTAGTGATTGAATCGGACATTACCACGCCCACCGGCGACGGACAACGACCGCCCCTGAGAGCTTACAGGCGGCCTGGATGTGTACCGCCCGGAAGCGTGGCCAAAAACCAGGAGTCTATACATTGACCAAGCGTATGCTGGTGGATGCCTCCCAACCGGAGGAGATCCGCATTGCGGTAGTTCAAGATCAGGAGTTGATGGATCTTGAGATCGAAAGCGCGGCCCGCGCACAAATTAAGGGCAATATCTATGTGGGGCGCGTGGTACGCGTTGAACCCTCCCTACAGGCCGCCTTTATTGATTTCAACGGTGGCCGACAGGGATTCCTCTCCGTCAACGATATTCATCCCAAATACTACCCCGAAGAGAGCGCCGAGGAGAGCCGAAATCAGCGCTCCCGAGGTGGTCGGCGTGGCGGCAAACGGCGAGGCCGGCGGGACGAGAAACAGCCCAGCGGCGAACAAAACCTCCAGTCGGAGCAAACAGCTGAGACATCTCAGGCGATTGGGGATGCCTCCGTTGATAACACGGCTGTGGCCTCCAGTGACGCACCCGTGGATTCTACGCCTCCTGACGCTGGTAATATTCAGGAAGATCGCGCCGCCCCTAAGACGCCGGATCACGATGACACCCCCGTCGATACTCTGACGGAAGGTACCATTGAGACCGCACCGGGCCTTTTCACCCTCACGGACAGCTCAGAAAAATCCAGCGCACCCGTTCAGGAAGCCGCTCAGCCCAAAAGTTCTCCAGAGGTGACTGCAGAATCCTCGGAAACACCTCAAATCGAGCCCGAAAGCACCCCTGACCTCACTTCGGAAATCGCTGAGCCCCAGCCGGAAACAGAAAGCCCCACAGAAGCTGCTGAACCTCAAGCCGTCGTGGAGAGCATCCCGGAAATCACGCCGGGCCTCTACACCTTGGCACCAGAACCCAAAGACGACACCGCAGGGGAGGCACACCAGGAGGACGATGATGACCCCTCCTCTACGCCTAAAGCCCAGGCCGCCGACCGACCCACTACCGATGCCTCTTTAGAGCTGTCACCAGAGGGCGAACCCCAAAAGAGTACGCTCCCGGAAGACTCAACTGACCCGCTGCTGTCCACCGATGACGCGTTGCTGGTAGCAACGGAAGTAGCGGAAGTAGCGGAGCCCATCTCCCCGGAGGCCACCTCACCGGTCGCACCCGTTACTGAACAAGCAGCACCTGTCGAAATCCCGAAAGAAACGCCCTCCGAAGACCCAGCTTCCACAAGCAGTACGGCGGACTCTGCCGAAACGGCCGACGACACCAAACACAGCACTGCCTCCTTTGAGATCACTGAGGTACCTTCCGATGACGACACGATTAAGCCTGAAGCGGCTGATGAAAACAGCGCCGACAGTGTGAGTGAAACAACCTCCCAGGCCGAGGCGCGCCCCTCTTCCGGTCGCGGTTCAAGACGCAGGCGTGGCGGTCGGGGCGGCAGAAAAAGCCACAAGAACGACGATAAAAATGGCGACCAGAATGGCGAAAAAGATGAAACGGATACTGATATGCCCTTCAGCCGTCCGCCCCCTCGTCGTCGTCATATCCCTATTCAGAAGTTGCTACACCGTAACCAGACCATCCTCGTGCAGGTGGTCAAGGAACCCCGCGGCAACAAGGGAGCCTCTCTCACAACCAATATCTCGCTGGCTGGACGCTATATCGTGCTGCTGCCGGAGCACCCCTATGGCGGAGGTATCTCCCGAAAAATTTCTGATCAGAAGCAACGTAAAGAACTGAAGAACATCCTCACCTCGTTAGATGTGCCGGAAGAGTCGAGTATGATCATCCGTACCGCCGGCTTGGGACGCACCAAGCGGGAAATCGGTCGCGATCTCAGCTATCTCACCCGACTCTGGAAACGAATTGAGGAGAAATTCAGCCAAGTCAATCAGCCGATGTTGATCCATGAAGAAGGGGATCTCATCACCCGAACGCTCCGGGATCTCTACAGCACCGATATGGAAGAGATTCTCATTGAGGGCAACGAGGGGTACAGGCGCGGCAAGAACTTTATGCGACTGCTGATGCCCAGCTATCAAAAGCGTGTACAACCTTACAAAGGAGCCCGACCCATCTTCTCGGAGTATGGGGCCGAAGCACAGATCGAAGGGATGCACGACCGGGTTATCTCGCTTAAATCCGGCGGTTATCTAGTATTGGAGCACACCGAGGCGCTGGTCTCCATCGATATCAACTCCGGGCGCTCTACCCGTGAAAAGAACGTCGAGAATACCGCTTTCAAGACCAATCTCCAGGCTGCTGAAGAGATTGCCCGCCAACTGCGTCTCCGAGATCTTGGCGGCCTGGTAGTGGTGGACTTTATCGATATGGAGGAGAAACAGCACAACCTCGAAGTGGAGCGCTGTCTTCGTGAAGCCATGCGCCTGGATCGCGCCAAAATTCAGATGAACTCCATCTCCCAATTCGGACTGTTGGAACTCTCCCGTCAACGCATGAAGCCTGCCTTCAGTGAGACCAATCGTCAGCCCTGCCCCCGCTGTAGCGGTCTCGGTACGGTCCGTTCTCTGGAGTCGGCCACCGGCCACCTGTTTCGAACCATCCGCGAAGATGTCGGCCTGGGGCGTTATCGGAAGCTGATCTATCGCACCTCACCTACCATGGCCAACCATCTCCTAAACCAGATGCGTAGTGCCCTGTTGGATCTTGAAGCGCAACACGATATTAAAATCATCATTGAGAGCGACCCTACCATGGAGGTGCCCGACTTCCGCAAAGAGAAGCTGGGCAACAGTGGCAGCAACGCCTCCAGGAATGGCCAGAAACGCGGCCAGCAGGAGAACAAATCCAAGGATCATCACAGAAACCGGGATAATAGAAGAGGCGGACGCCCCAAGGACCGCAATCAGAAACTGCAAGAGCCGAAAAATCAGCCAAACGAGGCGCAACAAAACAAGCCCGAAGCCCCCAAAGGCGAAGCCACTTCCGCTCCGGAAACGGAACAACCACAGCAGCCAAAAAGCAGCCAAAAAGCCCAGGATAACGCTAGCAACCCCGCCACCGAAGGAGATGAGAAGAGCGGACGCCGCAAACGACGCCGCAGGAGGCGTAGAAGAGGCGGTCGGGGGCGCGGAGGGGATCGCGATAAGAGTCATGCCGCTCAGGAGATCCGGCCTGACATTGATCAGCAGCCAAGACTGGAGCCTCTTAGCCCAGAGGAGATCGAGAAACAGCAGCAGGAGCAGTTTGCTCGTGAACAGCGTCTCAAGGAGATACAGAACGGTGAGGATGCTATCGAAGAGAGCTCCACAGAAGAGCTGCTGGCCAGCGCGCAGAACACCAGCGTACCAGGACTCTACGTACTAACGGACGAAGAGAGCAACCAGGAGAGTGCCACAGCAAGTCCGGCTGAAGAGGAACCTCCACCAGTCAAAAAGCCCCGGCGACGCAGAAGGCGGCGTAGACGTTCCGCCTCCAGCGCTCAGAAGAGTGCCACCGAAGCAACCAACGCATCGGGGACCGCGCCTGACAACTCTGGAGACATTGCCGGCGAAAAGATTCCGGCAAAGGCATCAGCCGGCGCTGAAACGACTGCCAGCAGCGAAACACCAACCGTGGCCGAACATGCCACGTCTCCTGATACATCACAAGAGCATGGCAAAGGAGATACCGAGCCTCAGAGGGCAGGGTCGACCGCTGAAAAGGCAGGTCCAGCCAGTTCTGACGACTCCGACTCCACCACGTTGCCGAGCAGCGATGCGTCCCCCTCTAAAACAACCTCCCAGGAGGATGAGCAACCACCCGCCAAAGAGGCCGTTCCAGAGAAGAAGCGCCCCAGACGGCGCAGGCGCACCCGTAAGCCCAAAAGCTCTGAGGCCGAGGCCTCCACTTCCACCACAGAGCCCAAAGCGGCAAGCGAAACGCCGACAGCCAACAAGACCCAGCCCGATACGACAACGGCTGAAGCAGAGAAATCGGTATCTGGGAGCGATACCGAATCGGCTTCTGAGAAACCGGAAGCTGAGAAGAAGCCTCCGGCCAAAAAGAGGGCGACAACTCGTCGAAAGGCCGCGCCGCGCACTCGAAAAAAGGCCGCTCCAAAGGCGGCGGCAACAGCCAAAGCCGCGAGTGATACTAAGGCAACAAAAGCGGAGAAGAGCGAGAGCGCCGGCAAAGAGGACGCCTCGGATGTAGAAGCGAAAACACCCGCCAAGCCCGCTCCAAAAAGACGTGCGCCCCGCAAACGCAAAACCGCCACGAAGGCGAAGAGCGTGGCCAAGCCTAAGAAAGAGAAGAAAGAGAAGAAGAAAGAGAGCTCTGAAACACCTGAGGAGAAGCCCGTCAAGACCAAGAAAAGGCGCAGCTCGACCTCCAAGAAAACAGAGACCTCCACCGACGATGCAGAGACCGCTTCTTAGACGCTCTTTAGGTTGGATTGGGGGCTTATAAAAAAAGCCCCCAATCCAATCAATCTGGAAGCTGGGGGCTTGGCTCTTAATCAAAGGGACAGAGGCCCTTTGCTAAATACAGTTATGACGATCCATCCGTCTGCTTGAGACGCTCAATCTCCTCAAGAACCAGCCGCTCGGCCACATCCGGCAGTGACTCTTTAATCTCTTCTCGGGCCATCTCCTGAGTCGCTTTTCGTAGCGTATCGCCCATCACCTCACGTAGCATGGTGCGTACCGTATTCCGATCAAGAACTTCCCTGGCATCCGAGGTCGAGGGCTCCTCGTCATGATCAGATGCAGTCTCATGGCCACCTGGTGCACGCTCATCGTAATTATCTAGTGTTTTCTCATTGCCGTTGTCGGAGCTTTGCGCTTTGGACTGACCATCTGCGGCATCATTGGCCGCGCTATCTACATAAAATATTTCGGCGAAGAACGTCACTCCATCCATCTCAAAGAGGTGGCTCACGCAGGCCATATCCTTGTTGCAATGGAGATGCTCCCCATCACTCTCCACCACTTCGGGAGGGGAGATCTGAATCGCACCCATCTCCGCTTCCAGACGAGTCTGAACACCACCGGCAATCATATTGCCCATCTCGGCAAAGGCGTCTTTCATATCGGCATCCAGCTCGTCACGCTCCTCACCCAGCAACGCACCACCCAGCTTCAGTGCCGCCGCCTTCGTACCCCCAAGGCGCATCTGGCCGGTCAACGCACCGCTATAGCCAATCACAGCGCAACACGCATCCGGCAGAGCGGCACACTGGTTGGCGGTTTCACCAGGGACCACTTCAATAAACAGCATGGTCTCGGCGATCTCCTGGACCGCCTCTTGAAGCACAGCGATAAATGGATGAGACATCGATAGCTCCTTCAGGGGATTATCAGATCACACCACCATAACTTGCTTACAGCGCCCTCTCAATGATCACCCGATGATGATTTTATCATTAAGGCACCATCAACCAACCGCCCCATTACGAACCTTATCAATAAGATAAGAACCTGCCTTGTCTGGAGCATATGGGAGTTTATCTCCGCCGACACGGGCTTGGATCTCCACCACACCAGACTTCAGGCTTCGCCCGCCCACCAATACTCGAAACGGAATTCCCAGCAGATCGGCATCCTTAAACTTGACGCCCAATCGTTCATCTCGATCATCCATCAGCACCTCAAGACCAGCCCCGGTCAGCTCTTTCTCCAACGCCTCGGCCACTTCCTGAGTTTGTGCGTCTTTGGGATTCAGCAACATGAGATCAACATGGAACGGGGTGAGCGCCATGGGCCAGATAATGCCCCCTTCGTCATGATTCTGCTCAATGGCGGCGGCGACAATACGCGACACACCGATCCCGTAACAGCCCATCACCGTCACCTGCTCCCGCCCATTCTCATTGAGCACCTTGGAGCCTAGCGCCTCAGAGTACTTGGTGCCCAGCTTAAACACATGGCCCACCTCAATACCACGATCCTCGGTGAGTTTGCCCTCTGTACAATGGGGACAGGGCTCCCCGGCACTGACGCTACGAAGATCCTTAAACTCAGGCTCTGGAAGATCACGACCCCAGTTGACACCGGTAATGTGCCACCCCTCTTCGTTGGCGCCGCAGACCCAGTTACCACCATGCCGCAGCGCCTCATCCGCCACCAGCGGAATCTCCACCCCAATCGGCCCCATGGAACCAACAGGCAGGCCGGTCATCTCAGCCACCTGCTCCGGGCCAGGAAAGGTCACCTGACCCCCAAGAGCTGCCGCCGCTTTCACCTCATGCAGCACATGATCACCCCGCAACAGCAACAGCACCGGCTCTCCGTCACGGGCTACCACCAGTGACTTCACCGTGCTGGACGCCGCTACCCCCAGAAACTTGGCCACATCCTCAATGGTGCGCTGATTGGGGGTCTCGACGCGCTCCATGGCCGACGCTTCCGATGCTTCGGGAAGATGACTGGTACCGGCTCGGGCTTTCTCCAAGTTGGCCGCATAGGCGCAACGATCACAGGAGATGATGGTATCCTCACCCGATTCGGCCAGCACATGAAACTCATGAGAGGACGCCCCGCCGATGGAGCCGGTATCGGCCTCCACCGCCCGGAATCGCAAACCGCAACGCTCGAAAATCCGCGTATAGGTCTCGAACATCACCCGGTAACTCTCATCGGCACCGGCATCATCCACATCGAAGGAGTAGGCATCCTTCATGATAAATTCACGCCCACGCATCACCCCAAAACGGGGACGGATCTCATCGCGGAATTTGGTCTGAATCTGGTAGAAGTTGGCCGGAAGCTGACGATAGGACTTCACCTCTCGCCGTACCAGATCGGTCACTACCTCCTCATGGGTGGGGCCAAAGCATGTTGGACGATCATGCCGATCCACCATCCGCAGCAGCTCACGACCATAGAGATCCCAGCGCCCCGACTCCTGCCACAACTCGGCAGGCTGCACCGCCGGCATCAGAATCTCCTGAGCTCCAGCGGCATCCATCTCCTCCCGAACAATCGCTTCCACCCGGCGCAACACCCGTAATCCCATGGGCAGCCAGGTGTAAATACCCGCCGCCAACTGCCGGACCATCCCGGCGCGCAGCATCAATCGGTGGGACGCCACATGGGCCTCTACCGGGTTCTCTTTCAGGGTTGGAATCAGTGTCTTGGTGAATCGCATGGCGTCTCAACGCTCCTTGCGGCCCTCAATAAAGGCGTAGGCCGAGTGGTTGTGAATCGATTCGAAATTTTCGGACTCCACGGTGTACCAAAGCACCCGCTCATCCTCATCCAGATCCACCGCCAGGCCGCGAACAATATCCTCGACAAACTTGGGGTGGTCATACGCCCGTTCGGTGACGTACTTCTCATCCGGACGCTTAAGAATGGCATACAGCTCACAGGAGGCGTTACGCTCCACCAGCTGAATCACCTCCTCTACCCAGATGAACTTCTTACAACGCAGCGTCACCGTCACCTGGGAACGCTGGTTGTGGGCTCCATAGTCGGAGATCTCCTTGGAGCAGGGGCAGAGGCTGGTCACCGGAACCGTCACGCAGAGTGTCAACTCATACCTGTCACCAGAGAGCACACCAGTGAAGCGCACATCATAATCCAGTAGACCAGGAACACCGCTCACTGGGGCTTTCTTACTGATAAAATAAGGAAACTCCAGATCAATATGAGCCTCTTCAGCATTAAGGCGCTGCTGGATCTTGCCCAACAGGTCCGGCAGGTTCTCCACCGAAATCGCCCCGTCATGCTCTGCCAGCACCTCCAGAAAACGGGACATGTGCGTCCCTTTGAACTGATGGGGAAGATTGACGTACATATTGACCGTGGCAATGGTGCGCTGAGAGCCCTCGCTACGGTCTTTCACGACGATCGGGTGACGAATCCGTTTGACACCGACCTTGTCGATGGGCATGTTGCGAGTATCCTGACGCGCTTGAACATCACACAGCGGCAGGTCGTCGGCTGGGCTATCCTGAAGCATGGTCTCCTCCCGTCAGCGGGAAGGTGGCTGCGCTCTGATGCGTTCGCCATGCCGCTGGTCGTTTGTTCCTCTCGCCAGGATTGTAGAGTATGACAACCGCTCGCGAAACCGATAGCCAACCGGAGCTTCCAGAGAGTCCGGGAATTCTCACCAATGGTGCGCCCGCAAAACCGCCGATCCGGGCGGTGGGCATCATCACAAAGCGCTTCAACGAGGAGGCTCAGAACGCTTCCCGAGAGCTGGCCGAATGGCTCCACAACCGGGGTATTCAGGTAACCGTTACCCCAGATACTGCCCGCCGAGCCCGCATTCCTAAAGGGGTGGCCCGCCGAGCCAAGCAGAAAAACCTCCCGGAAGGGCAGGATCTCACCGTCGTAATCGGTGGAGACGGAACCTTTATTGCCGCCGCCGGAGCCATAGGCCTCCGAGATGTACCTCTGCTCGGCATCAATATGGGACGACTCGGTTTTCTTACTGAAATCGCCGTAGAGACCATGTTCAACGCCATGGAAGAGGTGCTTGATGGGCACTACGAGGTGGAAGAGCGCACCATGCTGGCCACCTCTATTCTGCGGGAAGGGCGGGAGATGGTGTGTCAAACCGCCCTTAACGATGCCGTGATCCACAAGGGAGATCGGGGGCGTATGATCGAATTCGAGGTGGCCATCGACGCCCGTTTTCTCTTCTCCAATCGTGCTGATGGCCTCATCGTCGCCACCCCCACCGGCTCCACGGCCTATACGCTCTCCTCCGGCGGCCCGATTATTCATCCGGCACTGGGCGCTTTTGTCTTGACGCTGGTCAGCCCCCACACCCTCACCCAGCGCCCCATTGCCGTGCCGGACTGCGGCGACATCACCATCACCATGATCGAAGAAGGCCCCAGCCCACGCCTTACCATGGACGGCCACGAGTCGATTCTTCTCACCGCCGGGGATCAAATCCGCATCCGCCGGGCTGAGCGAAAACTGCGTATCGTACACACCCCGGCCCACAACTACTATGGGGTGTTGCGCGCCAAGCTTCACTGGGGAGAAAAGGTGGGCGTTTGACAACCCGCCCCGCATTGCTCACACTGACGGTAAATATTTGTAATAAGATGGCGGTCTCTATCTAGACAACCCGCCTATCAGCACTTATAGGGGCGTTTCATGAAACGAATCGGGATTGCGGTGTCGATTGTGCTGGGCCTGCTGGTCACCCTGCCTGCCTCCGCCGACCGGGCTGCCTTCGAGGCGTGGCAAAAACTGCATGCTGAGACCGATGATCGTACGATCAAAGATTTAGCCATCGCTGGCGATATCATGGCGATGACCGATCGAGGGTTCTGCGCCCTTAGCGACCATAAGCACCCTCTCAATCCTCTGGTCTCCCGAAACAAGGCAGAGTGCGGAGAAACTAAATATCGTGCGGCCCTTTACTGGAGACAGGCCATCGTCACCGGCGGGCAGTATTGGCTTTTAAACCCCCTCATCGACTTCTACATGAGAGGGCCGAAAATCGATCAGATCAAAGCCCCCTTTCGCCACTACCGTACCGGCTATGGTCACTTCCGCAAGCTGGGACATGAGACCA
>JADFWT010000280.1 GCA_015233785.1 Magnetococcales bacterium
GCTTTTGGTTGGATGAACGCGTCTGTTTCAACGGCGTCCCCACCTGTTTTGGTGACTTATCCACGCTGGGCCTCAATCTCAATCAGAGGTGAAATATGCGGACGAACGGTCTGTAGTGATCGCACAGAGCGATCCTATCGGATGTTATCGGCCATCCGAATCCATCACTGTACCCTTTTGTTTCTAAAAAGGGCCTATGGACGACAGTATATCGTAATCTCCAACGGCTGTGCCGAAAAAAATGGAGACATGTTGTTGAAAGTCGAACCGAGAATCGCGTGGTGCGCAAAAGAAAACGGCCCGGAAAGTGTGGATTTCCGGGCCGTTGCCAATGAATGTGAGGGTTGATCAGTAGGTTTCGATACGTGTCTGAATGCCGGTGTGGTAGGCGATTTTCTGTCCCATCTGCTCGGCATCTTCCCGTCGCTGGAATGGTCCGGCCCGAACCCTGAGATAGTTACGGCCCTGTACCTTGGCCGACTCTCGATAGAGTGGCAGTCTCAGGCCGGAGTCGGTGATGGTCTGATAGACCTGATTGGCCCGGTCCGTCTCCAGGTATGAGCCGAGGTTGACGAAGAAGTCACCACCTTGTCCACCTTGCGTTGGGGGTGTGTAGGCTACCCGCATCGGCTTGCCATTTTGGTATCCGGCTTGGGGACCTGGCGCTTGGGCCGGTTGGTGTTGGCCTCGGTTGGGGGCGTATCCCGCTTGGGGCCCACCTTGGCCCAGGTGGGGCGAAGAGGGGGGCGGATAGGCGCTCTGCTGCTGTTGACCATAGCCGGGAGGCGTGCCCTGGGGAGCCTGTTGTTGACCATACCCCTGCTGTTGATTGTAACCCTGTTGCTGGCTTTGTCCTTGTTGCTGCTGTTGGGGTGCCTGAGGCGCCTGACCGTAGTTGGGTTGATGTTGGGCCATCGGAGGCTGTGCCGACGGAGCCGGCGCGATGGGAGCTACCCCCGGATTGGTAAAATCCAGGTAAGAGGTCGGCGGCTGTTGATACTGGCCTGGAGCCGGAGGTGGTGCGCCGTATTTGCCCATGCGCGGCTGGCCGCGGCGACGATTATTGACCCTGTGGGTGCGTGGTTTCTTCGGGCTGCCGTGGCTCATCACCACCGGGCGAATGAAGATCACCAGTTCGGTCTTGGTGGTGGAGCGGTCTTTGAACTTAAACATGCCGCCGATACCGGGCAGATCCGAAAGAACCGGCAATCCAGCTTCCGTATCGCTAATCTTGTCCTGCATTAGACCGCCCATCACCGCCACCTGACCGCTGTGGATGCGAAGCAGAGACTCCATCTCCTTGACTTGAATTTCCGGAATCTGGTTGGTGGTATTGGCGGCGGCCAGATTCGGGTTGGGATCATCCACCAGACGACTGATGCTGGAGATGGTGGGACGCACATTCAGCGTGACGATATCATCCGAGCTGATTTGCGGCGTCACGCTCATTACCAGACCGACCGGTACCGTATGGAGCTTGGTGTTAACCGGGTTGGTGGTATCGGAGGTGGACGTGGCAACGGTTTCCACCGTGAAGTAGACGCGGTTCTGCACCACTTTCAGAATCGAAGTCTGGTTGTTGAGTGCCATGATCTTCGGGCTTGAAAGCACTTTGGTGGTACCAAACGATTGTAGGGCACGGACCGTCGCGCTGATGCTGCTGGTGGCGTTGTTGCCCAGCGATGCGCTGAAAGGCAGTGTATACACCGGCAATCCCCCGCTGAGACCAAAGGCGGCGGCAAGGCCATTGCTGGACGCCCGGAGCATCTTCCCGGGTGCAATGGTTAGATTCTCCCAATCCACACCGCCCTGGAAGGCGTCGTTCAGGGAGACCTCCACCACGGTGGATTCGATCAAAACCTGACGGTGGACGTTATCCAGTACCGCATTGAGCAGTTTCTTGATCCGTTTGTGCTGGCTGGCGTTGGCGAAGATGCTCACCAGGCCGGCTTCCTGATTCATGGCGACGATGCGGGCCTGACTTTCACGGCTTCTATTGCCCTGCATGGAGTCATTCATTCCGGGAGCCTTTGGTCCGCCAGCGCCCATGGCCGCTGCCGAGGTATCACCCGGCGGTAGAGCCGAAGCGCCACCACCTTCCAGAGGTGCTCCGCCCTGCACATCACCGCTTCCGCCGCTCTGTTCGAGATTCAAAATCGCCAGAACATTGGAGCGTAACGTCGTCCAGAAATGGTTCTCAGAAGAGGTGGAAAGGCTTGATTGTGATTGGTTCTTATCGTTTCCAGTCGTCTCGCCATCTGCGTTGCTGCTATCCCCGGAGATTTGAGACGAGATGCGGTTGGTGCTGTTGCTGGTACGGGAGAGATTGACGTAATCCACCTGATAAATTTTCAGGTAGGGTTTATCTGGGGCGATGATGATGGCTTGCCCTTCAATCTCGTAGCGCAGATTGACCTGCTTGGCGATACGGTCGAGGATGCGCGGTAGTGGTTGATCGATGGCGCTCAGCGTCACCTTGCCGTCCACGCCGGGATAGATATCCACGTTCATGTTGGCATCTCGGGCCAGGGCGAACAGCAGATCACGTACCGACATGTCGGTGACGGTGATGGTGTACACCTCTTCCGAGTTGGAGACCCCTTCGGGCATCTGGTGGTTTTGTCGGGGATCATCCTGGGTGATTTTCCTCGGCGCATAGGCCGATGGCGGCGGATTGGTCGCCCTGAGAAAGTGCCCCTTTGAGGGCTGTGGTGCGTGTGCTCCCGAGGGTGAGCATGCGGCCAGAAACAGGCAGCTCAGCCCGACCCCGGCCAGGGCACGCCATCGGACGCCGCTCTGCCGTAGGGGAGTGAAGGGGAGATGAGCATGTGTGCCCGCGCTGTGCCGATTCATGATGGAT
>JADFWT010000281.1 GCA_015233785.1 Magnetococcales bacterium
CTTGGCGGCCATCTTGGCTTTCATCTCTGCCTTACGCTGCTCGCGGGCCAACTTCTCCTGCTCGACGCGGGCCGCTTTGCGCTCGGTGGCGGCCTTTGACAGTTCGCCTCTCTTCTTCTCGGCGGCTTTATTCTGAATGGCCATCTTGCCGTAGCGGAAGTAGTGCACCAGAGGAATATTCGAGGGACACACGTAGGAGCATGAGCCGCACTCGATGCAATCGAACAGATTATAATCCCCAAGCGTATCGAACTGGTCATGACGTGCCAGCCAGGACATCTCGGTAGGCATCAGGTTGATGGGGCAGGCACTCAGGCAACTTCCACAGCGAATGCACGCCTGTTCAGAGGCGGTGTGGGCTTCAGCCGGCGTCAATGCCAGAATGCCCGAGGTGCCTTTGACACACGGGACATCCAGACTCTTCAGGGCCACGCCCATCATGGGGCCACCCATCACCACACGATCCACATTGGGCTTCAGTCCACCGCATTGGTCAATCAGCGCCTGGACCGGGGTGCCATTCAAAACCTCAAGGTTGGCTGGCTTGTTGATACCAAGCCCGGTGACCGTCACCGACCGGGAGACAGGCGGCTTCCCGTCAGCCACAGCATCACGCACCGCCACGGCGGTCGCCACATTGTGGACAATCACACCAACGTTGATAGGCAGTCCGCCGGAAGGCACCTGCCGACCGGTAACCACCTCAATAAGCTGTTTCTCACCGCCCTGGGGATACATCACCGGTAGCGAAATCACCGAAATCTCGGGATACGCCTTTACGGCCTGCTCCATCACTTCGATGGCCTTGGGCTTGTTGTTCTCAATGCCGATGGCGCAGAGCTTGGTCTGGAGACCATTCAGCATGATGCGAATGCCCTCGACAATATCGTCGGCACGCTCTTCCATCAGGCGGGCATCACAGGTGAGATAGGGCTCACACTCGACACCATTAATCAGCAGCAGCTCCACCACCGCTTTGTTGGGCGGCGACATTTTGATAAAACTTGGGAAGGTGGCTCCGCCCATGCCGACAATGCCGCAATCCCGCACCTTGGCGCGAATATCGGCTGGGTCGGCTTTCAAAGGGTCGTCCAATCCGACCAGATCCTTGCTCCAGGTATCCTTGCCGTCCGGCTTTAAGATGGCGCAGAGCATGGTCAATCCAGAGGGGTGACCCACCACGTACTCACGGAATTCGGTGATGGTTCCAGAGGTGGGTGCATGGACCGGCGCAGAGACAAAACCCGCCGCACGCCCGATCAACTGCCCCTTCAGAACCTTACTGCCTGCCTCGACACATGGGTCGCACGGGCTACCGATGTGCTGATGCAGCGGCACATAGAGTTCATCCGGCATCGGCATGGTGGAAATCGCACACTGCTCGGAGAGATTTTTATGCTCCGCGGGGTGTACGCCGCCATGAAATTTTCCCAGAACTTGGGCGATAATACCCATATTCTCAATCCTTTAATCGCGTTTCAAGCGCTGGATCCATCCACCATCAGGCATCAACTAGATGCGCTCGGCGAGGAATCCCACTCCAACCCTAGTGCAGTGTTGCAGAGGGGCCTTCAGGTTTCTCCCAACGCCAGTCGTAGAGCGTCTCTTCAACCGGCTGCATGATGATGCAGTCGGTGGGACACGGCTCCAGGCACATTTCGCAGCTGGTGCATTGGTCGGCGATGATGGTGTGAGACTGCTTGTTGGCCCCGACAATGCAATCAACCGGACAGGCCTTGATACATGCAGTGCAGCCGATGCATTTCTCCTCTTCGATAAAAGCCACCTTGGGGCCTTCATCTACAGCGGGTGCGGTGGGATCGACGCCCAGTATCGCGGCAATCTCTTCAATCGTACCCTTACCGCCCGGTGTGCAGAGGTTGATCTCGGTGGTGCCCTCTGCCAATGCTTCCGCATAAGGCCGACATCCGGGAAAACCGCAGTTGCCGCAGTTGGTAGCTGGAAGAATCTCATCCAGCTTATCCACCATCGGGTCGCCCTCAACGTGGAATTTTTTGGCGGCAAAACCCAATCCGAGACCAGCAGCCAGAGCGAGACCACCCATGCTGACTACTGCATCTCCCATGCCCATTAAGAGGTTGATCATGGTCGCTTCCTTATTGTTCGGTCTCTACTTGACCAGTCCAGCAAAACCCATAAAGGCCAATGACATGAGACCTGCATTCACCAATGAAATGGGCGATCCCTTGAACAGCACCGGCACATCGGAAAGATCGATACGCTCACGCATGCCCGCAAAAAGAATCATCACCAGACCGAAGCCCAGACCGGCCCCAACGCCGTAAACCGTCGCGTCGATAAAGCCTAGCTCTTTCTGAATATTGAGCAGTGCCACGCCGAGCACCGCACAGTTGGTGGTGATCAGCGGCAAAAAGATGCCCAGTGACGAATAGAGCACTGGACTGGTCTTATGCACCACCATTTCGGTGAGCTGCACCAATGAGGCAATAATCAGAATGAACGACAGCGTCTGAAGATAGTGCAATCCCAACGGGTTGAGAACGTAGGTCTGCACCAGCCAGGATATGATCGAGGCCAGCGTCATGACGAACATCACCGCGTAGGTCATGCCGATGGAGGTCTCCACCTTCTTGGAGACGCCGAGAAACGGGCAGACACCTAAAAATTTGGCGAGCACATAGTTGTTGACAAAGACGGTACTGACCAAGATGAGGAGAAATTCTGTCATATTCGATCACTTCTCAATCGGTTGAGGTGTCAGGCTTGAGGGGTCGATCGGTACAACCGGCCTAGCCTGTAACCTCGTTTTATATCAAAACATATCAATTTATATCAATTTTGCTGGCAAAAAACAAATTTTG
>JADFWT010000282.1 GCA_015233785.1 Magnetococcales bacterium
GACGAGTCAACGATTCCAACACTGTATTCAAAACAGTTCGCGCACTGCGACGACTTACCGAATCCGTGGGATCACAGTAGAGCCGGTCTTTCACCACATCCAGATAAAAGGCACCCATATCAATGGCACAGAAGTAGTGCAGCTTCTGATAGACGCTATGGAAAGAGTACCCTTCGTACGAGTTTTCCACCTCATCAATCAGATTGGCCAAGCGATCCAGAGCCCAGCGATCCAGAGAGTTCATCTCTTCATGGGAGACGGTCTCTTTTTCGGGATCAAACTCAACAAGATTACTAAGCAAAAAGCGAACCGTATTTCGGATCCGGCGATAGGAATCGGATAACCCTTTGAGAATCTCATCAGAAATCCGAATATCATTGGCATAGTCTTCAGCCGTTACCCACATACGGAGGATATCGGCTCCGTACTGTTTAATGACCTTTGACGGTGGAATGACATTGCCCATGGACTTGGACATCTTGCGTCCTTTGCCATCGACCACAAAACCGTGAGTCAAGACCGCCTTATAAGGAGCGACTCCCCGCGTTCCCACCGAGGCCAGAAGACTGGAGTGGAACCAACCCCGATGCTGATCCGATCCCTCCAGATAGAGATCCGCCGGCCAACTCATCCCCTCGCGCCGCTCCAGAACCGCCGCATGGGTCACCCCGGAGTCAAACCATACATCCAGAATATCTTGCTCTTTTTCAAACTCGGAGCCGCCGCACTTTTCGCAGGCGTAGCCCTCGGGCATGAACTCTGCGGCCTCCTTCTGAAACCAGACATCGGCCCCACCCTGCTCCACCTGATCGGAGATGGTGTCGATCACCCCCGGATCCCGCACGGTCTTGCCGCACTTGATGCAGGAGATAGCGGTAATGGGAACCCCCCAGGAGCGCTGACGGGAGACACACCAGTCCGGGCGATTCTCCACCATCTTGTAGATGCGCTCCTCGCCCCAACTCGGAATCCACTGGGTATCGCGAATCGCCTGAAGCCCCTTGGCCCGCAGGTCGTTGGTCTCCATGGAGATGAACCACTGCGGCGTGGCACGGGTGATCAGCGGCGTGTGGCAACGCCAGCAGTGGGGATAGCTGTGCTTGATCTTACCATCGGCCAGCAGCGCCCCCTGCCCCCGAAGCAGATCCACTACCAGCGGATTGACCTTCACCACATGCTGACCGGCAAAGTGAGGCGTATCCTCCATAAAGATGCCCCGGCCGTTTACCGGATTGTAGGCCGGCAAGCCATACTGCATGCCGACGATGTAGTCGTCCATGCCGTGGCCCGGCGCAGTATGTACGCAGCCGGTACCCGCCTCCAGAGTGACGTGATCCCCCAACAATATCGGCGCATCCTGATCCAAATAGGGGTGACGGAAACGCTTCTTGTCCAACACCTCACCACGAAAACGACACACCACCTCGGCATCGCCATCCGCCAGACCAAAATCCTCCAACACATCCTGCCACATGGCCTCGGCCAGAATCAGAATCTCACCCTTGGCCAGATTGGTATTCTCCTTGGGATCGAGAATCCGTACCGCACTGTAAAACAGCCCCGCATTGAGACAGACCGCCAAATTGGCCGGAATGGTCCAAGGGGTGGTGGTCCAGATTACCACCGAGACCGGCTGGCCCTCCAGAGAGGCCTCCACCGATGTGAGGGATTCGTCATCCGCTAACGCAAACTTGACGTGAATCGACGTAGAGGTGTGGTCCTGATACTCCACCTCCGCTTCGGCCAGGGCAGTCTGGTCGTGATGACACCAGGCGATGGGCTTAAACCCCTTGTAGAGCCCGCCATTGACCAAAAACTTGCCGAGCTCCCGAACAATATCGGCCTCAAAGCGGTAATCCATGGTCAGATAGGGGTCGTCCCAATCCCCCTCAATACCCAACCGCTTGAACTCGTCCCGCTGAACATCCACCCACTGGGCAGCAAACGCACGACAGAGCCCGCGAAAGGTGACCGGATCCACCTCTTCCTTACTCTGTCCCTTTTTCTTCAGCCCCTGCTCTACCTTGGTCTCAATGGGCAGGCCGTGGCAGTCCCAACCGGGAATATAGTGTGCATCCTTACCCTGCATCTGTCGGGAACGGACAATCACATCCTTGAGCACCTTGTTGATGGCATGGCCCATGTGCAGATGGCCGTTGGCGTAGGGAGGCCCATCGTGAAGAATAAACTTGGGACGATCCTTGGCCGACTCCCGCAGCAGCCGGAACAGATCCATCTCCTTCCACTTGTTCAGCACATCCGGCTCACGCTTGGGCAGATTGCCCCGCATGGGAAAGGTGGTCTTGGGAAGCTGTACGGTGCTCTTGTAATCCATGGGAAAGAAACCTCTTCTATTATGCGGCTCGGCGCTGTTTGAAAAAATCCTGGGCCTGAACCACATCCAGGGCAATTTGGGACTTCAGCGCTTCGATATTGGGAAATTTTACTTCATCACGCAGGAACTTGAGAAACCGTACCCGCATCACCTTACGATAGATGTCGCCGCACTCCGCCAACAGATGGGTCTCCAGATGCAGCCCCTCATCGCCGAAGGTGGGATTGTGCCCGACATTGGCCACCGCCGGTTTCCACTGGCCATCCACCCACCCTTCTACCACATAAACGCCACTGGGCGGATGCAGCAGACCGGAGAGGGTCATGTTGGCGGTGGGAAAGCCCATACCGCGACCGCGACGTTTGCCGCAGTTAACCCGCCCTTCAATCTCGAACGGACGCCCAAGACGCCTGGCTGCCGCGTCAAAATCTCGCCCACGAATCGCCTGACGAATGCGCGTGGAGGAGACCACCTCGCCATCAAGCTTAAAGGCAGGCTGCTGACTG
>JADFWT010000283.1 GCA_015233785.1 Magnetococcales bacterium
GCTACCCTGGCGTCTCACTCCGGATATGTTGCCAAAGGTCAAGCCTGTACAGTGACGCGCTTCACGTGGCGCTTACGATTCACAAGGCAGAGTAGAAGCACGATAGACAATGCCCGCCGGAAAGCGTCGGAACGCTATCTGATTGGAGTGCGGCAATGGGAGCAGTGAAGGTAAAGAGGGGAAATAGGGTCCGTCTGAAGAGGGGTGGCATGTAGACCGGATCAGAGCGCGGCTATGTGAGCAGTGATAAAACGAGAGGGAGCAACATCCGTCGGAATGGCGTCGGAACGTCTGAAGGGGTTTTGCTAAGTCTTTGTTTTAATGGCGTCCCCAAGGGGAGTCGAACCCCTGTTGCCGGCGTGAGAGGCCGGAGTCCTAGGCCACTAGACGATGGGGACGTAAGTGACGTGACAGGGCGTGATTATAGGACATTCCACCCTTGCCCGCGCAAGTTTTTTTTCAAATAAATAGTTCCTTATAGATATCAAATAGATGCCCGCGTTCCAATCTTTGGAGCGCGGACCTGTCTTGTTTTAGGCTTGCGTGATGTTCCACATCATGCGTGACTTGCCGCCCGCCTTCAGCTCTACCAGATACTCTTCCCAGTGTTCGTCGTGGTTTTTGCCCAGGTCGTATAGGTTTTCGAAGGAGAACACCCCGGAGGAGTGCTCATCATCAAAGGCGATCTTTACCGCGTAGTGGCCTACCGGCGTGATCGCGGTAATGCCGACCCCTTTTTTGCCGAAGATGAGCTTTTTCTGACTGGGGTGATGGCCGCGACAATCGGCACAGGGGCACATAACTCGCAAATACTCCATGGAGTAGGTGAAGCTTTCACCGGTATCCCACGCGATGATCACCTGCTTGGCATCGTTCTGCTGCTTGATTTCGGTGGGGAACTGTTGGGTTCCGTAGATAATTTCTTCGCTCATGGTGTTGGGCTCCCTTTATTGGCTATCCGACAGACGACGCACCGCACCGTGGGCCGCTGATGTGGTCATGGCAGCGTAGGCCCGCAGTGCTTGGGAGATGGGGCGCTCCCGACCTAGTGGACGAAAGGCATCTTCCTTGCGGGCTTCCATAGCCCGGCGTCGTCGATCCAGCTCCCCTTGCGCTACCGCCAGATGGATGCGGCGACCGGGAATATCGATCTCGATGGTATCTCCTTCTTCGGCTAGGGCGATAAGTCCCCCTTCGGCGGCTTCCGGTGAGGCGTGACCTATGGAGAGACCTGATGTGCCGCCGGAGAATCGACCATCGGTAATTAGGGCACACTCTTTACCAAGTCCTTTGGATTTGAGGAATGAGGTGGGGTAGAGCATCTCCTGCATGCCAGGTCCGCCTCGTGGGCCTTCATAGCGGATTACCACCACGTCACCGGCCTTGATGTTATCTGCCAGGATGGCCTTAACGGCAGTTTCTTGGCTTTCGAAGATGCGCGCCGGGCCATTGAACTTCCAGATGGACTCATCCACCCCAGCGGTCTTAACGATGCAGCCATCCTCGGCCAGATTGCCGAACAGCACCGCCAGACCGCCATCTTGGGAGTAGGCGTGTTCGGCGCTGCGGATACAGCCCTCTTTACGGTCGGTATCCAGGTTGGGCCAGCTTTTGGATTGACTGAACGGTTCGGTGGTAGGTACGCCGCCGGGAGCGGCCAGAAAGAGGTCCTTGGCGCTCTGTTCGCACGCAGGCTGAGTGATATCCTGGGTACGGATGGCCTCGGCCATGGTGGGGGCGTGGACCGTGTGGCAGTCGGTGTGCAGCAGGTCGGCTCTGGCCAGTTCGCCAAGAATTGCCGGAATGCCTCCTGCCCGGTGGACATCCTCCATGTGATACTTTTGGGTGGATGGGGCTACTTTGCAGAGGCAGGGGGTCTTCCTCGACAGCCGGTCGATATCCTGCATGGTAAAGTTGATCTCACCCTCACGGGCGGTGGCCAAAAGGTGCAATACCGTATTGGTAGAGCCGCCCATGGCGATATCCAGATTCATGGCGTTCTCAAACGCCTTGAAGGTGGCAATGGAGCGGGGCAGCACCGAGTCGTCATCCTGCTCGTAGTAGCGGCGAGTCATCTTAACGATGCGGCGGGCGGCGCTTAGGAACAGCGCTCGGCGTGAGGCGTGCGTGGCGAGGAGGGTGCCGTTGCCGGGCAGAGCCAGCCCCAGGGCTTCCGCCAGGCAGTTCATGGAGTTGGCGGTGAAGAGGCCGCTGCACGATCCGCATGTGGGGCAGGCGGAGCGCTCAAAGGAGGCCACATCGGCATCGGAGACCGCATCATCACCAGAGGCGATCATGGAGTCGATGAGATCCACTTTGCGATTCTCGCCGCTCTCCAGAATCACCTTTCCCGCCTCCATGGGTCCGCCGGAGACGAAGATGGCCGGAATATTAAGTCGCATAGCTGCCATCAGCATGCCGGGGGTGATCTTATCGCAGTTGGAGATGCAGATCAGGGCGTCGGCGGTGTGGGCGTTGGCCATATATTCGACACTATCGGCAATCAGCTCCCGTGAGGGGAGTGAATAGAGCATGCCGCTGTGGCCCATGGCGATGCCGTCATCAATGGCGATGGTGTTGAACTCTTTAGCGATAGCACCGGCCTTTTCGATCTCTTGCGCCACCATCTGCCCCACTTCACGCAGATGAATATGGCCCGGCACAAACTGAGTGAAGGAGTTGGCGACAGCGATGATCGGCTTGCCGAAGTCCTGCTCCTTGACGCCGGTAGCGCGCCACAATGAGCGGGCTCCGGCCATGTTGCGGCCATGGGTGGAGGCGCGGGATCGGTAGGCGGGCATGTGTACGATTCCTTTTCATTGTGTTGTG
>JADFWT010000284.1 GCA_015233785.1 Magnetococcales bacterium
GGGTGTGATCCGTATTCGTGATTTGGGATCCACCAACGGCACGTTCGTCAATGGCGAAAAGGTTACCAGCAAATCGGTCACGCTGGAGGAGGGTGATGAGGTGAGTTTTGGACGTTTTCAATTTACCCTGCTCTACCCCAGCACACTCTTTGAACGACTTTCGGGGCTGACCCTGGCGCGCTAGGCAGGTTTGAAAGTGTCACTGGCCTCCCCATCATTCGAGATTCCACTGTTAATGATTAATCCAGGTTGATTCTATGTTATCAACGCATCTGAAATCACGTCGTTTCTCTGGTCGCTTCTTGCCGGTACTCTGCTTTTTGTTGATTCCGTTTGCTATCAACATCGCTTTCGCCCAGGAGGCCGGTTTCGAGAGCAACCCGGAAGTGATCGCCCAATGGAACCTCAATGTCGGAAGTCTGGCCATGGACGAGCGGCGCTATCTGGATGCTCTGAGCTATTTTGAGAACGCCCTGGAGAGCTCTCCCAATGCCGGGACCAGGGTCAAGGCGTTGCTCTACATGGCCACCACCTTCTCCTCCTTTCTCGACTCCAACGACAGCGCCCTGCGGATCTACCAGCAGATCGAACGGGAGTATCCCAGCTATGCTCAAAGTGCCCTCTATCGAGAGGCTCTGTTACTGTTTGATGCTCAGCGTCCTGTAGAGGCACTACAGAAGGTACGACTCTATAACAGCAGCTATGGACAGGGGCGGTTTCACTTTCAGATGGAGACCATCGGCAGCGAGTCGGAGAAGGTCATCGCCAGCGATCACTATAAACGCCAGGAGGCTAAACGTCGCAAGGCCATGGAGCAGGCTGAAGAGGTCCGTAAGGAGAACGCCCGACGCCAGGCCGAGGTGCGTGCTCAGCAGCAGGAGGCAGCCCGGCGTCAACAGGTGGCCTACCAGCGTCAACAAGAGGCGGCTAAGAGAAGACAGGAGGCGGAGCGGCAACGTCTGGAAGCGGAGCGTATGAAGGAGCAACAGCGCTGGTTGGAGGCGGAGCGTCTACGCAAGCGGGCCGAACAGGAGGCCAAATTAGCTCAGCAGGCGGCTAAGTTGGCCGAATATGAACGAGATAGGGCACTCCGAGCCAAGCAAGAAGCCAATGCACGAGAGGCCGCCCGAAGGCTGGCTGCCAGCAAGGCACAGCAAAAAGTACACAACATCGCCTCCAGTGATTTTAACCAGGTTCCAGAGCCCATTGTGCGGGTTTTGTTGAGCAAATACTCACGGGTTGTGATCGTCAAAGGGGAGAAGCTGACGTTGCGGCAAGATGGCGTACGCCGCTCATTGGCCCCAGGGGCGACCTTTGTGGCCAAGAGCGGCCGGCTACATCTGAATGGGTCGCCCATCGGAAAGCGGGCGGAGGTGCTGGCAGCGTCTCCCATCAGTATCGGTTACGGCAAAAGCGGCAAGACCAAGAAAAAGGTACGCGGTTCACTGCTGTTGAAGGCGAAGAAAAACCGGGTGCGTATGATCAACAATGTGGCCATGGAGTCGTATCTGCTCAGTGTGGTTCCGGCGGAATCCCACGCCAGTTGGAAAATGCCCGCTCTGCGAGCCCAGGCACTGGCAGCCCGGACCTACGCCTACAACGATACCATGCGACACGCCAGCAAGGATTTTGATGTCTACGATACCATTCGTAGTCAGGTCTATGCCGGGGTGCCTCGGGAGCGCAAACGGACCAGCAAGGCGGTGCGAGAGACCAGAGGGCAGATTATCACCACAGTGCGAAATGGGCGACTCAAGCCGATTCTGGCGATGTTTGCTGCCAACAGCGGCGGCATCACGGCGGATCCCGAAAAGGAGTACTCCACCCGTTGGGATACGGCCGCACACCCCTATCTGATCTCCCACCCCGACCCCTGGAGCCTGAAAGCAGGCAAGAAATCACTGGCTACCTGGCGCTACAAGCACACCCGTCATGAGATTGAGAAGAACCTTAAAAGGCGCAAGGTGCGCATCGGTCGACTGGAGCAGATCACCCCTACCTATGTTGGCCCTTCAGGCCGGGTCGTACGGGTTCGACTGGCCCACGATGGCGGAAAATTCAAAGAGATCCGCTTTCGGCCCAAAGTAACTTTGGGGCTTGGAGGGCGCATCGGCACCCTGCCGGATACCATCGTCACCATCAAAAAGAGTGGGGATCATTTTATCTTTGACGGCAAAGGGTTTGGACACGGTATCGGCTATATGCAGTGGGGCGGTCAGGAGATGGCCAAGGCTGGACATGACTACCGGCAGATCATCCAGTTCTACTATCCCGGCACCAACATTATGTCGTTTTGGAACTAGCGGTCAGAACCAGGTTCTAGGCCGCATCAAACTGGAGACGACACGAACCATAGCCATACGGTTGAGTTGGCGCTCCAGGCGGGCCAGCTCCTTAGGGTCGGAGAGACCGTGACTCCGAAATGGTTGAATCAAGAAGCCCTTGCGCTTGACAGACTTGACAAAATCGATCTTCTTTGGGTCGTCATCCACCAGAAGGTCACCGCCAATGATACGAATATCCTTCACCTGGCCGGTATTATCGGGGTCGTAATCCTCACGATAGATGCGCTTGGAGAAGAGCGGGTACAGCTCCAGCCGCTTGAGAATTTCATGGGCGCGCTGCTGGGGAGAGCTGGTCCAGAGAACCAGTTCATGACCATCTTCCTGGAGTTTAACCAATAGGCGAAAGATACCGGGCCGGAGCGACCGTCCCAGCTCATCTACCAGCGTATTATCCAAGTCAAAGACTATTACCATGATACAACTCTCGCAACGCTCCAGATAACTTCCCAAAAAAACCATGACACAATAACTGCTTT
>JADFWT010000285.1 GCA_015233785.1 Magnetococcales bacterium
CACCAGTACCGCCGGATCGCCCCGTAGCTCATAGCGCTTCAGATTGCCGATCCACTCTGGCGTCTCTTTGGGGCGGAAAAGGGAGAAGTAGACATCGTTGAGATGGGTTAGCCGGTTAAATTGGTTGACTGCGACCCCTGGGGCCACAAAAGAGCTGTCCACCTGAAGAATATCTTTGAGGATCGATTCAAATGCCCCCAGCAGATCATTGGCACTACTGGCCTCATAAAAGCCGCCACCACCGTGAATTTCGGCCATCTCCCGCATCCAGCTACTGCTAAAGTTAAAGCCGATGGTGTGGGTGGTGATGTTTTGGTTGTCGCTTAAGGCGTTGGATTGATCTTGGTTTTTCAGATAGGAGGCCAGATCGTGTCCACACTGTTGGTAGCCGGAACCGGAACAGCCAGAGCCAATCAGATTTTGTGTTCGAGAGACGGCTGTGTTCGTGGTGGGCGCCCCATCGGTGAGGAGAACCAGATGGTTCTCCTGACAGCTGTGGGCTAAAGGGGAGCGATAGATGGGGTTTCCGGTGATCTCCTCCCCACGGCAGTCCGTATCGTTCAAGTTCTCTTCAAAACATCCATTGGGACGAACGACTGTTCCTCCAGTGTAGGAGGCGGCATGGCTGATTCGGGTGTTTTCAGAACGGTACCCCTGATCTCCTCGTGTGCGGCCATAATCGACCCCTTCACCCCGAAAATATCGTGCTGCTTCATAGAGTGTGTCCACAATGGGGGTGCGATTGGAGTGCTGCATCTCTTCGCTGAGTTCAATAAGGCGAGTCCTGACTGTTTTTCCGCCCGCCTGTGTCGGCTCGCCACCATAGTGGTTGACAATCAACTTGGCAGCCGCTCCCGTTTCACCATTGTAGGACTCTACTACCCGCTTACCAGAGCCGCTCAAAATGAAGGCCATGCTGTTTCCGCTGAACCACCCTTGCCGATTGACTACCTCTTGAACAAGAGATGAAATATCGGGGGAGGTGAGGCTGTCGTTGACGCTGAGAATAGGTAGGTCGCTCCAGCTTGTGGAAGCGGCTGTGGTTTGCCGGTTGCTGATATTGTGGCTCTGGCTGGTAAAGGTGCTGGCGTTATCACTGGCTTCGGCGTGGATGGTCAAGTTGGTGCTGGTTGAGTGGGATTCATCCATCTCAAACTCCAGATAGGCACTGCTGATAGTGGCTCCTCTGGGAATGGCCACCCCTTGAAAACGCAGCCCCACTTTTTGTGTGGTGTTCTCCTGGACCAGCTCCAGATCGCTACTGGAGAGGGTCATGCCACCATAAGCGGACTCCTCCGCATCGTCGCTGGAGGCGGTGATGCGCTTAATCTCCTTCTTTACGTTGCAGCCGCCCCCCACTGGTATGGAGGAGGGGTCCCAGTTGACGGAAAGGGTCGGAGCCAGCGTCGGATCGCTCTCATAGGAGAGGGCGGTGCGCTTGCCCGGCCCTCCCATTTTGCTGATAATCAGCGAGACCGCCCGGCCTCCGCACCATCCAGGCCGATTAACGATTTCTTGAATAATAGCAACCACATCTCCTTGAATGTAGGATTGTCCTACATTATTCCAGGCCGGGATATTGTTCCATGCTGTTACGGCACTGGTTAGCGTGCGGGAGGAGAGGTTGCCTGTTGTTTCTGTGAAGGGTAAAGAGTGGTCGCTGTCATCTCCATGGATTGCCAGAGAGAGCGGGGTGGACTCCGCCGCTGCGGCATGAAAGGTGAGGGTGGCACTGCTGATGGTTGCCCCTTGAGGAACCATCAGCTCTCTAAAGCGCAGCCCGACCCGCTGGTCGCTGGTCAGACCACCACTACTGTCATAGGTGATAATCAGTTTGGGGGCGGCGCTCCCTCCTTCTGGCGAAACCGACTCCACCTCCCGTTTACCCTCTCCGCTGCTGATCAAAGCGATTGCATTGCCGCTGTTCCAACCGGGACGGTTGACGATCTCTTGGATGATGCCGTTCATGTTGGGGGTGGTCAGCATCTCATTTTCATGCAAAATCGGCAGATCGTTCCAATCCGTTGAGGCGGTGGTTTTGGTGCGGCTGCTGACACCGTTCCAGGTGTTTGTAAAGGGTGGGGCGTTATCCACCGCCTGACCCTGAATCGACAGATTGGTATCCTGATCTCGGTAGCGGTCGATTTCAAACGCGACACGGGCATCCAGTATGGTGGCTCCTTGGGGAATGTTGAGATCGGGAAAGCGGAGTCCCACAATTTGGGTGCCGGAATCCTCCACGAGCTCCAGATCGCTGCTATCCATCCGCATGGAACCGTCTGGTCTCTGTTCCACCGCATCGTGGTCACTGGAAATCTGTCTGCTCAGGGTCGTTGTTGAGGCAGGGAGGGTGACCATTTCCAGGTGGGGATCGTCTAGGGTCATGGTGCCGGTGGCACTCTCTTCGGCATCATCATTTCCCTCAAGGATCGTGGCTTGAGCAGAGCTGGCCTCGGCAAGATCCGCTCCACCTTCGATTTCGGCTACCTCCGCATCGATGTGGGAGATGGGAAAGAGCAGGGATCCACCCGGATCGGAAAAACGCATCAAGCCCACATTGACCCCACTCACATTGGAGAGCAGTTGCCGCAGCGCCAACTTCATTCGTTCCAGGCGGCTGGAGCTGGTGCCGTCATAACTGCTCATACTGCCGGAGGTATCGAGCACAAAGAGAATATTGGGGCGAACGGTTCCCCCTTCTGTCCAGTCACGGCCAAAAAATATCTCTGTATCGTCACCACGAGCCGCTGAGAGGAGCATTCCCAGGGAGAGCACCAAGCAGAGAATGAGGGCGATGGTTCTGTTGAGATAT
>JADFWT010000286.1 GCA_015233785.1 Magnetococcales bacterium
TTGCGGGAACTGGCGCGATTTGTTCTTTCAAGAACCCACTAGAGAGATGTTGAGGTCCATAATTTTCTATATCGGACCTCAAGACAAAAACCAGCCAGGGACCGGGGTGATCCCCCTCTGGCCTATAAAGCTACTACGCTATGAGCTCATATCTGGAAACCATTAACAGCCCGGAGGATCTACGCCAACTGCCGGAAGAGCAACTGCCGGAACTGGCCGAAGAGATCCGCACCTTCACCATCGAATCGGTCTCCAAGACCGGTGGCCACCTGGGGGCCGGACTCGGTGTGGTTGAGCTGACCATGGCGCTTCACTATATCTTCGACACCCCAGAAGACCGTTTGATCTGGGATGTTGGTCATCAATCCTATCCTCATAAGATCCTCACAGGCCGAAGGGACCAACTTGGTACCATACGCCAGCGTCATGGACTCTCTGGCTTCACCAAGCGCGATGAGAGCCCCTACGACCCTTTTGGTGCCGGGCACTCTTCCACATCCATATCAGCCGCCCTTGGCATGGCCATGGCACCGGTGCCGGATGATCCAGATAGACAAAGAAGGGGTATCGCCGTCATCGGAGATGGCGCGCTCACTGCCGGCATGGCATTTGAAGCTCTTAATAATGGTGGACAACTGGACGACACCAACCTGATTGTGGTGCTCAACGATAATGAGATGTCAATCTCTCCCAATGTCGGGGCCATGTCGGCCTATCTGAGTCGCATTCTCAGTGGGCGTTTCTATACCAAGCTCAAAGACGGCACCGAACGGGTGTTGGGCAAAATTTCCGAACCGTTACGAAACGCTGCCCTTCGCGCCGAAGAGCATGTGAAGGGGATGATCACTCCTGGCACCCTGTTTGAGGAGCTGGGCTTTACCTACTTCGGCCCCATCGACGGGCACGATTTTGGGCAGCTTCTGCCAACCCTCAGAAATATCAAGGCACTAAACCGCCCCATCTTGCTCCATGTGGTCACTCAAAAAGGTAAAGGATTTGAACCTGCTGAGAGCAATCCCTGCACTTATCACGGCGTCGCTCCTTTTGACCCTCAGACCGGAAAAATCCAGAGCTCCAGCGGCCCACCTTCCCACACCAAGGTATTCGCTGAGCATCTCATTGAGCTAGCCCAGCAGGATGCCCGAATCGTAGCTATCACCGCCGCTATGCCCGAAGGGACTGGCCTGAACCTTTTTGAAGAGCGCTTTCCAACCCGCTTTCACGATGTGGGCATTGCCGAGCAGCACGCCGTCACCTTTGCGGCCGGTATGTCCTGTGAAGGGATGGTTCCGGTAGTAGCCATCTACTCAACCTTCATGCAGCGCGCCTTTGACCAGATAGTGCATGATGTGGCCCTACAGAAACTGCCGGTGGTTTTTGCTTTGGACCGGGCCGGTCTGGTGGGAGCCGATGGTGCCACCCACGCGGGCACTATGGACCTCTCCTTCATGCGTGCCATTCCCAACATGATCATCATGGCCCCTGCAGATGAGAATGAGCTGCGCCACATGCTGACAACGGCCGTCAGCCTGGGACGACCTGTGGCCATTCGCTATCCTCGCGGTGCCGCCCTCGGCTTGGAAGCCGAAGCGCCAATACATCTGCCGGTGGGCAGTGGTCGTGTGCTTCGCGAAGGAGAAGATGTGACGATTCTTGCCGTTGGTTCGGTGGTCCATCCTGCACTAGAAGCAGCAAAACGGCTTGATAAACAGGGGATCACGGTGGGGGTGTTCGATGCGCGCTTCGTTAAACCTCTGGATGAGAAAAAAATTCGTGAGATCGCCCAAAAAAGCACGCGCATTGTAACCTTGGAAGAGAACACCACACTGGGTGGCTTTGGGGCTGCTGTCCTGGAGTTTCTGGCTCGTGACGGCCTTCTTGATGGAAAACTGATAGTGCGCAATTGGGGTCTTCCTGATCGTTTTCTACCTCACGGAACCCAAGGGGAGATACGCGCCGAACAGAAAATCGATGCCGACGGTATCGTTGGGCGGTTGCAAGCACTGATGAAGCCTCCTCAAGAGCCCTCCTCCTGACCTGCTCGGATCAGACGTGGCCAAACAGAAAAAGCATCTCAACTACAATCCATCCAAACAGAAACATCGACTTGATCAACGTCTAGTGGATGCCCAACTCGTTGTCGATCTTGATCAGGCTCGCCGTCTGATCATGGCCGGTCAGGTGCTGGTGGATGACCGCCCTATTAACCAGCCCGGCGTGGCCATTCCCACCACAGCTTCTCTACGGCTTCGCGAACAAGAGAGCCCATGGGTCTCTCGCGGTGGCCTCAAACTGGCCCACGCATTAGAGCAATGGCCGATTCATGTAGCAGGCTCTGTATGCCTTGATATTGGCAGCTCAACCGGCGGTTTTTGCGATGTACTTCTCAGCCAAGGGGCCACCAGGGTATTTGCCGTGGATGTGGGATATGGGCAACTGGCCTGGAAGCTGCGACAAGATCCACGGGTCATTAATTTGGAACGGACCAATGTGCGACACCTAAACCAAAACCAGATTCCTGAAACGGTGGACCTTCTGACGATGGATGTCAGTTTTCTTTCTCTGCGTAAAGCACTTGCGGCAGTAATCCCATTTCTGAACTCCTCCGGTCGCATCATAGCACTGCTTAAGCCGCAATTTGAGCTTCCCAGGACATCAATCCCCGAAGGGGGCGTGGTCACAGATGCTGCGCTTCATGATGAAGCTGCTGACCTTATTCGTAGCAGCCTGCCGGCTCTTAACCTTGAAGAAATAGGCTTCACTCCATCACCTATTCTTGGACCAAAGGGCAATCGGGAGTTT
>JADFWT010000287.1 GCA_015233785.1 Magnetococcales bacterium
GCTGGTACCGACTTCCAGAATCGGGAACAGGTCGGTGAGATAGTCACGCAGCACGTTGCCGGTGGCGGAGATGGTGTCTTCGCCCTTGGCCATACGCTCAATGGAGTGCTGGCAGGCATCGACCGGCGACAGGATGCGAATGTCCAGACCGCTGGTGTCATGGCTTGGAAGATACTTCTCAACCTTCTTGATCAGTTCGGCATCATGGGCACGATCCTTGTTGAGCCAAAACACCACCGGGGTGTTCGACGCACGGGAACGATTCACAGCCAACTTGACCCAATCCTGGATCGGAGCATCCTTGGCCTGGCACATACGCCAGATATCGCCCTCACCCACATCGTGGGCGTGCAGCGTATTGCCGGCCGCATCAACGACGCTGATCGTGCCGTCGCCAGGAGCCTGGAAAGTCTGGGGATGCGAACCGTACTCTTCAGCCTTTTTGGCCATCAGACCAACGTTGGGAATCGAGCCCATGGTGGTCGGATTGAAGGCACCGTTCTTTTTGCAGAACTCCACGACGGCGTGATAAACACCGGAGTAGCTGCTGTCGGGAATGGTGGCTTTTACGTCGCGAGTCTTGCCGTCTTTGTCCCAACCGATGCCGCCAGCACGAATCATGGCCGGCATGGAGGCGTCGATGATGACGTCACTTGGAACATGCAGGTTGGTGATGCCCAGGTCGGAGTTGACCATATAGAGGTCGGGACCATCTTCCATGCACTTGTCGATGGTCTTCTGCACGGCAGCCTTTTCATCGGCCGGCAGCTTCTCAATTTTGGCCACCACATCACCGAGGCCGTTGTTGGCGGAAACGCCCAACTTAGCCAGCACATCGCCATGCTTGTCGAACAGCTCCTCAAAATAGACGCTGACCGCATAGCCGAAGATGATCGGGTCAGAGACCTTCATCATGGTGGCCTTCATGTGCAGCGAGAAAAGGATGCCCTGCTCCTTGGCGTCCTTGATCTCCTGCTTGAGAAACTTGCGTAGCGCCTTGGCACTCATGCGGGTGGCGTCAACCACTTCGCCATCCTCAAGCGGCATGCCCTCTTTCAGGGTCTTGCTGGAGCCATCCTTGCCGGTGAAGACAATCTTGGCCGTGGTGGCGCCGGAGATGGTGGTGGAGGTCTCGCTGGAGGCAAAGTCACCCTCACTCATGGTAGCAACATGAGTCTTGGAGCTGCTCTTCCATTCACCCATGGAGTGCGGATTCTGGCGGGCGTACTCTTTCACAGCCGATGGCGGACGGCGGTCGGAGTTGCCTTCACGCAGAACCGGATTCACCGCACTGCCTTTAAGCTTGTCAAAGCGGGCGGCGGCTTCGCGCTCTTCATCGGTGGAAGGATTCTCAGGATAGTCGGGAATGTCATAGCCCTGACTCTGAAGCTCCTTGATGGCCGCTGTGAGCTGGGGAATGGAGGCGCTGATGTTAGGCAACTTGATGACATTGGCTTCGGGGGTCTTCACCAGCTTGCCCAGCTCGGCCAGATCGTCAGGCTGACGCTGTGCGTCGGTGAGCTTCTCTGGGAAGGCCGCGATGATGCGGCCAGCCAAGGAGATATCCTTGATACCGACGTTCACGCCAGCAGGTTTGGTAAAGGCTTGGAGAATGGGCAGCAGGGAAGCGCTTGCCAGTTGGGGGGCCTCATCAACCTTGGTATACAAAATATCCGACATAGATCTCACTCCATTTGATTATCCGTATAGAGGAAAAGGGGACGCCGGTCTTTGGTTAAGAGCGTCGGAACGTCCGTATTTCCCGAGCGATTTTGCGTTAAGGTCTGTCTTATTGAGCGGACTATCTCATAGATTCTACTAATCAATCAAGGATTGGGTTTATGGCATGAGTGCAGAATCCGCAAAACCGCCGGAGATGCGAGGATGCACCGTACATTATTTTCATTAATCGGGCTTCATTCTTGCTAATCTACTGTGGAGACGATCTGCATAACTCAACCCAATCATAAAGATCGCTCAGAAGGTTAACCGGATGGGAGAGAGGGGAATACCATGGCCAATATCCGAGTCGATTCTGTTGAAGAGGCCATTCTGGGCGATGGCAAGGTCTCTTTTAAGGTACTCGAAACCAGTGCTAAGAAACTAAAAAAGCACGCCTTTATGGAGTATATGGACAAATATTGCCTGTTCGGTATCCGGCTTGAAGACGGCGTGAATCTTGAGCAGACCGACATGGCAGAGCTCTCCGCCGCCCTCTCGCCAGAGCTGCGCAAGGTAGAGAACACCTTGATTTTCCCCTTGATCAAACGTCTAAAACCCAGCTCCACCCGAAGTGCTGAAGAGTTCATCATCGGCTCCAGCCCCCATGTTGACTGCTCCATTGATGATGAAAGCCTCTCCAAACAGCATGCCAAGCTGTTCTTCAGCCGGGGACGGCATTTCATTAAGGATCTCGGCTCACAAAGCGGTACGGTCCTCAACGGCAAGGCGTTCGGCTCTGAAATCACCGACCTGCACGAAGGCGATACGATTCTGGTGGGCAGCTATATTTTTTCCCTGCTCTCCCCTGGAGCACTCTATGAAACTCTGATAGATACCCGCCAAGAGGCCCCCGCCACCCAGACCGATGACGCTCCAGAGACAGAACAGGAGAGCAGTGCAACCATCCACCCCATGCAGGAACCCCAGCGCCCTGTATGGATCAAGGGGAGGGCCAGGAGATGCCGAGTCTGTTTCAGCCGGCCGACGGTATCCGCACCCCGATAGACCGGGACGACGACACTCAAGCCAAGGCGCTGTTCGGACTCAGACATCTTTTTTTTCCTACAA
>JADFWT010000288.1 GCA_015233785.1 Magnetococcales bacterium
GATGAGGAGTTGCTGAAGTTGGAGCTGGGATCTCTCAAGGATGAACAGTTTGATCTTGAGATCACCGGCTTTGACATGGAGGAGATCGACCAGTTTTTGGCCAATGAGTTTTCAGGGGACGGAGAGGGTGGTTCGATTGAGGAAGAGACCATTCCCGAAGCCCCTGACACCCCGGTCACCCAGCCCGGTGATCTGTGGATTCTGGGGGACCACCGCCTGCTCTGTGGTGACAGTACCAGCGCTGAAGATGTCATCCGATTAATGGATGGAAAACGTGCCGATCTGTTTGCGACCGATCCGCCCTATCTCGTGAATTACAATGGTAAAAACCATCCTGGCAACAATACAACACGCGACCGAAAAAGTCTAAATAAAGATTGGTCAGAAAGTTACGGCATCACCTGGGATGACTCTTCTCAGGGTCCAGAACTCTACGAGGGATTCATTCGGGCCGCCATCGACCATGCCATCGATTCCCATGCGGCTTGGTACTGCTGGCATGCTTCAAAACGCCAAGCCATGCTGGAGCAGGTTTGGGAAAAGATGGGGGCGTTTCAACATCAGCAGATTATCTGGAATAAGGAGAAGGGAGTGCTGACGCGCTCCAAATATCTCTGGAAACATGAACCCTGCTTTATGGGTTGGATCAAAGGCAACATGCCCGCCAAGATCGACGGGGCTGAGTTTCTCTCAACGGTCTGGGACATTCCCGGGCTGGCGGGAGAGGAGCGCCCGGATCACCCCACGCCCAAGCCGCTGGAGTGCTTCGCCATTCCTATGCGTCAGCATGTGAAACCGGGTGGTCTCTGTTATGAACCTTTCTCGGGAAGTGGCAGCCAGATCATGGCGGGGGAGAGCACGGGACGGCGCGTCTACGCCATGGAGGTCAGTCCGGTCTATGTCGATGTGGCGGTGAAGCGCTTTATTCAGGCCACCGACCGCATCGTCTATCTGGATGGTGGTGGGGGTAAAACCTTTGATGATGTGGCTGCTGACCGTGGTGTTGAGCTGGCAGCATGATGTCTGCATAAGGGGGTCTCGATGCCGATTGACCCCCTGTGCAGAAAAGTCGTAATGGTCATGTTTCGGCAATGCGGTAGGTGCTGAAAGCGCCTTGATCGCCAGCTTCATCCTTGTTGGTGCGCTGGCTTGTGAGGTTAAGGCCCAGGCGTTTTTTAATAGTGCCGGAAAGAAATCCCCGTACCGTGTGATTTTGCCAAGCTGTCTCCTGGACAATCTGTTCCAGGGTCGCGCCCTGGGGGCGTTTGAGCATCTCAATCACCCGAGCTTGTTTAGTTTGCTTTTTCTGTTTGGGTTTCTTTGATTTTGGTTCGGTCGTTGGCTTTGGATCGGTTTCTTTTTTCTTAAGCTCCTGTCGCATCCGGTCCTCTTCTTTAGCAGCGCGAATGCCAATGTCTGCAGGAGTGTTGCCTCGTTTTATGGGGGTGGGCGGTTGCTGGCCAATGGCTTGATATCCCGCGTCGTTGATGCGCCAGTTCTCGTCACCAACATCTTGAATCAGCTCTTTTTTCTTCAGGGATCCCATCACCTTCATGACAGCTGCGCCTTTTATGCGCTCTGGCAGGGGGTGGATGGATCCATCCTGGCGCTTGGCGGCAGCTTCGAGAATGGTTTGCTGAGTGGGGGTCAGTTTGATGGCTTGGTTCATGGTGATCTCCGTTGTTTTTGTTTGCAATCCATGATCACCATATAGCCATCGTTTTGATCACTTATCCACTTAATTAATCAGGTAAAAACACAATATAAGAAAATGCTGATAAGCCAGTCGGAGTGGGCGCGGAAGAAGGGCTTTTCCCGCCAATATGTGAGCAAACTGGTGAAAAAGGGGGTGGTGCGCCTGATCAACGGCAAGATCGACCCGGCGGAAGCCGACACAGCCCTGGAGGCGGTGCGGGAACCAGCCCGTCTTCCGCAGCGTAAATCGGTCGCAGTGGTGACTTCAGCGCCAGCGTCATCCCCGGTTCCGGCTCCACGATCAGTGACAGGACAATCACGCAGTGTGCTTGCAAGTGGTAGTGATCTGCCTTCGGGATCACCGGGCGATCTGCCCACTATGTTGCTCAAAGCTCGCATCAAGAGCGAAGTCAAAAAGGCCAGCCTGCTGGAGATCAAGGAGCGGGTTGAAGCAGGAAAATATGTCGATGTGGATAGCGTGAAGGTGGCCAGTTTTAATCGCGCACGCATCACCCGCAATCAGCTGCTCAAGCTGCCCAGCCGGGTGGCAGCTCTGGTGGCGGCGGAGAGCGACGTCAATAAGGTGAGCGAGATTTTGACCCAGGAGATTCAAGTGGTGTTGGAATCCTTGGCCGATGCAGCGGGGTTGGATTGATCCATGGAGATGATCACCATTCCATCAGCTGCAGACATCTACGATGAAGCATTTGCCCAAGGCATCAAGCCGGACCCGCTGCTCAACATCTCCCAGTGGGCTGACCAACACCGCATGCTATCGAGCATCGCTTCCAGTGAACCGGGGCCATGGCGTACCAGTCGCACGCCTTATCTCAAGGAGGTGATGGACTGCCTCTCGCCATCCTCTCCTGTGGAACGTGTGGTGGCGATGTTTGGATCACAGCTGGGTAAAACCGAGGCGGGCCTTAACTTTATCGGCTATGTGATCCATCACATTCCCGGCCCCATGCTGATGGTGCAGCCCACGGTGGAGACCGCCAAGCGCTACTCCAAGCAGCGCGTTGCTCCGCTGATCGAAGCCAGCAGCGAGCTGAAACAGCTGGTCAAGTCACCTCGTGCGCGTGATTCCGGTA
>JADFWT010000289.1 GCA_015233785.1 Magnetococcales bacterium
CCCAATACAGCCCAAGGTAAAGGGAGCACAAAAAAAACCACCCCCTACAGAAGTCCGCCAACACCCCGCCACATCTCCAGATAGGCCATCTCAACCGCACGGGCGTAGCCAGCTCCATCACAAAGGGGAGACCCGCCCACCTGTTGACGGAGCCCAGCGCGCAGTTGCCGAAGCGCCCCAAGATTTTCGGCCCCGCTCACCGCGCGTTCGATATACTCCACCTCGCTCTCCACGGCCCAGTCCTCCAGCCCGGCATGCGTGACAATATCCCCGCTCATACGATGAATAAAACGCGGCCCCAACAGCGTCACCACCGGCACCCCCATCCAGAGGGCCTGAAAGGTGGTGGTGGCCCCGGTAAAAGGGAATGGGTCCAGGGCGATATCCACCTGTTGATAATGGGTCAGATGCTCATTGGGGCCATCCAGGGGGCTCAATAGATGCAGTCGGTCCGGGTTGATGCCGTGGCTCTGGAAGGCTCCCCGCAGGCGATCCCGGATGGTGGGGACGGTGAAGCGCCGGTGGAACTTGAGCATCAGCCGGGCGTTGGGAACCCGGTGGAGAATCTGCGCCCAAAGCCGAATGACCTGCGGGTTGATCTTGGTGGGGTTGTTGAACGATCCAAAGGTGATGAAGCCGTGACGATCCGCCGGAAGCGCACCCGGCGGCGGGGACTCCTCCGGGGGCGGGTAGGCGTAGAAGTTGGGCAGGCGGAGGAGGCGTTCGCTAAAGCGCTCTTCGGTCTGATTAGGGGGGTGGATCAGCGCATCGGTGAGCCAGTAATCCATGCTCTCCAGTGCTGTGCTGGTGCCGCTGTGAAAGCTCACCTGAATCGGGGCCGGACGGTGGGCGGCCACCATGGGGCGGTTGGCGTCAAAACCACCGGCCAGATAGACCATCACCTGAATACCGTCAGCGTGAATGGCTTCGGCCACCTGCCGGTCACTGAGTCCGCGAACCGAACGCCAGTGATCGGCAGAGGTTCGAAGCTGTTGGGTGGTTTTATCCTCCCATGCCGGTTCGGCGTAGCAGAAAATTTCGAATGATGCGTGATCGTGGTTCGTCAGTAGCGGCGAGATGTTGACCCCCACCGGGTGGCCGTAGAGGTCGCAGGAGAGATAACCGATCCGAAGTCGCTCAGAGCCGGATGGGAACACCGATGTGCGGGGCTGGATCAGTGGTGGTTGATGGGGCATCCAGCGTTGAACATAGGCTTGGCAGGCCGCAAAGAGGGTTGGATTGTCCAGCTCTGGTTGGTAGAGGAGGGCGCAGAGCAGGTTTTTCTCCAGTCTTTGGGCCTCTGTTGCGTGCGGGCTGTTTGGGGCCGGCTTTTGTACCTGCTGATAGCAGCGAACAGCCTGGTCCATGTCGCCCAGATCCTGATAGATGCTCCCCAAGGCGTTGTGGGTCAGGATATCGTTCGGTCGTAGTACGGTTGCCCGTTTGGCCAGCTCCAGGGCCTCTTCCAGAAGATCCATGCCGCGCAGCAGCCCTGCCAGATTGATGAGGGCCTCGCCATGCGTCGGGTCGATGGTCAGGGCCGCTTCATAGCAGCGGCGGGCTTCCGGCTTCTGGATCCGATCCCGATAGATATTGCCGAGATGGTTGTGAAGCTGGGGGTCGTTCGGGTGTAGGGAGATCCCTTTTTGCGCCCAGGTGAGCGCCTGATCCAGATGGCCCTTTTTGCGCAGGGCGTTGGCCAGATTACCCAGCAGCGTGGCGTGATCGGCCTCTATCCCCAGGCCGGTCTGGTAGCTGTCGATGGCCTCGTCGGTGCGATCCATGGCCAGGAGGGCGTTGCCGAGATTGTTGTGTAGCTCAAGGTGGTGATGCTCCATATCCAGCGCCTGCCGAAAGCGCTTCGCCGCCGCATGGGGGTGCCCCAGTTGCAGCCAGATTGAGCCCAGTTCATTCTGCATTTCCAGGCCGTTGGGGTGTCGGGCCAGGGCCTGTTCGTAAGCGTGGGCCGCCTGTTTGAGATCTCCTTGCCGCTGGTGAAGTTGCGCCATCAAACGGTAGGGCTCGTGGTTTTCGGAATCGATGTCGGCGGCGCGTTGAAAGTGGTTGAGAGCCTCTTGGGGTTGCTCCATCTCCAGCAGGGTGTGGCCAAGATTGATGTGGGGGGCGGCCTGTTCAGGGTGGAGCTTCAGGGATTCCCGGATGAGCAGTAGCGCCTGATCCAGGCGGGCGCTCTGCATGCAGATGACCCCCAGCAGGTGGAGGGCGTCCGTCTGCTGGGGGTCGGCTTCAAGAATCTGCCGGTAGAGCTGCTCTGCCTCTGTAAGTTGGCCGGATTGGTGGTGTTCCAGGGCCAGCTTTAGGGCTTGATCAAGGGTCAGCGTCTGATGTGGCATGGGGCGCACGATACCATTACTATGGGTGATAGATTGTTAGATGTTTGTATCCGAACCCTTCATTGGAAGTCCATGATTGTGAACCATGACGCACGCCACACCCGCTGGATCCTGGCGGCAGTATTAGGTTTGACGGCGGCGATTCATCTGCCGGAGATGTTGTCGCTGCGCTGGGTGCCGTACCACGACACCATGCAGACGTATATGGATTTTCACAACTTCTATAGCGAATTTCGCCACACCGGTCAGTTGGCGCTCTGGCAGCCTTACGGCAACTTCGGCATCGGCCTGGATCTGATTCTATGGACCGCCTTGACGCCCTTTGCCGCCCTGAGTATGGCGTTGGGGTTGCTGGTAGGGGCATCCGACACGCTGCTTCTATTCAAACTGGCGGTT
>JADFWT010000028.1 GCA_015233785.1 Magnetococcales bacterium
TGATGAGCAGGCGCAGAGAGAGCAGCAGTTCTCCCAGTCCCTGGTTGAGAGTTTGACCGGGATCTTCTTTCTTATTGATCAACAGGGCCATCTGGTGCGATGGAACCGACGCATGATGATCATCACCGGTTATCGAGAAGAGGAGATGTCCGGTAAGCATGCGTTGGCATTTATCCCCAAGGAGGAGCACCGCATGGTGGCGGCACGCATCCAGCGGGTTTTTCAGGAGGGACATGCCAGTACTGAGGCCCATCTGCTCAGCAAAAATGGCGTCAAGACCCCATTTTTATTCACGGGATCCCGAGTGGAGATTGCCGGCGTTCATTACCTGAGCGGTACCGGGCTCGATATCACGGACCGTCTACGACAGGAGAGGGAGACACAACGACTGTTGCGGGTACAGACGGTGATCAATGCGCTTCTTCAATCGGCGACGGAATCTCACTCTCTTGAGGAGCAGTTGGAGATTGCCCTGGATCTGGTTCTCTATGAGGATTGGCTTCCCTCTCTCCAGCAGGGTGCCATTTTTCTCTACGATGCAAGTGCCGATGAGTTGGTTCTGAAGACCCATCGCACGCCAGTGAATGCGCATTTTAAAACGTGTGAAACGGTGGCCAAAGGTCACTGCCTATGTGGTCAGGTTTTGGTGCAGAAGAGGTTAATCTTTGCCAACTCTGATGCGCCGATGCATCCAGAACGCAGAGAGGAGAACCAGCCTCACGGGCATTACTGTATTCCCATTCGATCAGGCCAGCGCGTGTTGGGTGTGATGAATATTTTTATGCCCTATGGTCACGTAGCCTGCCAAGAGGAGGAGCTGTTTCTAAGAGCGATTGCCAATACCCTCTCCGGCATTATCGAAAGGCGTCGTATTGAGCAGGAGCTTCTTGACCAACTTCATCTGCATCGTGTGCTGATGGATGCCATGCCCTATCCCATCTTTTATAAAGATGCCGAGATGCGTTATTTGGGGTGTAATGAGGCGTTTGCGGAACTATTGGCGCTCCCGCGTGATGAGATTGAGGGGAAAGATGAGTTTGAGATTGCCCCAGCGGCGTTGGCACAGGCCAGCCAGAAGATGGATCGGGAGTTGTTTGAGAAAGGGGATGTACAGATCTATGAATCCCAGGTGACCCAGCGGGACGGTACGGTACGGGATGTGATGTTCCATAAAGCGGTCTTCAAGTCGGCAGAGGGGGCATCGGCCGGGTTGGTGGGGGCGATTCTCGACATTACGGATCGCAAGATATTGGAGCGGCAGATTCTGCAACAGAAGGAGTCGGCTGTGGATGCGGACCGGGCTAAGTCGCTCTTCCTGGCCCATATGAGTCATGAGATACGCACGCCTCTCAACACTATTATCGGTATGGGGGATCTGCTTTTGGAGCGCATTCATGATGGGGATGCGCGACGCTTTCTCTCTCTCCAGGCGCGTGCCAGTGAAGGGCTGCTGGCATTGATTAACGATGTGTTGGATCTCTCCAAGATTGAGGCGGGGCAGATGACCTTGGAGGCGGCCCCTTTTAATGTTCGGGAGTTGGCGGAGGGGGCCGCGCAGATTGTATTGACCCAGGCCCAGGACAAGGGGCTCAAGTTGACCTGTCAGGTGGCCTCCGGCCTGCCGAACCGAATGGTGGGGGATGCTCAGAGACTACGTCAAATTCTGTTGAACCTATTGAGTAACGCCATAAAATTTACCGTGCGGGGAGAGGTGCTTCTGGGGGTATCGCTTAATGAAGACGGGATGCTGGTTTTCAGTGTTTCTGACACAGGGATCGGCATTCCGCCGGATAAGGTGGACGCAATCTTTGCACCGTTCATCCAAGCCGATAACACGGTGACGCGACGTTTTGGCGGTACCGGGCTTGGCCTATCAATTTGCCATCAGTTGGTGGATGCGATGGGGGGGCGTCTCAAGGTTGAGAGTCATGTGATGGAGGGCAGTGTTTTCTCTTTTGCCGTACCGCTGCATGTAGTGGGTGAGGATGAAGAGGGGCAGCGTGCAAGTATTGCCCACAGCATGCCGCGACATCAGATGGAAAATGCCCGTCAAGATGATCTGTGTCGGGTTCTATTGGTAGATGATTCACCAGATAACAAGTTGTTGATTAAGGCATTTTTAAAAGGTGGTCGCTTTCAGATCGTCATGGCGGAGAATGGACTGGAAGCGTTCCAGATTTATAAAGATCGCGACTTTGATCTGATCTTGATGGATGTGCAGATGCCGGTGATGGATGGTTATGAATCCACCCGCCGGATCCGTGAACATGAGCGTGTATTTAGCTGGTCGCATACCCCGATTATCGCCCTGACGGCCCACGCCATGCGTGAGGATACCCAGCGGGCTGTAGAAGCGGGGTGTGACCTGCATCTCTCCAAGCCGATTCGGAAAAAGCGGCTTCTGGAAGCATTGGCGCCGTTTTGCGGTGAGGTATAGTGTGGCATGGTGTTCTCAAGTAAATCGCTGAAGACGAGATAAGCAGAGCATGGAGCAACATATCCCCACCCAACGTGGTTTTCTTAAGAACAAAACGCTATCGATTTCTGTAACACTGGCCTTGGCCATTAGCCTTCTTGTGGCGGTGATTGGCGGCACCTTGCTGGCCATCTCCATGGATGCCAGTAAGGAGTCCACGGGACAGTTGCTGGAGAAACTGACCGTTACCCTTTCCAACCGTTTGGAAGGAGATCTGCATCGTCACATGGAGCGGTTGGAGAATGACCTTCTGGGGCTCTCACATCGTGTTGCCATGGGGGATCTGGATCTTGATGATCAAGCTCGAGTTCAAGAGGTTTTTTCAGGTTTTCTTACGGCGATGTCGTCGGTTATGGGTGTGGTGGCCAGTCGGGATGGTCGTCACTTTTATGGTGTGGCGCGCACGTCGGAGGGTGGGCTGGCAGCAAAAACATTTGATACCGACTCCGATGATGTGGTGACGTCCACGCTGCCCAGGAGGTTGTTTGGGGCCAGGGCCCAATGGGGTGAGGTGACCTTGCGTGATGGGCGGGCCATGGTGGTTCGTCATCAGCCGGTGATCAACGGCACGCAGGTGTTGGGGTCGATGATGTTGGCGGTGGATGTTCGGGATCTTTCCAGGATGATTGCCCGCATTGGCCTGGAGGTTGGGGGGAGCGGTTTTATTCTTCAGGGGCGGGATCGGGTATTGGCCCATGGACTACGTGCCGAAGAGGGGGCTGAGTCCGGCTTAACGGTCAGTCGAGTCACGTTGGGTGATGCTGTTCTGGCGGGGATCTGGGATGGGCGCATGCCTCCGCCATTGAGAGAGCTGGCCAAATCGGTCCAGGCGGATCTACGCCACGTTAAAATCGAAGAGCGTAACTATTTGGCGGTTATGCGTCCCATGACCGGCTATGGCCCCAAGCCTTGGATTGTGGGGGTATGGATGCCTGCTGAGGTGTTGGGAGTCGATGCCATCCGGCGGATTCTCTGGGCGGGGGTTGTTGCTGTTCTTGTGTTGATTCTTGGGGTGAGTGAGGCGGTTGTGTTGGGGCGTCGTATCGCCCGTCCCATTGTGCAGGCTACCACGATTCTGGGGCAGGTGAGAAATTTGGATCTGGATCAGGTGCGGCCTCTTCCGCAGAGTTTTTTTCGTGAGTTGAACGATCAGGCGATCACCTTCAACACCATGTTGCAGGGGTTGCGTGCCTTTGAGCGTTATGTGCCCAAGCGGTTGGTGCATAACCTGATGAAGAATCATGGTGATGCCTGTACTCTTGAGTCGTTGATTGAAACCCGCGAAGTGACCATTATGTTCACCGATTTGGCGGGCTATACCACCTTTACCGAGGGGATGGAGCCTCAAGAAGTGGCGGCTTTTCTCAACCACCATTTTGAGATTCTTGGTCACTGTGTGGAGTCGGAGGGGGGCACCATTGATAAATATATTGGGGACGCCCTGATGGCCTTTTGGGGGGCACCAACCGAGATGGAGGATGCACCTGCCCGGGCCTGTCGGGCGGCGCTGGCAATTGCCGATAAGTGGGGGGCGCACAACCGCCAGCGTGTGGCTGCAGGAGAGCAGCCGGTTCGTATGCGCATGGGGATCCATACGGGTCCGGTGGTGGTGGGCAACATTGGCTATTCGGGCCGGGTGAACTACACCATCGTCGGCGATGCCGTCAATAGTTGTCAGCGTCTGGAGGCCCTAGGCAAGGAGGTTGATCCTGAAGCCAATGCGCTGGTATTGATCAGTGATGCCGTAAGAGGGCAACTGGATGAGGCGGTCTTTCCTGTTATCTCGGTGGGGCGCTGTCCGGTTAAGGGGCGAAGGCGTCCCATGGAGGTGTTTAGGTTGGGGCAATCCAGGGAACCTTAGAGTGACGTGATGCGACTGAGTACAAGGCATGTTGAGCTTTCATGCCATCATATTAAGGGAGAATTGATGATGAAACGCACCATCTTGTCAGCCGCCATGCTCTTGACCTTGGCGTGGACGGCTTCAGTCCAGGCCGGTGGTTATGGTTTTGAAAGCAGCGCTGAGAATATTGCCCGCAAGTTGGCGGCTCCCATCGATGAGCGGGAGCAGAATCAGGCTCCGGAGCGTTCACTGGGCTCCATGTTTGAGGCCGATGATGGACCGGCCTCTTTGCCGCGTTGTGGTCCGCCTCCTGGGTATCAGGCTAAAATGCGCGCCATGCGTGTGATGGTGCGGCGACCTGGAGAAGAGATTCCCGTTGCCCGTCAGATTGAGGTTCCTGTGGACCCCCGTCGGCGTCCGGCTTCGGTGAATCTCAAGATTGAGTTTGAGGTCAACGCTCATGCTATCCGGCCTGATTCCGAGTCGATATTGGATCAACTGGGGCAGGCGCTCCAGATGGAAGGGGTTCGTCACTGCAAGATCGCCATCAATGGTCATACCGATGCCGATGGAAGTGATCAGAGTAACCTGACGCTGAGTCTCAAGCGGGCCTATTCGGTGAAGCGCTACCTGATGACTCATCACGGCATCGGCGAGGATCGGCTTCGGGTGGTTGGATATGGTGAGGGCATGCCTCTGGCAGCGAACAGCTCCCGAAAGAACAAGCAGCTTAATCGGCGGGTGGAGATTGTTTCGGAGTAGGTCGGGTTATCTGGCGTTCTGTTTTTCCCACATCACGCCAAAGGCCCGCTCCACATAGCGGGCATAACGCGGGCCGTCGCACAGGGGCGATTGGGCCACCCGGCGGCGCAGTCCCATGCGTAGTCCCCGCAGCCGATCCAGATCCTCTGCCAGCGCCAGGACGCGGGCAACGTAGTGTGATTCACGCTCAACCGCCAACTCGGGAAGTCCGGCGTGGTGGACAATATCTCCGGCCATGCGGCTAATAAAGCGATTTCCCAGCAGCGTCACCACCGGCACCCCCATCCAGAGTGCCTGAAAGGTGGTGGTAGCTCCGGTAAAGGGGAATGGGTCCAGGGCGATATCCGCACGATGGTGATACGCCAGATGGGTCGGAAGTTCATCCATGGAGAAGGTTATCTCAATGCGTGATGTCTCAACGCCGTTCTCCTGAAACCATCCAAGATATTGATCACGAAGTACTTTATCCGACCAATGCCTGCTGTACTTGAGTAGAAGCCGAGAGTTCGGGAGTGCGGTGAGAATCCGTGACCAGAGGTTTATAACAGGTCGCCCGATTTTGTTCGGATTGTTGAATGAGCAGAAGGTGATGTGGCCATTTTTATCGGCGGGGAGAGAAGAGATGGGTGGAGCACGCTCCAGCTCGGGATAGACGTAGAAGTTGGGGAGCTGGATGAGTGCTTCGGTGAAGCGTTCGCTGATCTTCCCGTTGGGGTGGAGGAGGGAGTCGGTCAGCCAGTAGTCCATCTGCTCCAGGGTGCTGCTGGTGCCATCGTGAAAACTTACCTGAACTGGAGCTGGGCGATGGGCAGCGATCAGAAAACGGTTCTGGTCGAACAGTCCGGCCAGATAAATCATGATGTGAATACCGTCTTCACGAATCTGCTTGGCCACTTGGCGATCCGAGAGCTGTTCCGTTGGTCGCCAGTGGTCGGCCAGTTTTCGGAATTTCTCGGTGAAATTGTCCTCTTGTACCCGCTCGGCATAGCAGAAAATTTCAAAGCGGCTGTGATCGTGATGGGTGAGTAGCGGAAGAATATTGCGCCCAACAGGGTGGTTGCGAAAGTCTGAAGAGAGGTAGCCGATTTTGAGGCGTCCGCTCTTTTTGGAGGATGCAGAGAGGGAGGAAAGATCCAGGGTAAGCGGGGTTACTCCCTGTTTGGGTAGTGCCGCGGCGATGGTATCACGACAGGTATCGAACAACGCTTGGTTGGGGATATCCATGTAGAGCAGCGTGTTGAGCATGTTACGCCAAACGGTGTCCGACTCAGCCCCAAGCTCCATGGCTTTTTGGAAGGCATCTATCGCTTGCTTAAATGCGCCACGGGTCTTGAGAATGCAAGCCAGGTTGTGCTGAACCTCTGGCTGACCGGGCATTCGCTCACTGGCCTTTTGAAAGCAGTCCAGTGCCTTGTCCCGATGGCCCTCTGCCATGTAGAGCGTGCCCAGGTTGTTATGGGCCTCGCCGTAGTCTGGATTCAGTTGGATGGCTTTTTTAAAGGCGGTAGACGCTTCCAGTTTCAGACGTTGCGCCTGGAGAGCGCACCCCAGGTGGTTGTAGAGTTCTGCGGTCTCCGGCCCAATTTCAAGGGCTTTCTTAAAGCTTCTGGTGGCGGCTTGTTCATCCCCTGTCGTCATGTGGATCTGGCCCAGTCCGACAATTGCCTCCAACATCTCCGGCGCACTCTCCAGGGCACGATTGCAGGCTGTTTCAGCTTGCTCAATGTCACCACGCGCCATATGGATTCTCGCCAGCCCCATATGAGATTCGGCATGCAGAGGGGACAGCGCCAACGCCTGCTCATAGGCGCTGCATGCCTCATCCAGCGTCCCTTGGGCAGAGTGGGCGTGGCCCAGAGTGACCAGCACATCAAAAAAATTCGGGCGTAACGACAGCGCCTTTTGACAGTGGGCAATGGCTTCTTCCGGAACGCCGCGCAGATGCATCAGATGGCCCAGGTTGTGGTAGACCTCCGGCAGTTCGGGCAGCAATCTCCGAGCTGCCTGAAGGCTCTCAAGGGCATCATCCAGACGGCCAAGGTCCATCAACACTTTGCCGAAATTGCATTGGACGACCCCCATTTCAGGGTTGAGAGAGAGCGCTTGGCGCATCATTTTTTCCGCCTGCTCCGGCTGCTCCACCTGCTGGGCGATGATGCCGAGATAGTGCCAGGCATCGGGCTGATTCGGGTCGGCTTTTAGAATGGTGCGATAGATCCGCTCCGCCTCAGCCAATTCACCGGATTGGTGGTGCTGCATGGCCAAGTTGTAAGCCTCTGGCAAGGTCATTCTATGCCCGGCTTCTCGGGAGGCGACCATTATCTTTGCGCCCCACCTTCACCCACCACCACAAACGGTGCCCATACCGTGGGATGCGAATACTCCGGCCTCTGCATGTCATTGAGCAGCGACAAGGTGGCATAGCGGTGAGCCTTGGCGCGCCCCAGCTTCGGCTCGTTGACCATCTTTCTCAACATACGCGTGGTCAAAAGCACAGTTGGCTCGGAGACCACGGCCCAATAGGAGACAAACACCGTCCGGCTTCCGGCATGGAAAAATGCCTTGGCCAGGCCGGAGAATCCTTCGGCACCGGGCACACCGGCTGCTGTGTTGCAGGCGGAGAGAATCACCAGATCGGCATCCAGTTTTAGACGGGTGATTTCGCCTGCCGTCAAGACACCGTCATCTCGTGAACTGGCGCGAGAGGGTGGTGTGAGGATCAAACCTGGTTCACTGATGCCTTCCAGCTCATTAGGCAGCATGGCATGGGTAGCGAAGGAGAGCACCCTATAGTTGCGCAGAGGAATCTCTTCTCGTACCGCACGTTCGGTGGCCCGTTCACGCAGATAGAGGTGACTCTTGTTGCTTTTCATGGTGGCTGCAATAACGGATAGCTCTGTGGCCGTCTCTGGAAGGGATGGGACTTCACTGAGAATTCCCAGGTCAGCCACCTCATTATTGGCCGTAAACAGCGGTTGGGCGGCACTGGCTTTCATCGCCTTGCCCTTCTTCTTTGTTGCTTTCAGGCCGCGCAGCGCCACGGTTTCCAGGGCTTCGTCATCCAGTCCAGCAAAATCTTCCTCCATGATGCCGGGGTGATCGGCCAGCATGGGATCACCAATGCCGACAAACGGCAAGCGGGCTGAAGAGCGTCCGGCCATGCGTCGCAGCCCCTTGATGGAGGAGGCCGACGGCAGGTAGGAGAAGGCGTGATTTTTCAGGAACCAGGGAGAGTTGCGGAAAATATCGCTGTCATCGCCACTGGCCATGGAGGGGTTGAACGGACGGGTGGTGAGCACTGCCATGGGGATCGACTGCAACGCCCCATGGGTGACCACAAAGAGATGATCCACCCCTTCCAGCTCGGAATAAAACGGTGCGGCCCAATCCTTATAGAGGGTGTGTGCGGCGCTGTAGGGGAAGGCGTCTGCACTGGGGAGTGAATCGGCGCCATCCGGGGCCAGAAAACTGCGCAGGCGGTCGGTCATGGCCAGCAGTCGCGCCTTATCCATCTTGACCCGCTGGAACTTGGCACCGCTCTTTTTGATCAGCAGGCCGTACCCCTCATCCTCGCCGGAGACAAAGAGCAGAATGCCCTCTTTACCCCGCAGCATGCGTTGCATCTCCCGCAGTCCAACCGGCGTGGGGCGCGCCAGACTCAGATAGGCGGGGAACTGGCGTGCCAGGGTACTCTCCATTCGGGAAAGATCTTTCTCTACGGCGGCAATCTGATTGCGCAGATTACCCACTTTTCCGGCAGGGCGCTGTTTGGGCGGCATGCCCAGCATGCTCACCAGAGACTTATCCAAGGTTTGCCATGCCGCCACTTTATCCTGATAGCGTCGCACTGAACTCTGCATGCCCCGATTACCTGCCGCAAAGCGAGCGGCCATCTTCATCACCACATTGGAGGTGTCGGTGGCGTGGATGAGTTGCATGGTGGTGAAGATTTTATCCAGGTTGCCATTCAGGCGACCGGCGATGCCCAGATGCGTCAGGTAGAGTTGCAAAGAGCGTTTGGTCTCGGTAACGCCCCCCTTTGAACGCATGCCGGAGAGGCGCATGCGGTCGGTTCGCTTGCGGGTGATGGCCACGGCCCGCTCAATGGAGTTAAGTGCCTGACGCTTCATGCCCAATGCGGATTGGGACCAGGCCAGATTGCCCAGAAAACGGGCCATCTCGGGGTGATCGCCGGGCAGACTCTTGCCAATGGCGTCGATAGCTTGTCGATAGAGAGGCTCCGCTTTGGCGTGTTGACCCTGGGCGGCGTAGATGCTGGCCAGATTGTGCAGACTGGAGGCCGAGGCGATGTTCTGATCCCCAAACAGTGCCCGGCGCATCTTCAGGGCGCGCTGCTGGAGCGTTTCAGCCCGGCTCAGATTGCCCAGATCCTGTTGCATGCCGGCTAGATTATTGAGGCTGGCTGCCAGTTTTGGGTGATCGCTGCTATGGATGTCATCCAGGATTTCCACCGCTTCATCCTGGAGGCGGAGGGCGGGTCTCAGACGACCTTGGGCCTTGTGAATGGAGGCCAGATTGTTAAGCGTTTCGGCCACCCGAGCGTGTTTGGAGCCGTGGGCTTTGCGGCGGCTGGTCAACACTTGATGGAAAAGCCGTTCGGCATCATCCAGGCGTCCCTGACCATAATATAGCGAGGCCAGATTGTTGAGGCTGGTAGCCAGGGTGGGATCATCCGGGGGCAGCGCCGAGCTGCGAATGGCAATGGATTCCTTGAGTAGCGGCTCCGCCTCGGAGAAGCGCCCCATATCCCCCAGAACCCCTGCCAGATTGCTAAGGGCTGCGGCTCTTCCAAGGCCACCACTGCTTGCAGCCAGAACCTCCCGATAGAGTTTCTCCGCTTCGGGATAGCGCCCTTCGGTGTGGTGGATCAGTGCCAGATCGGTCTTCATACCCGCAGCGGCTGCATGTCCGCCGGGCTGCTGCTCCAGAATACGCATCGCCTTGTTGAGATGGCCTCGGGCGACGCCGTAGCGGTTCTTTCGCTGCTCCAGGTTGGCCAATGCCTTGTAACCGGCGGCGGTTTTCGGGTGGTTGGGACCGAAGGCCTTCTTGCGAACATCCAGCGCCTCATTAAGCACGCGTTCTGCCTCATCCAAGCGATCTTGCCCCATCCGCGCTGCCCCAAGAATCTCCAGGGCATAGGCCACTTCCGGGGCGTTCTTACCGAGTTTGCTTCGGGTGACTTTCACCATCTTTTCGGCGATGGAGGCGGCTTTGTCGTACTCACCAGCGGCCATCATATCGGGAATGGTGCCACCGGTGAGGGTCGGTTTTTTGCTGGGCGTGGATTGACACCCTGCTAACAGTAGAACCAGCGCCAAAAGCATCGCAGGACGGGTGAGGAGAAGGCGGAACTGGGTCATGGCCGGGCCTCTCTATGGTAAAAGATATTAATTAATATGATGTTTTTATGTGTTCTCTTCAGCCTTCAGATACGCTTCAAAGGCCGCAGCATCCAACGGCTTACTGAAATAGTACCCCTGAATGGTGTCGCAACCAATTGTTTTAAGAAATTGCACCTGTTCGATGGTCTCGGCTCCTTCGGCTACCACCTTGAGTCCCAGGTTGCTTGCCATGGAGACGATGGCGGCGGTGATGGCAACATCGTTGTCATCCGAGGGGATATCCTTGATGAAGGCGCGATCCACTTTCAGGGTTTGAATGGGGAATTTTTTCAAAACGCCCAGCGATGAATATCCGGTTCCAAAGTCGTCGATGGCAATGTCGATCCCCATGCGTCGTATCTGTTCCAGAGTGGCAATGGCCTCATTGACGTTTTCCATTACCATCGATTCTGTGATCTCCAGTTCCAGATATTGGGGATCAAGGCTGGTCTTCTCCAGGACATCCCTGAGGGTTTCAATCAGGTCGGTTTTTGACTGGAACTGACGGCTGGAAATATTGACGGCCACTTTAACGGCGGGTAGGCCGGCCTCCAGCCAGGCTTTGGTTTGTCGGCAGGCTGTCTCCAGCACCCAGAGGCCCAGGGGTACAATCAGTCCGGTCTCTTCGGCGATGGTGATAAAATGGAACGGCGAGATCATACCGTGATCCGGCCTGTTCCAGCGTATCAGAGCCTCCATGCCGGTGATGCGTCCGGTTTGGGTCTCAACCTTGGGTTGATAGTGGAGCAAGAACTGATCCCCAGCCTCCATGGCATCACGAATGGCATGCTCCATATCGATACGCCGTTCAGCTTCTTCGTTCATCTCTGGTGTGAAAAAGCGGAAGGTGGAGCGACCTGCATCCTTGGCCTGATACATGGCGCTGTCGGCGTTGCGTAGCAGTTCATCGAGATCGGTGGCATCGTTGGGGAAGATGGTGATGCCGATACTGCCTGAAACCGAGCGCTCGCTATCTTGAATCTTGAACGGCTTCTCAAGCTCTTCGAGAATTCGCCGTGCCACCAGCTCCACGTAGCAGATATGGGTCAACTCAGGCAGGAGTACCGTGAACTCATCTCCCCCAAGACGCGCCACCGTATCGGAGTCACGGATACAGAGTTGAATCCGTTTGGCGGCCTCCTGGAGGAGGGCATCTCCAGCTTTGTGACCCATGGTGTCGTTGATCATCTTGAAGCGATCCAGATCGATGAACATCACCACCAGTTCACTCTTTTGCCGTTTGGCGCGGGTGATGCTGCGTTTGACGCGACGCTGGAACAGAGCGCGGTTCGGCAGACCGGTAAGATCATCAAACTCAGCTTGCAGTTTAAGTTGTTCTTCCAGCCTGCGTCGTTCAATGAGTCCCACCACGGTCTGGGCCACAGCGCTTAGAAAATCCTCCTCCTCCTTAGAGTGGGTATGGCCATCCGGCACATAAAGATTGATTACTCCCAGTACCTGTTCGCGCGCCAGCACCGGCACGCAGAAGTGGCCGTGGGGTTCCATATTGTCTAGGGCGATTTCGTGGCGATGGTCTATCTCGCTGGCGGTAATGGTGACCCCCTGCTGATAGGCTCGACCACAGAGACACATGCCGGACGGCACCGCAGTGCAGGCGGTAACCTGTTGCGGAGAGAATCCTCGATGAGCTGCCAGCACCAGACCGTTTTCGGTGCTGTTTTCCAGAAAGATACTGCCTTTGGTGTAGAGTGAGAACCAGGAGACCGAGAACAGAATATCCAGGATCATGCCCATCTGTTCTTCGATGGGAGCCGGATCAAGAGCGGTCTCCAGCAAGCGGCTGATGGCGTATTGAGCCTCATAGGCGCGCTCGTTTTTTCGGGTCATCCGCGCCCGTTCGACAATCTCCTTCTCCAGTTGCAGGTTCTTCTCCTGCATCTCTTCGGCCTGATTTTGGGTTTGCAGCAGCAGGGTCTTGGTGTGATGCGCCCGCAGAAGATTCTCCAGACCGAGACCGATGGCGGGCCTTACCTCTTCAATAAATGCCTGGTGACGCGCATCAAAGTGAAAGAGGGCCGCAATCTCGATGACGGCCAGTACTTTGTTTTGAAAGCTGATAGGTGCGGCTAGAATCGATTGCGGGGCCGATTGACCCAGGCCCGAATGAATAGAGATATAGCCGGGCGGGAGCTCACTGAGAATGATAGTGCGATTCTCCAGCACACAGTGGCCGATGATCCCTTCACCTTCGGTAAAAGCGTTGCGGACGCCTTCGGTTCGGTCACAGGCGTAGCCCCCAAGCCGCTTGTAGTTTTCGCTATCCCCTTCGCGCATATAGAACGCCCCAAAGCCGCCGTTTAATAGCGGCACCAGAGTATTCATAATTTTTTGGGCAGCTTCTGCGGTGGTTTTGGATTTTTGCACCACATCCGATAGTTCGGCGGCATTGGACTGCATCCAGTGCTGGTTTTCCATACGCTGGGCCATGGCGTTGAAGCGCTCGCCCAGTTGGCCAAGTTCATCTCGACGTTCCAGCGTGACCCGAGTGGTCAGATCACCTGCGGCCATCTGGTCTGAAGCGCGCACCAGTTTGGATATGGCAAGGGCCATTTCCTGGCCAGCTTTCCAGCCTATCAACCCCACCACCAGGCCAATCGCCAAGGCTGTAAGGCCCAGCAACCAGCGGGTTTTCCTGTGGATGGCATCCACCTCATCCTCATCGATGCCAATGGCCATAGTGCCGAGAATCTTACCGCTCTTGGTGCGAATGGGCAGGAAGCTTATCTCAAGATTGAGGCTTTGGTTGGGGCGCCAGTGACGAATAATAAATTCATCGCGGGCCATGGCCTGGAATGTTTGACGGGTGATCGTCAGATGATCCATGGCAGGATGGGTGGTATCACGAACCCGGCCATTATAATAGCTGGCAATATGTAGGCTGCTGCTGCCTTTGAGCTGGTTGAGAAATGATTCGCCGATGGTGTGACCGGAGATCAATGCACCGACAAAGGTGGAGCCGCCGTCATCCTGATAGAAGATAGGGCTCTGGGAGACAATCATGATTCGGCCATCAACAATCTTGATTTCCGAAGAAGATTTCCGGCTGGTCAGAACCGTGCCGAGAAGGTTGGGCGGAACTTTGAAATTGTAGCGGGTCAGGTCGTCATTATAGGCAAGGCCAAGGCCGCGCTTATCGGTGACAATTAATTGGTCCACCCTTTTTTTAAGGAAGATATCCTTAAGAACCGTATTGATAGGGGCCCGTTCGCCGCCGAAGCCGACATAGTAGTAGATCGCTTCGCTAAGCTTGCCATCACGGGAGACAATGCGGTTGGCCTCCAGAAGATTTTTCTCCATGGTGGTGAAGGTGTCAGAGAGAAAGCTGACATTATTGCGCATCTCTTTATCGCGCATCCGCTCGGTGGTGCTGGAGAGTGCTGTCCAGGCAATTCCAGAGACCACAGCCACGGCAATGACAACCAGCAGCACCGGCAGAATTAGAAGTCGCTGTCGAATATTTAAGCGAAAGGCCATGCTCTATCCGCTTCAGTCGCTCTCCGGAGGAATATATCCACGGTGTGATCTCGTTTTATATGTGCGGGTAGGGACGCTTTTAGCATCTCCACTAGAGAGTCAGGGGGTTAACGTGATACTGGGCACCAGATGTTTGGCGCGGAGTATCGGAAACGCTTCCGGTGTACGCAGAAAATCAATGAGACGTTGCTCGCTAATGTTGGGCTTAGGGCCGGTCAGTAGCGAGATGGGGCGATAGAAGGGATAGCCCTTTTTTAGCGCATCGGGGTCCAGCGGATGAACGCCATCCACCTTGACCACATGCATTTTTTTTGGGTCGTAGAGTACCACGCCCAGGTGACCAACGGCCCCCGGAACTTTGGCTACGGTCGTAATCATTTTCAAAAATTTATTGACGATAATCTTAGGCTTCCATTCACCCAGCGGCAGAATGGTTTTCCAGTGACCAGGGCGCTGAGCGCAGTGGGGGCGCATCACAACCGCAATGGTTTTGTCAGGGCCGCCAACCTGATTCCAATTATCAATACGCCCGCGCATCATGTCACGCGCCTGTACGGTGGTCAAATTATCGATAGGGTTATTTGGGTGGGTGGTGATCATGATCGGTTCTAAGGCCACTGGGTGCATGGTTGCGCCCGTGAGCGACGCTAGTTCTGCATCATCAAATGGACAGCAAATGGCCCCGGTTTCCCCTTTGGGCATCTGTTTGGCCGCGTCTCCACACCCTCCTGCAATAGAAAAATCGATGGAGGCATCAATGATTTTTTCAAGCTCTTTTGTATGGTCATGTAGCGTTAAATAGAGCGCGTGACTACCTCTAATTTCAAGGGGGGGGCTCTCTGCAGCAGCGGGAAGATGGATGGCAAAAAGGGCCGTAAATAATATGGAAACCATAGATAGTGTACGGACTTTATTCATTATTATCCTCTCTCCAACGTCCCTTGTTAAAGTTATTTGTTGAGCATATGTTACAAATTTTAACATTTAAGTAGGGGGGATGATGGCTTAAAAATGCACAAATATAATGTGTGAGATGCAAAAAATCTATAGATTTAATACGGTTAAATGGTAAAAAAACGTGAACAATCGCATTTTTAAGTGGTGATCTTGTTTAGGAGTTTCGGAACATATGGACTATTGTCACAGTATCGTCACTTAGTTTCTTGCTGCCATGACGCGGGGTGGGAATTGTCGATAACAACTCGATTCGTCTTGGTAAAAAACTTGAGTATAGTTGATGTGTAATTATATAGATTAAATTGATATGTTTCAACCGTGTTCATGAATCTTCCTCTTTTTATGCGCTGTTTATTTAAGGTTGCGGTAAAAACGGTCATAATGTAAAGAGTAAACCTGAGAGTATGGAGAGCTATTGAGGGTGAAGTGCTGACTATTTCACAGGCAAAAAACGACGCACCCCTAGTGGAAGCGGCGCGTCGTTTTTGTTTTCAAATCTTAGTTGGAGCAGGCGCGTGTTATGATTGTATCTTGCGCAGCACAGCCGCCTGACGCTCTGCAAGCTGTTCAAGCTGCTCGGCGACACGCTTTTCGATTTCGTCCTGCTGCTCCAGCTTGGCTTGCAGTTTAGCCTGACGAGCGGCCAACTGGTCTGAGAGTCCCTGGATAACACCTTCCTGTCGGGCTACCCGCTCCTCCAATACGTTCTGTTTCTCCATTTTCTCCAGCAGCACCCGTTGGCGTGCTGAGAGCTGCTCTATCTGCTTCTCCAGGCGGCTATCGAGTCCCTTATTGGCGTCCACCTTGCGCAGTACGGCGGCTTGACGCTCTGCCAGTTGGGCGATGTGTTCCTCTACCTGGCTTTCGGCGTTCTTCAGCTCACTGGACTTGCGCATTACAGCGGCTTGTCGGTCAGAGAGTTGCTCCATTTGCCCTTGCACTTCCTGCTCTCGTGCGCGGGTGTGGCGAAGCGCTGCCGATTGTCTTTCAGAGAGTTGCTCCAGTTGCTCTTCGGCCATCATGGCCACAGCCTGGATCTTCTCTTCGAGCAGTACCAACCGGTCCGGCACGCCGCCCATCATCTTCTTCAGCGCTTTGCCTTCTCCGCGCTTACCCTCTCGGCCTCTATCATCTTTACGATTTTTCTTCCCCATGGGTGTGTCCCTCCGCTGAGTGGGAGCTGGAAATCAAAGATTTATTCTCAATGATTGATCATAACGTCTATTGGTTCATGCGTAAATAGGAGGGATGGTGTCTGCGTGCTGGGAGTGGGAGCGGGTCTGGAGGTCTTGGTGGAGTATCGGAACTCCAGACCCGCAATGGATGCAGCATGGTTTATTCAACACGAGCTATAGAGGTTTCTCTGTTGCGATCCAGTTTGAAGAACGACAGCTCCTCGGCAAGGATGCGTGCCTGGGATGAGAGATCTTCCGAGGTAGCGGCCATCTCTTCAGAGGCACCGGCATTTTGCTGAATCACCTGATCCAGGGTTTGAATGGCGCTGTTGATCTGGGTGGCCCCCTGATGCTGCTCTTGGGATCCGGCTGAGATCTCCTGGATCAGTTCGGCGGTCTTCTGAATCTCCGGCACCATGGTTTGAATGGTGGTACCAGCCTTCTCCGCCACTTCTACGCTGGAGCTGGAGAGTTGGCCGATCTCCCCGGCAGCGGTCTGGCTTCGTTCTGCCAGTTTACGCACCTCGGAGGCCACCACGGCGAAGCCCTTGCCGTGTTCACCGGCCCGGGCTGCCTCAATGGCGGCATTGAGTGCCAGCAGGTTGGTCTGGCGGGCAATCTCTTCGATGATGCCGATTTTACCGGCAATTTCGCGCATGGCGCTCACCGCTTGCTGTACGGCTGCACCGCCCTCTTTGGCATCTTTTGAGGCGCTTTTAGCAGCGCTTTCTGTAGCTTGGGCATTGTCAGCGTTCTGTTGAATATTCGCGGTCATCTCCTCCATGGCCGAGGAGGTCTCTTCAATGGAGGCCGCCTGTTCTACAGCGCCTTGGGAGATACTGGAAGAGGCGGAGCTGAGTTCAGAGCTGCCGGCGTTGACAGCCTCCACGGCGTTGAGTGCGCCGCCAACAATCTCTTTCAGTCGGTCCACCATGTTGTATAGCGCCTTGAGCAGTTGTCCCAGCTCATCTTCTGAGGTCTCTGAAGAGCGGATGGTCAGGTCTCCGTTAGAGAGTCTCTCGGCAACATCCATGGCACGCACAGTGACGCGATTGATAATGCTGGTGATCAGCCAGCTTAGGAACAGAGCAATGAAGACCCCTACGGCAATTCCGACAATGGTAGATATGGTGGCGTTTTTGGAGATCTGGTGACCCTGGTCAACCACCGATTCAATCAGCTTTTCGGCACGCATCTCAACTTTGATCAGTGTTTCCATCATCGACTCACCCGCTTCGTCGGCGGCCTTGTCATTGCGCCCCAGCTCCTCTTCAAGAGCCACCTTATCGCTCATCAGTTTCATGAAGGCGTTAACCGCCTTTTGAAACACACCATCATGCACGCCATCGAGTTTCTCTATCTGGGTGCGGATGGCCGGGTCGGAGACGGCGGCAATCTTGCCTTCCTTGGTTTGGGCACCGTTCATGAGTGCGCCGATCCACATGTCGAAATCCGTGATGCTGGCGTCGTATTTGGCGCGCACCTCTTTTTGTTCCGCTTCAGGCAGTCCCTGGGCAAACTCTTCGATAGCGATGCGGCTTTCGGAGATGGTGATTTTTATCTCCATGGAGACATCCGCCCAGGTGGTCTCCCTGTGCAAAATGGTGGAGCCGCTCGTTCCCCTGTTTAGTTCTGAATCAATGCGGCTTTTGATCATCTCTTCAACGGTACCGGCACTCTCTATGACCTGATCGTAGCCAGCTTCCATCTCCTTCATGGTTTGGTCCAGGGCGGCATTAATATCCAGAATTTTATTACGCAGCTCCATCACCTTGGCCATGCCGGGCTGAAAGGTGCCTCTAAAGGCCCCGTTGGCACTCTCGACCAGTTGTCGTAAATCGGTATCGGCGGTGCGGTAGATCTTTTTGTCATCCACTGTGCCGCCATTCAGGATGGCCTGTCCAAAGGCGCTGAACGTCCCTGAAAATCCATCGATCTCCCTTTGGATATCCTCAAGCTCGCCATGCTCTTCGGCGGCTAGAATTTCCATGATCATCTGCATGTTGCGTCCGGTGGAGTATTTCATCTCCAGGGCGGCATCAATCAGAGGCTGAGTGTGGGTGACCTTGGTCATGCCTTCATCCAGCGACTGAATATTACGATAACTCAGAAGGCCAACGATGATGAGAATAAGAGTGACTGCCATAAAGGCACTGGTCAGCTTGGCGCGTATGCTCCAGTCATTGAAGGACATTTTGATAACCCCGACACATTAGATTGATGTTTGGTTTGATGGGGTGACAGCCGTAACACAATTGGGAGGGAAACGCGTTGCGATGAGCGTCGCTTTTAATCCAGGTCACAGATCAAATAGGCCCTCTACGAAACCTCTTCAGGGTTTCTTTAGAGATCACAATTTCCCATACCTCCCCCCCCCACGGAGGAGATACCAACAATATGTTAATAAACATTCACAAATTCACCCTACATTGACGATATATAATTTTATTTCAACATAATAATTTACATACCCATATTATATTTTCTTGGTGGTGCCAACTAGAGGGGGGCATCGTTTCATATATGTGGATGATATATAAATACAATTTTCTGTTTAGTGTGGTGGTGGGATTGTGTAAATAAAAAAGCCCCTGCGGATAAAAACAGGGGCTATAGACGATGGATTGTTTTTTATCCTTGGGGGTTAGTATGGTGCCGGAAGTGCAGCCAGAGCTGGAGTGGTGGCAGCCTGATGGTGTTCTGAGGTGCGGAAGCGCGAGATTGAATCATCCAATGCCCGAGCCTGTTGAGCCATCTCTTCCGCCGTGGATGCCATCTCTTCGGCAGATCCAGCGTTTTGCTGAATATTGACATCCAGACTCTGTACCGCCTTATTGATTTGGTCGATTCCCGCATTCTGTTCAGCTGTTGATGCGGAGATCTCCTGGATCAACTCGGCTGTTTTTTGGATGTCCGGCACCAGATTCCCCATGATGCTACCTGCCTTCTCGGCAATGGTGACGCTTGAAGTGGAGAGTTGACTGATCTCTCCGGCGGCGGTTTGACTCCGTTCTGCCAGTTTGCGCACTTCAGAAGCGACCACGGCAAACCCTTTACCGTGTTCGCCGGCTCGGGCGGCTTCGATGGCTGCATTCAACGCCAGCAAGTTGGTTTGTCGGGATATGTCCTCAATGATGGAGATCTTGTCGGCAATCTCCTTCATGGCCCGAACGGCTTCCGTCACGGCGCCGCCTCCTTCTTCGGCATCTTTGGAGGCTTTGACGGCGATTTTCTCGGTTTGGTGGCTGTTGTCGGCAATGGCCTGAATGTTGGAGGTCATCTCTTCCATGGCGGCGGAGGTCTCTTCGATGGAAGCGGCCTGTTCCGAAGCCATCTGCGACATGTTGTTGGAGGCTTCGGAGAGGGTTTGGCTGCCTCCGTCAATCTGGCTGGAGGCCCCCTGGACGCCGACTATGGTGTTGTTGATCTGTTGTACCGCTTGAGCCAGGCTATTGCCCATGCGGCCAATCTCATCTTGACTATCCATGGCGCAGCTAAAGCCAAGATCGCCCTCTCCAAGTTTTTCGGTGCACTCCATCAGCATTTGTACTGGAGAAGCAATACTGGAGGTGATGATCAGGCCGATGATAAGACTCAATACCACAAGAGCGGCGGCTACAATCCAGAGCAGCACGAAAATATGCTCCAGCTCATCCGAGATCTGGTTCGCCATCTCTTTGGATTCGTCGACGTGGGAGTCTACCAGCCAATTGATCAACTCTTTCAGGCGCCCAGAGTCTGCATCGAACTGATCCATGACCACATTGCCGGCTTCAAGTCCCTTGGTGATGTAGGTTTCAGCCATATGGCGACCGGTGGTATAGAGGGCGTCATACGCCTTATCCAGCTCTTCCAGTTTTCTCAGTTCAGCGGTCGCGCCCTCTTCGCGGAACATGGCGCTGAAACTGGTGATTCCATCCTTAAAAGTCTTTTTAGCCGCATCCGTGTCTTCGTAGCCCGCCCTGTTATGGGTGGCTGAGACGTCTGAAAGCCACTGCTGCGTTTCAATCACCGCCATTTTCATCTTGGCGGCAATGTTTGTGAATGGAACACTCTCATCCCGGATCTGGTGAGCATCTTGCGTGGCCTGCGATATGGCGGCAGAGATGTAGAGGAAGGAAAGAACAATGATAAGGATGATGCTCCCAAAGCCGACGGTCAGCTTGGAACGCACACTGAGATCACGAAATCCCATGTCGCCGAACCCCTCTTAGATCATAATAAGAAGATGGAAAAACGCGTCAGACAATGGTTCTGAGTCGCGCACAGTCAATATCCGGCTGGCTGTGGGGTCAGAAGATGATTGATGGATCGACGGCTTTCCCGAGAAAAGGGCCGGTCATTCCCTAACGACCAGCACCCAACAAAACAAGACATTAATTAATTTTCGACGTAAAAACAAGAATTAATTGATAGGTTTCAATAAATAAATCCATATGTTCAGGATGCCATTAACGCTTGTAAATAGGTATGGTTCTTGCGTACAATCAGTGGGTCGATATTCCACGGTTTGCGTTGAAGGTGCAGTAACGGATGAACCGCTTGAGCTACCATACTGTTTTGTCTGACCAAGCCGATGCGGCCCCTATGGTGGATGCGTCCCGTACCTTGTGCCTGCTCTCTACGCTACTGCCGCTTGGCGGCGCTATGATCTCTATTTACTCATCCCCCCTGTAAGCGATCCCAGGAACAAGGCCGGAGATGTGTTCGGTTGGATCTTCTGTCGGATATTGCCATGGTGCCTCCTCATGTGGACGGTGCTCTGGTACTCTTTGGGGTCTGCCCTGATTTGAGCACCCTTTAATTGATAGGATATAGAGGACGTCATGAGCAGCATGTCATTCCAAAAATACCGAAATTTTCAGCCCATCGAGCTTCCGGAGCGTCAGTGGCCTGGAAAGCGACTTGAGCAGGCTCCAACCTGGTGCAGTGTCGATCTGCGGGATGGCAATCAGGCGCTGATTCACCCCATGCATCCGGCCCGCAAAAGACGCATGTTCGAGTATCTGGTCAAGATGGGGTTTAAGGAGATTGAGGTAGGGTTTCCTGCCGCCTCCAAGGATGATTTTGACTTTACCCGCATGGTGATTGAAGAAACGTTGGTGCCGGATGATGTCTCTATCCAGATGTTGGTGCAGGCTCGGGCGCATCTTATCGACCGTACCTTTGAGGCGTTGCAGGGCGCAAAACGGCCCATCATTCATATGTACAACTCCACCTCGACGCTCCAGAGGCGGGTGGTGTTCGGCAAGAGTCGCTCGGAGATCATTGAGTTGGCCCTGGACGGCGTGAAGCGCATTCGCGATAAGGCCGACGAGAATGTCCGCTTTCAATATTCGCCGGAAAGCTTCACCGGCACCGAGTTGGATTTTGCCCTGGAGATCTGCGAGCGGGTGGCGGAGGTATGGGGGCCGACGGAGGAGAACCCCATCATTCTGAACCTCCCCGGCACCGTAGAGATGGCCACACCCAATGTGTATGCCGATCAGATTGAGTGGTTCCATCGTCATATGAGTCTTGGAAAACGGGCAGTGATCAGTCTCCATGCCCACAACGATCGGGGTACAGCGGTCGCAGCCACCGAACTGGGGATGATGGCCGGAGCTGGACGGGTAGAGGGGACGCTGTTTGGAAATGGGGAACGCACCGGTAATGTGGATCTGGTTACCGTAGCCATGAATCTCTTCTCCCAAGGGATTGATCCCGAGTTGGACTTTTCGCACATTCGCGACATTGTGCAACTCTCTGAAGAGTGTACCGAGATCAAGGTGCATCCCAGGCATCCCTATGCGGGTGATTTGGTGTTTACCGCTTTTTCAGGTTCCCACCAGGACGCCATCCGTAAGGGCATTATGGCCATGCGTAAAAACAAGGATGAGATTTGGCAGGTGCCCTATCTGCCCATTGATCCGGCGGATGTAGGGCGTCAGTACGAGCCGGTGGTGCGTATCAACAGTCAATCCGGCAAGGGTGGGATTGCCTTTGTGCTGGAGGAGTATAGCGGCTTGCGCCTGCCGCGTGCATTGCAGGTGGAGTTCAGCCAGAAAATTCAAAGTGTCACCGATAGCGATGGTGAAGAGTTGACCCCGGAACAGGTGACCAAGGCGTTCATGGATACCTATGTGTGTCACGAAGGGGTCTATTCTCTGAAGGAGTATACCTCGGGGCCTGTGGAAGAAGATGCGCCGGATCGCCTTTCCAAGCCTTCTCGTGTGGTGGCTTCCGTAGCGGACCCCGATGGCAATATTCGGGAGATAGAAGGGACGGGCAACGGCCCGGTGAGTGCCTTTGTAGTGGGGTTTGAGAAGGCGTTCGGCATGGAACTCAAGGTGCTTGGTTATGAGCAGCACGCTTTGAATGAGGGGCGCTTTGCCAAGGCGGTGAGTTATGTGCAGTTGACCATTGACCAAGGAATGCCGGTTTATGGGGTTGGTGAAGATGCCAACACTTCCACATCGGCGTTGTTAGGGGTGGTATCGGCCATTAATCGGGCTATGGCACGGCAAAAATAAGCGCCGAAATTCATAGTTTGTCTGTAGCCCGGGGTGGGTCGGTCCTGCTCCGGGCTTTTTTTGTCACCGCTTTTCGCGCCTTATGTTTATGCGTCTTTCATACATTGATTGCCGAAGCGCATTCAGTGTCAATCACCAGGTTCATTGTTGCATGAATGTTGAATATTTCACATTAGAGTCACAATCAAGTCATTGAATAGTTCTTGTTGTCATTTGCATGTTTGCGGGCTTATGGATTTATATGGTTGATATTATTGATATTTTAAGTGTAATTTTAAGGGTGGTTATATCTTAATCTATTTAAGGTGTTATTTACTTGATGACGTGGTGCTAAAAATGGGCCAAAATACCAATAAAAAAAACATTAGCGCGAAAAAAAAATCGTAAAGAAAGGGCGCTTGGGGGTGTCATTTATGCGATGCGCAATTGGTCCATCATTGGTTGAGAGAGGGTTGGAAACATGTTCGATATTCGGGTCGGATCGAAGCTCGGTGTCAGCTTCGGCATTATGGGGGCATTTTTTATTGGTATTGTGATCCTTTACGTAGCCACGTTGGAGGATGCCAAAAAGAGCTACGAAAACCTGATATTTGTAGAGGAGGCCAACAAATCCCACGTACAGGATATCCATCGTTATATGTTGGAGGCCCGCCGGGGGGAGAAGGATTTTGTGCTCCGTCTTAAGGATAAGTATGTGGGCAAGGTGGAGGCGGCTGTCGATAAGATTCATATGCTTGTGGCGGATCTGGAGAAGTCGGAGCGTGAGAACGGCCATACGGGAAATGCAGATCGCGCTCTACAGCTGGGTAAGCTGATTGATCAGTATCTCGCCAGTTTTCACGGTGTGGTTGAGGTATGGAAAACCAAGGGCTTAACACCCAAGACCGGCTTGCAAGGGCAGTTCAGGGACGCTGCCCATGATCTGGAGCAGCGGCTGAAGAATTTTGATGTGGCCATGTTGCGGGAGATGTATCTGCAGCTGCGTCGCAACGAAAAGGATTATCGCCTCCGTGGCAAACAAAAATATATACAGCGGCATAAGCAGGGCATCACAGACTTTCTTGAGGAAGTTGAGGAAGCGTTTATCGGTCCCAAGGTGAAAGAGGCATTGAGTATCACGCTGGCACCCTACGAGGAGACCTTCGCGTTGGCTGTACAGCAGAAAGAGGCCAACGGCAAAGTGGATGCTGTCACCGCCCGTAAGTTGAGCAGCGATGCAGCTCTGGTCGAGAAAGTACTTGATGCGCACTATGTGCCGGATATCTGGCGCGACTATCTATTCTTGCGCCGTTATGAAAAAGACTATCTGATGCGCGGTGCCGACAAATATGTCGGGAAGCTTAAGCAGGACGTTGTGACCATCCTGGGCAATGTGGAGAAGTCGCAGCTTGAGGGCGGTACCAAAAAAGCGATCGCCAGTGATCTCAAGCGGTATGAGGGCAGCTTTCTGAAGTTGGTGGCGCAGAATGCCGTACTGAAAGAGAGAGTCGCCGCCATGCGTCAGGCAGTGCATGAGATGGAACCGGTGCTGAACCAGTACGTCACCGACAAGGATGGCGAGGTGAAAACCGCCATTGACGTTACCCGTGAAGAAGCCGACCTGAAGAGTATGATCGCCTTGATCGCTACTGGTTTTGTGCTTCTGCTGGGGGTCTACCTGGCATTCAACATCACCCAGGGTATCATCCGTCCGCTTAAACTGGCTGTGGATGCTGCCGAGCGTATTGCCCAAGGGGATCTCACCGTCAAAATCAACCCGAGCTGCACCAAGGATGAGCTGTGTGGCGGGCTGCTGTTGACCTTGAAGAGCATGGTGAAAAATCTCAGCGAGACCATCAGCGTCTTTACCAACGCCACCCACAGCGTTACCTCTGAGAGCTCCCAGCTCACAACCACCTCTTCTACCATCTCTGATGCGGCGACTCAGCAGGCTGCTTCGGTGGAGGAGACCTCATCGGCTATGGAGGAGATGACCTCCAGTATTCAGCAGAACACCGATAATGCCCAAGCCACCGAGCGTATCTCGGCTCAGGCGGCCAAAGATGCGGCGGATGGCGGTGAAGCGGTGTTGGAAGCAGTGAAGGCCATGAAGGAGATCGCAGACAAGATCTCCATCATCGAAGAGATTGCACGCCAGACCAATTTGCTGGCGCTGAATGCTGCCATTGAAGCCGCTCGGGCTGGCGAGCATGGTAAAGGGTTCGCCGTGGTGGCCTCCGAGGTGCGCAAGCTGGCCGAACGGAGTCAGAATGCCGCTGGGGAGATCAGCAATCTATCCGCTTCCAGTGTTGAGGTGGCGGAGCGTGCCGGAGCGATTATCAATAAGCTGGTCCCGGATATTCAGAAGACTTCTGAGCTGGTACAGGAGATCTCTGCCGCCAGTACCGAGCAGAATGCCGGTATTCGGCAGATTAACGGTGCCCTGCAGCAGTTGGATCAGGGGATTCAGCAGAATTCCGGGGCAGCATCCGACATGGCCAGAACCACGGAGTCTCTCTCCGGTCAGGCGCAACAGCTTCAGGAGACGGTTAACTTCTTCCGTCTGGATTCGCACCAGGCGCAGCCTGCGGCGTTGATTGCCGATGCCCGCTGATTGACACAACCGCCGGTTTCCCTTTTTAAAAAGGTGCGGTAGCTGAGCACCATATCCGGGTAGCCTGATGGGCTATCCGGTTTTTTTTGCTTGGTGTTGATGGGGCAGAGGGTCTTACAGGACGATGTTGAATCGATGGTGGGAATTCCCCTGAGCCCAGGTATGCATGCCTAGTGAAGTGTGCAGCTCTTTGGTGCGTCCGCTCCCAAACATCTCTTCCAGGTAAGCGATGATGGCGGCATTGATCAACTCGGTAGGCTTTTCGGCCCTAAACAGGTAGTAATCCCGGACGATATGCATGGCGGTTGCGTTACTGCTCTCGATCTTGCCGATATGAAGTGAGAATTCGGTGGCCGGGGTGCCGTTCTGATTAGGTAGTAGGCGCAAGGTCGGCAGCGCCCCGGATGGCAAGGGGTGTTTGGTGGAAATATCAAACTTTAACTCTTTTTTGTGAATCATGGTGTTCACCACCCTGCTGACCAGTTCTGCCACCGGTTGGTAGTGATCCGGGTAACTAAGGCAGAAGCGTATGATCTCCGTGAGACGGGATTTTTGCGCGGCCAGTCCGCTGGGGGTAAAGATGCGGGCAAGGGAGATATGAGTAAGGAGGATCTCTCGATAGATCGTCATCATCTCTTTATTATGCTCTACCAGATAGAGGGGCGCATTTTGACTGGTGAGCCAGTAGTCGTCGTTGATAAAGCCGCTCTGCTTGGCATTGCGATAGATCTCGGTACCGGGATAGATGAAGGTGGTCTGTATGATTTGGGAGTAGTCGTGAAAGCGGATCTCCTGCATGCGGTTCACCAACTCTGCCGTCTCCATGATGGTGGCCAGGGACTCTCCCGGCAGGCCGACCATCAGCAGCACATGGAGATTAATGGAGGGATAGTTTTTAAACATGGTGATGGCGTGCAGTGCATCTTCCGGGGTGATTTTTTTCCGGCACTTCTCCAGCATTCTCCGAGAGCCTGTCTCAAGTCCCAACGTCACCAAACGGAAGTTGGCCCTATAGAGGGCATCTACCAGTTCCAGACTGATTGGGCGCAGTCTTCCCTGGCAGAAAAATTTCAGCTTGATTCCCCGCTTTATGATCTCTTCGCAAATCTCGATAGCTCGCTTGTTGGAGATAAAAAATTGGTCGTCGTAGATGTGGACCTGCTCCAGCTTGGGGAAGCTTTTTTGGAGATACTCGATCTCATCCACCACGTTCTCTACCGAGCGGAAGCGCACCTTGCGCCGGGAGAGGGCATCCAGGGCGCAAAAGCTGCACTCGAAGGGACAGCCTCGACTGGTCAATAAGTCGGCTTCAACTCTGTCGGGGTGCCAGAAAATCTCATGCTTGGGAAACGGCAGGGTATCCAGATCTTCCAGCAGTGGACGTTGTTCGGTGGTTACCACTTGCTGCTGCTCAGAGTTAAAGTAGGCGATGCCTTGCACGTCAAACAGATAGCCGCCACTCTCCAGGGTTTGCAGTAACTCTGCGGCGGTGGTTTCCCCCTCACCCAGTACGGCAATCACGTTGGGAAAGGCGGTGAGGATCTGCTCATGCATAGCACTGACATGGATGCCGCCGATGATGACCTGTGCATTGGGGTGTAGCGCGGGCAGTTCCTGCATCATAAGAAAGCTACTCACCCGGTTATCGGTAATGATGTTGAAGCCGATGATCTGGGGTGGATCCTTATGAATCGCCTGATAAAAGGCGGCCATGCCCTCTTCATGGCTGTTATTCACCAGATAGAGTGTGCGCACTTGGTGGCCGCTCTGTTCCAGGTAAGCGTGCAGATAGCCCAATCCTACCGGATACTGGCCATTAATGTGGTCAGTGGTGACCTGCCAGGTTTCGGCCATGGGGGCGGAGACCAACAGTACATTCATCGATTGCATCCTGGCTGCAAGGGGAGTTGGTGCTGAAGCGGGGCACATTTCTGGCTGCTTCCGGGGGATTGACGCCCTGCGACAAGAAGCGACAAGCCACCGTCAACGTTAGGCAAGGCGTGGAAAAAAAGCAATGTTCGTCTCCATCCTCTCACCGCCACACGGCGCTCTTCCCACGAAAGGACTACAGCATAGAGTCTTCCATCATAGCCTACATGCACAGGCACCTGAATCCTCCTGATTGAGGGTTAAGTTAAGAATCGATGTACACCATGGCATGTGCTTAGGGGGGGAGCCAGAATCATTTTTTTCACCAATGTGAAGAAACTTCACAAACATCTTACCCGCTGAAGTTCTACCGGAAGTTGGAAGTCTTGTTAAAATAAATCTTATAAATAAAAGGCTTGCATGTGATGATAGACCCATCGTCGGGGCGTGGATACCCTCACTTAGAGAAATCCATGTAAACTATTATTTGATGTTGCCGCGCCATTCAGTTGGGGTATCAATAGTTCCCGACGGAGTTACTCTGGTGGATGAGGATGGCGCTTGAACATGGCATTCAAGCGAAGTCGGAGCGGCTCTTTTTGTATGCACAGGAATGTGTCTTAAGCGGTAACCGTCGATAAGAGGGGGGACTTCGAGGCGACGGGGAAGATTCCAACGAGGCTATGCGGAGCCAAGGGGCGTTGGAATCATGCATGGGGCGGCGCGGGTTGGCGTGCCGCCCCATTTTTTTTTCTATAATCAGGCCGCTTTCTGAATCAACAGCGTTTTCAGGTCGGACGCCGCCTCTCCGGTCAGCTTCAGGTTGAACTGCTTCACCAGAAAATCGAGAATATCGCTATTCACAAACTGCGGCGCTTTGGGGCCGATGGTGATGTTCTGAATACCGAGGCTGAACAGCGCCAGCAGGATAATTACAGCCTTCTGCTCCAGCCAGCTCAATACAATTGATATCGGCAAGTCATTGACCGGGGTGTTCAGCGCATTGCTGAGTGCCAGGGCGATATGCACGGCACCGTTGCTGTCGTTGCACTGTCCCAGGTCCAGATAGCGGGGCAGCTCGGTTCCTGGTACGGTGCCGAAGTCGATATCGTTAAAGCGGAACTTGCCGCAGCTGCTGGTGACGATGATGCAGTCGTCTGGCAGCTGTTGAGCCATCTCCCGATAGTACTGACCACCGCTACCTGGTGCGTCGCAACCGGCAATTACAAAGAATTGACGAATCTTCCCTTCGGTAACCGCCTCCAGAATCTGCGGAGCCAGGGTTAGCAGGGTCTGATAGTGATGGCCGGTAGTGAGGGTGGCGTCGCTGTCGAAGCCGGTGACATCCGGCAGGCTCAGCGTCTGCTCAATGAGGGCGGTGAAGTCGTCGTTGTCAATTTTGGTGGAGCCCTCAATACCGGTCACCTTGTAGCTGTAGAGGCGGGGACCGTAGGTGGCGCTTTTCTTCAATGGCACAATGCAGTTGGTGTTGACCACACAGGTTCCGGGCCATTTTTCAAACAGCTCCGCCTGATCATGCCAGGCGCCGCCGATATTGCCCTTAAGGTGGGGATGCTTGCGCAGCTCCGGGTAGCCGTGGGCAGGCAGCATTTCGGAGTGGGTGTAGATGTTGATGCCCTTGCCTGCGGTGGCCTCCAGAAGTTTGCCCAGCATATCCAGATTGTGGCCGGAGACCAGAATGCCCTTGCCCTCGGCCTTGTTCTGGGTGATCTGAACCGGCGTGGGAATACCGAAGGCCCCGGTATGGGCACCGCTCAGAAGATCCATCGCCTTGACGCCCGCATCGCCGACTTTCATGAGTTGGGCGATATGCTGGTCAAAATCGAAGTTGACGTTGGTCATGGTAAAATAGAGGGTTTCGCTGATGGTGTCGTCCACCTCGGTGGTGTCGGCTCCCAGCTCACGGGCATGTTCACGATAGGCTGCCAGCCCTTTCAGTCCGAAGATCATGATGTCCTGAAGGCGTGCCAGATTGGCATCTTTGCCACAGGTTCCAAGGGCTTGTTCCTTGCTGCCGCATCCGTTGGGGGCGCTCATGCTGCACTGATAGCAAAACATGTCCACGGCGCTGTTTTTTTGATTGCTCACTATGTGTTATCTCCTGCGTTAGCATCGCTATAAGGGGTTTAATCAATCGAAGAAGGGCAACCACGCCAAGTGGGGGGAGGAGGGTTGTGGTTGCCCCTCATTGCCGGCATGCGTGGACGGGGGACACACTTAAGGTCCACACATGCATCATGGCATGGGGTTATACCGCGCTTGGATGGGGGCAACATTGACATGAGTCAAGAGAGGCGATTTATTTACCGGGCCAGTTTGGAGAGGTCGCCTTGACAGCGCCCCCCCGATCTCTTCTACCATGATGGCAACGATACGGTTAGGGTTCTCCGCTCTCCATTCGGAGGTTGGAGTGAAACGGGAAGCTGGTGATTTTTGTCTTCAGCCGCGTGGCCCGTTTCGCCACCCGCCTGGTAGGCGGTACCGCCGAAAACGAAAGCGGCG
>JADFWT010000290.1 GCA_015233785.1 Magnetococcales bacterium
CGATAAAAAGTCCGGGTGGAACCAGCAGGCTCTCAATGGTGGCTTTGAGGGCGTAGGGCATGGTGCGCGTTCCTCTTAATCTTCGGCGCAGGGGCGCTCTTCGGTACCGTTGATGTTGATCCGTGCTTGTTTTTCGGCAATTTATCGTTTCGGGAGCGCGGGTGGGCGTCGTCGTAGATGCTGGTTAGATTGGCCAGGTTCAGATGGGTATAACGCTGGGTGGTGGAGAGCGATGCATGGCCCAATAGCTCCTGGATGGCTCGTAGATCGGCACCAGCTTGGAGCAGATGGGTGGCGAAGGCATGGCGCAGCGCGTGGGGTGTGGTCTTCTCTGGCAGCCCCAGACGGCGGCGTAGACGCTCAACCAGACGTTGGATCATACGCGGGTTGAGTCTCCCTCCTTGAATGCCGATAAAGATCGGGCTGGCCGGTATCAGGTTGGCCTGATGGCTGCGTCGGGCGTCGAGGTAGAGGTCCAGGGTTAGGATGGCTTGGCGTCCCAGGGGAACAATGCGCTCCTTGTTGCCCTTGCCAAGCACCCGAACCTCCTCTTCGGCTCGGTCGAGATCACCCATGTCGAGGCCGCATAGTTCGCCGACACGTAGTCCGGAGCCATAGAGCAGTTCCAGGATGGCTCGGTCGCGCAGGTCGATCCATTCGGGCTGTTTGGCCCGTTTTTTCCCCTTCTCCTTTTTGCTCTCTTTGCCCGGTTTTTCCACCATGCGGGCGGTCTCTTCTTCCGTTGGGGCGCGGGGTAGGCGTTTGCCGGCGCGGGGCGAGGCGATGACAGCGGCGGGGTTTTCGGTCACGATGCCTTCGAGCTCCAGGTAGCGAAACCAGGAGCGAATGGCGGCCATGCGACGCTGCATGGTTGCCTTGGCCAATTTGAGCCGGTGGCCTTCGGCGAGAAAACTGCGTAGATCGGTGGGGCGGATCAGGCTGATATCCTCTGGTGTCATCCATTCGCCATCGAGATGGGCCCAAAATTGGGCGAAGGCGTTAAGATCCCGTCGGTAGCTTTTGACCGTATTGATCGAAAGCCCTCGTTCGATGGCAAGGTGGTGTAGGAATCGATTCAGATGGGGGAGGGTTTTATCCTTTGTTATTGCTGTCGCCGCTGCCGTTGCTTTCAGAGCTGCTGCACTCTTCTGTGCTTTCGTGGTCGCATTCTTGGTCATGGTGCTCCATGGTGTCCGCTGTAAGTTTAAACAGGCGGATGGTGAAAGTTTCCACCAGATCCGCAAGCAGATCGGAGGATTGGCCGGGGGTTAGACGGCTTGGGTTGGACTCTCCCATGGCCAGACATCCCACCAACAGCGGCTCGCCCACACTGCCAGCCTCTTGGGGCTGTAGCAGGGGGGTGAGGGACTCGGCCCGTATTCCTTGAGCATGGTCGCCAAACAAAAGATGACGGTTGTGTCCCTCTTGGCCGATCCGAACCAACGTCTCGATACCCCCTTCAAGCAGGGGGGTGAAGGTCGCCCGGTCGTGGGTGATCAGACGCTGGTCCAGCTCCTCCTGAAGGGTGTTATCGGCAAGTTCCATGCCGGGGAGCCCCTTTTCGCGGATTAAAATCAGATTGACACGGGTCAGGTCGAACACTTTCTCCAGCCCCATGGTCAGGAGGAGAATCAGCTCGGCGATGCTTTCGGTGGCTACCAGGCGCATGCGCAGGGCACGAAAGGTGCGGTAGATGCGTTCGTTGTGATGGATTCTTTGGTGTAGATCATCAAGCTCGGCTTCAAGCTCGGTGACCCGTTGCTGAAGTAGATCTTTGCGCCCGCCTTTGAAGGAGACAATATCATTTTGGATGCGGCTCTGACCGATATCGGTGCAGAGCTCCGGGTGGCAGGCGCAGAGGGTGTCTGCCAGAATTGGAAAACGTTCCGGGTGGTCGAGCAGCCACGCTCTGACCTGCTCCTCATTCAAAGGGGCGGTCTCTTCCATGATGGCGCAATCCTATAGAGAGTAGGGTGTGGTCTGGGTCGCGGGTCCTTGATTGTGTGATTGATCGTGTACGACTGGTTACGAAGACTCAAGCGACCTGATATGGTTTTGCAGGATACGCCGTCCTATCAATCTTGCAAAGGCTTTGCAGATGCGGGCATTTTGCATCATGAGGGTCTGGAAGGTTTCGATATCAAGCACGAGGGCGATGACTTGGTTGGCGGCGTAGATATCCGCGCTGCGTGGCGCATTGGAGATCAAGGCCATCTCGCCGGTGATGCACCCTTTTTCCTGCTCAACCTCCAAGGGTTTGTCGTTGATAACACCCAAAACAACCCGAATGGTGCCTTGGAAGATGACAAATAGATTCGATCCCATGGTGCCGTGCTTGATGATCAGTTGGCCCGGAACATAGTCAACCACGCTGATCATGGGCAGGATCAGCACCTCCAGCTCTTCCTTGGATAATTGATCAAACCCTTCGACTTCGCTTAGGAAGGTGATCAGGTTTTGAGGGGTCAGATCTGCTTGTGTGTCAACATTCATGGAGTATCTCCATCGGTCCCATTGCCTTTAATCGGTCTCGTCGCCTTCCATCAGGTTTACCGTCTCTGTTTGGCTCTGATGGGGGCTGGCCGGATCTGGTCTTCCAAAATATCAAGCCAGATCCAACACGCTGCTCTGTTCCCGATCCTTATCCATGGAGGCGCGGCGGACGGTTTCGACAAAGTGGGCTTCGTGTCCGGGAGCGAGTCTCAGGATGATGATTTTTCCTGATGCCCTCAAAATAT
>JADFWT010000291.1 GCA_015233785.1 Magnetococcales bacterium
GGCACAGCTTACGGCCAGAATGAAAGGCTGGAGCAGGCCATATCCTGCTATCGGCAGGCCCTGGCCATGCAGCCGGACGACTTTGAAATCCGGTTGGATCTAGGGGTGGTCTGCGGTATGGATGACCATCCTGAAGAGGCCATCCACCACTTTGAGCAGTGCTGGAAGATGCGGCCGGATGACGCCCGATCCTGCATCGCCCTGTCGGATGCGTACGTCTCCGTTGGTCGTTTTGACGAGGCCATCGCCATCAGCCGATCCTATCTTGCGCGTTTCCCCGACCATGAGACGGTCCACTCCAATCTGATTATCTACATGGATCACACCCCCTCTCTGGAAGATGCTGAAATTCAGGCGGAGCGCAAGGCGTGGGGCCGGCGCTTCTGCCCGGTCCTTACTGCCCGTAAGCCTCTTGCCAATAGCCCTGACCCCCAGCGAAAGTTGAAGATCGGCTATGTGTCGAGCTACTTCCACAACCACTCAGCCGCCAACGCCTTTGCCGCGCCCATGGTGCATCATGACCCCGAACATTATGAGACGTTCGCTTACCAAACCCTGGTGGGGTCGGGGGATTTCGTCACCGATATATTTAAATCCCGCACGACCCACTGGCGGGAGGTGGAGCGCCTCTCAGATGATCAGCTGGAAGCGCTGATTCGACAGGATGGCATCGATATTCTGGTGGATCTGATGGGCCATGCCGGACACAACCGTCTGCGCATCTTTGCCCGTCGTCCGGCCCCGGTGAGCGTGTCGGCCTGGGGCTACGATCATGGCACCGGACTTGAGGCCATGGACTACCTGTTCTCCGATCCTCTGGCCATCCCGCCGGAGAGCCGTTGTCACTTTGCCGAAGAGATCTACGATCTGCCTTGCGGCATCCACTTGATGCCGTTTCTCACCATGCCCAAGGCCGGGCCGCTTCCCGCCCTGAAAAACGGCTATCTCACCTTGGGAGTCTTTGCCCGCTCCAACAAAATTTCCCAGCCGATGATCCCCATGTGGGCGGAGATTTTGCGGCAGATTCCAGAGAGCCGCCTGTTTTTGAAGCTCTCTCAGCGCAACATGGACTATTTTCGTCCCATGCTCACCGAGCGCTTTGTTAATGAGGGGATTGATCCGGCGCGGATTCGTGTCGAAGGCTGGACCCCCCAGAGGGCTCACTTCAAACTCTACCGCGAGATCGATTTTCAACTGGACACCTACCCCACCGGCGCCGCCGTTACCGGGCTGGAATCCCTGCGAATGGGCGTCCCTCTGGTGTCTCTCTACGGAGCCAATCATGCCAGTCGTTATACGGCGTCGTTCATGCATAATCTCGGCGTGGAAGGGTGGGTGGCCACCACTCGTGAAGCGTATGTCGAGCGTGCCGTGGAGCGCGCGGCAGATCTTCCGGCGTTGGCGGCGCTGCGGGCCTCGCTGCGGGAGCGGTTCGATGCCTCGTTGCTGGGGGATCATCTGAGCTATGCTCGGGCCGTGGAGGCGGCATATCGACAGATGTGGCACCGCTGGTGTGCTGAACAGGGAACTGTGTCATGAACATCCTTCTGGTGATGCCCCGTTTTGTGGAGGGCAGCTATAACAGCTATGACCTCTCTCTGGGCATTCTGTATATCTCTGCTGCCCTCAAGCAGGCGGGTAAGCAGGTCCACTGCCTCAATCTTAACCAGGAAGAGGGGCCAGTGGAGGCGTGTGTGGCCCAGCATGTGCGCGTCCTGGATATTGATATTTGTGCCACAGGCGGTATCTCCGCACACGTTCAAAACCTTCAGGCGATCTTTCAGGCGGCCCGTTCGGCCAAGCCGGGTATCGTCAATCTGGCTGGCGGCGGGGCGGTGAGCGCCGGCCCGGAGATCGCTGCCACGCTGTTGGATCTGGATATCGGTGTTATTGGCGAAGGGGAGTTGGCTGTTGTGGAGGTGGTGGAGGCCCTGGCCAATCGCACGCCCATGGATCAGGTGCAAGGGCTGATTCTCAAGACCCCTACCGGCCCGCTGCGTACCCCAGAGCGCCCGGTCAACCGCGAGATTAGCGCCTTGCCGTGGCCTGATTTTGCCGGATTTCATGTGGAGCATCTGCTGGATCGGCAGCTTCCCCAGAGCAACTACAGCCTTTCGGTGAAGGATGATCCACGGGCTATTCCCATCATCTCCAGTCGCTCCTGTCCTCTCTCTTGCACCTTCTGCTACCACCCTAACGGTAAGCGTTATCGGGAGCGGGATCTGGATGATTTTTTCGCCGAGCTGGAGCATCTGATCGCCACCTACCGCATCAATATCGTCATGGTGCTTGATGAGCTTCTGGCCTTCAAAAAGAGCCGTCTGAAGGTGTTCTGTCAGCGCATGAAGGCGTACCGGATGCCGTGGACCTGTCAACTGCACGCCAAGGTGGTGGATGAGAAGACCCTGGCGCTGCTCAAGGCCTCCGGCTGCGTCTATATCAGCCTGGGTATCGAGAATATGAGCGCCGAAATTCTCACCAGCATGAAGAAAAAAATCACCCCGCAGCAGCTTAAACAGGCCCTGCATCTGATCCATGAGGCCGATATCGGCCTTCAGGGTAATCTTCTCATCGGCGATGCGGCGGAGAGCGTCGATACGCTGGCAGAAACCTTTGATTTTTGGGTGCATCACCCGGCGTACTGCATCAACTATAGGGTTTAATATTGTGGGGTAGGGCACCAGCCCCGAATAGTGTATCGAGTCTCTCGCCCTTGGCGTCGCTCATCA
>JADFWT010000292.1 GCA_015233785.1 Magnetococcales bacterium
TACATTCAGTCGCTGCTGGACCCCAAGATCAAACCGCTGTGCAAACCGGGCCAGGCTCCCACCCTGGCCGATGGTGAACCTCTGAAGATCGGCTACCTATCCTCCGATCTGCATGACCATCCGGTGGGGCGCAATGTGCTGCCGCTGTTTCAACATCACGACCCGCAGCGGGTCAAGCTGTACGCCTACGTGGAGGGCTCCCATCCGGATGACCCGGTGGCCGAGGCGCTGCACGCGTGCGTGGCCCAGTGGCGACCGATTCAAGGCATCAGTGACGGCAACGTCGCCCGGCTGATTCATAACGACGGTGTGCATGTTCTGGTGGTATTGGCGGCCATGTTCGACAAAAACCGCCCGCTGATCGCCGCCTATCGACCCGCCCCCATTCAGGTGAGCTTTCACAATGTGGCCACAACCGGCCTGGAGGCTATGGACTACTGGCTCACCGATGAAACCATTCATCCGGAGGCGGATACCCGAGAGCTGTTTACCGAGGCACTCTATAGGCTGCCGGTATTCTACAACTACCCGGAACCTGAGCAAGCCCCCGACGTCGGGCCACTGCCCATGGATAAAAACCACTTTGTCACCTTCGGCTCGCTTAACAATCCCGGCAAGATCAACCATCAGGTGGTAGACCTATGGGCGGAGATTCTCACGGCGCTACCCGATGCACGACTGATGCTGAAGTATCGTCAATCGCTGGAAGACCCGCCGGTACGGGCGCGCATTCTGGATCGCTTTGCCAGCCACGGCGTAGAATCCAAACGGTTGGAGCTGGTGAGCGCTCTGGATGACATTACCGATCATCTAACCCACTATCAGCGCATCGATATCGCCCTGGACCCCTTCCCCTTTACCGGGGCCACCACCACCTTCCAGGCCCTTTGGATGGGCGTGCCGGTGGTAGCGCTGGCCGGGGAGAATTTTATCGGACGCATGGCCACGGATATTCTGGCCCACGCCGGCCTTAAAGAGCCCCTGCTGGCAGAATCCAAAAAAGAGTACCTGGAGAAGGCCGTAGCGCTGGCAAATAACCCGAATGCGCTACGAGAGATGCGTCTGGGACTTCGACAGAGGATTCAACACAGTCCCCTACTGGATGGTGCTGGACATGCCCGCTCTGTGGAGGATGCCTACTGGGCGATGTGGCGACAGCGTTAGGGCTGGGAAATCGCCGGTTCGCCAAAAGCGCCGCACACGTCGAAAAATTGGTGTATAGTGACGAAGTCGGCCTGCGCTGGAGGCGTGTGGGCTCTCTATTGAATGATTCGAACAACACCCCCGTCGGCCCCGCGCCACGGGCCAAATCTGGAGCCCGGCATGCCGGTCATTCTCCCCACTTCACTGGAAGATTGCATCACCTTCATCGAAGAGAACCGCGCCGATATTGAGGCCGGAACCTACGATATCAAGATCGACCCGTCCTGGATGCGACAACTCCCCCAGGAAGCCGCCGCGTTGATTCTGACCCACTGCAACGCCGCCAAGCTGATTGCCGCCCAGGCGGTGGGCAGCAGTAACCGGGAACAGGCTATGCTGGCCCAGTTGGCCGAAGATGATGACGAGGCGATTCGCAAGGCAGCAGCAAGCAACCCTCACACCCCCACAGCCACGCTGGAGATGCTCTCGGGGGATTTTTTTGAGGCAGTACGGTTGGCGGTAGCCCAGAACCCCTCTACCCCAGAGAACACTCTGGATCAACTGGCCCAGGAGAAGAACAGCCAGGTACGCCGGGCGGTGGCCCAGAATCCGGAGGTGTCGCTGGCCATCTTCAACCGGCTGGCGCGAGATCGAGCACAAGGGGTGCGGGATGCCGTGGCCCAACTGGCCTCAACCACCGATACCCCCGCGGCCCTGGACCATCTTCCCAAATGCGCCCAGCCGGAGGTGCGTCAAGCGGTCTGCGCCAACCCGAACCTGCCGTGGCGAGCGTTGACCATTCTGTGGCGAGACAATGCCGCCATCGTCAAACAGGCCGCCCAAACCCGTTTTATCGAAATGGCTGCCTCACCGAAGAGCGACTCGAAGCTACTGGCGGCATTGGCCGACCTGGGAGATCTGGAGATTCTGCGGGCGCTGGCCAAAAACCGTGCCCTGCCCGCCCCCCTCATACCACCATTGATGCAGCATCCCGATGAGCGTATCGGCCTCTCTCTGGCCGCCAATCCGGCCCTGAATGATGCCGCTCTAATGCAGATGGCCAACAACGATGAGCGCTCTACCGTACGCAATACGCTGGCCCAACGGGTCGGTCTCCCGGAGTCGGTTCTGGCCCAACTCTCCGAGAATCCCAGCCCCAGCCTGCAAGCCATTCTCAGCCGCAACCCGACTGAACAGATGCGGCGCAAAACACAACAGCTCTGCCTGACCTGCGGCGCGCCCCTCTCCGGACTTGGTAAAACCATCTCCACACGCTGTTTTCGCTGCGTGGGTCGCTCCTTTGGCGTGGGATAGAGTGGGCAGAAAAGCCTTTGCCGGCCCCCCCCGGCACGCACAGAGGATCCGCTAAAGTCCCACCGCATTTGGGACGATACCAGCTCTATGACCGTTCAACTTTAAATCGGCACATGGTTGACGCCTCGGCTGCCCTTTAACCTGGATTCGACGGTTGGGTGCGCCTAACTGCCGAATCCGGGTTTAACCATCGAACCTTTGATATACTCTTGTGAAAATTGCACTTTTTGTTCCCAAGATAAACCCCTTCTACACCAATCTGGCCGAC
>JADFWT010000293.1 GCA_015233785.1 Magnetococcales bacterium
CAGCAAGTTCTGAATGATATAGACAATAGCAGTGATGCCACCAACGGCGATAAAGGTCATTATGACCATGCCACCAATTTCCCAAACTGTTTCAAACATATCGTCTCCTATTTGGCCAGCAACATGGCCACCAAGGTGGCAAGGCCGGTCATGAGAGCCCCCAGGGCCAAATGAAATATACGAGCACCCACGCCCATCTTGGCGAGCTTCAGGCTGATCTCATGCATCTCGGCCTTCAGCCCCTCAATGCCCTCTCGCAGGTCTTTGATGGTCTCCTGCTCCAACTGCTTGATCCGATGCTCCAGGCTGCGAATGCGCACCTGGGAGGCCTGATGCTCAGGACAGTGCTGAGCCATGCAATCAGGAGGAGGAACACTCATCACAATCTCCGGTTTCATGCGTAGGCCCTACGTTCCCAGCCCTTGCGATATTTTTTGAGCTGGGGTCTGCGGGCGATAAGCTCACGATAAAAACCGGCCATCTCAGAGCGCAAAGCAGCCAGAAGATGCGCTCCATTGGCATCCTGAATGGCAGCCAGTGTGCGTGGGCCAAGTTGACCATCAACGACAACTCGACGTCCCACCGACCACAGTGCCCGCTGAACCAACTTGTGGGCCTGTTTTGGCCCCATGTTGACCGCTGCATCAAACAGCTTGTTGGCCACATTCTGGTGGCGGATGTGCTCATAGCCACCTCTGTCCCAGAACTCACTGCGGTAGATGGCGATTGCCTGATCCCGATTCATCTGGCGGATATCATCAGCGTCAATGTCACCATCGCCATCCACATCACCAAGATCCAAGTCTCCCGTGGCCCTCAAAAAACGTAGAGAAACTCCATAGTTGGTCGCTCCACCAGGGTCTACAGGATCGTTAACGTAACCGCCTTCATGTTGCAACACTATGGAGATTGCAGATTCAAAATTAGCCATTACCAGGATCCCTTTTCATGCATAAACACGGCAGTGGTTGCAGCGATAGCAGCCAGGAGATCTGTGATGGCCTTGGCCTCAACATCGGACATACCGAAGACTGTTAGCAGAACAGCAATTCCTCCCCAGGATGAAGGCTCCCGAAATCTGGCAGTGATGCCGTTGATAAAATGGCCGAAGGACATGGATGAGGCTCCTCAAATAGAAAAACCCGCCTGGGAGAGGTTCCCGGACGGGTCTTGATTGCGTTTACGCGCTTGTTTGCTATTGTGACAACAATCTTATCTCAATCACGCTTCTTTGTCTCAAGAAAAAAGTAGCATGAAACACATTTCACCTATTTGTTTCAATAGGATGTTTTGATGATTGGTTAAGCTTCTGCGCAATCTCTGTCAGCGCGGCCATCCAATAACGCCACGCCGTTGCTCGGCTCACCCCCAGCATGCGCATGATCAGCTTCCATGGCAATCGCTCAGCCCGGGACCAGATCAGCTGGGCAGAGCGTTTTTCAAGCACCTTGAGCCACTCCAGGCTCTCATCCATACGTTGAATTGCCAATGCCGATGGTGGTCCGAGATGCACCCTGGCCCTGTCATAGCCATAGCTTTCCCAGTAGTCACGAATAATAGTGGGCCATTGGCTCTGTAGCTTTCTGGGACCAACAGGTGGTAGACGCTTCATGGTGGCCGCAGCCTCCTCCAAACGCTCTGCCACCATTTTTGGTGTCCACTTTGCAATTTGATCAGGCATGACCCACCCCCTGACGCGCAGGACGTCCGTAGAGCTTTTCACCCACTTGGCGAATCACCTCCTGTTCTTCCCAGCTAAGCCGATCATCGTCCTGTGCAACCACCAGAATCTTGTGCCGATTCCAACCATAGATTTTGGTAGCCTCTGCGTTGATTGTACTGCCCTGTATGCGTCCCAGGGGAGATTTTGGATGTTTGGGTGCACCAGTCATGACACCACCTCCTGATCCAAGGCCCAGTGGAGCAAAGCCAGGGCATCAGCCTCGTTATCATCGCCAGGATTATGGCCCCTCTTCACCATCGCCTGGATTACCGCCTGTTTATTGGCGTTCCCCTTCCCAGTTGCGAATTTCTTGATCGTGCCTACGGGCACGCCTTGATACGGGATCTGCTCAGATTCGGCCCATGATGTCAAATGGGCAAGAAATCCGCCATAAACGTGAGCAGAATCAACACCAAGGTGCCGACGCACCTCTTCCATATAGATCATCTGCAATCCACCCGCTGCACTGTGCACTTCGGCCAGCCAACGTTTGAACCGTAAAAAACGCATACCGCCCCCTGACCAACGGTCGTTCTGAAACCTCTCCGTACCGCTGGTGATGGTGCCATCAGGGTAATTATACAACGCCCATCCAGTATTGCTGCCCAGATCCAGGGCAAGCACAGTTTGCTTCCCATTGGCCCCGTTTTGGGGCACAGTCTTAATAGCCATGTTCTTCCTCCTGAGGGTTAATGTGGCCAGGACAGCGGCGGGGTCCCGCCAAGAACATCGCCGCTGTCCGTCTCTGTGTTGTGATCAAATTCAATGTGATTTTCTCCTCCGTTTTTCACTGCCCTGCACCCGTTGCCGGGTAGGGGCATTCCTGCCGAATCGCACGGTAAGGGATCCCCTCGTAAGAGGGTGCGACTGTGCGACTCAGAAACTTTGTTTAAATTCAGGTAGTTACAAAGTCGTTTTTTTGTCGTACCCTGAAAAAAGTGCGAAACATAACTCTTTGTTTTTACTTGAAAAAAGGTAGTCGGATTACTGTCGCGCCGCA
>JADFWT010000294.1 GCA_015233785.1 Magnetococcales bacterium
GATATCTTCAAACGAAACAATGGAGAGACTGCGCACCGAGTCAAGCTGGACATAAAAGTCGTCCAGAGAGATACCCATGTGGTTGGCTACATCTTTATCTTCCGCCGGATGACCCAACTTCTGTTCCAGGGCAGAATAGACCCCTTCTATCTGTGTCGCCACCTGACGAACTGCACGAGGCACCCAATCCATAGAGCGAAGCTCATCCAGAATGGCACCTCGAATGCGAAACTCAGCGTAGGTCTGAAACTTGATACCCCGATCCGGGTCGAACTTGGAGACCGCATCGATCAGCCCCAGAATGCCCACCTGAATCAGATCATCCAGATCCACTGACTCGGGCAGCTTCATGGAGATACGGCTGGCCACATACCGCACCACCTTGGAGTACTTCAGGATCACCTCTTCACGGGTCATCCCTGCCCAAGCCTCTTCGGCCTTGTCTATCTCCGCTGGTGGGTATTCCTTCACCATAAAACCGTTCTCAAGAGTTGGGGGTGGTTCCCGAATCATCCAGCAATTTACGCCAGAAAAAGGTCAATCTTCCGTCATCGTGACGGTTATGGACCCAACTCTTGAGCAGACGTCCGGCAAGCCCGGCGAATGCCTTGGAGGCCGGGGCCTCGGGAAAGAGTTGCGTCACAGCCTGCTGTTTACGGGTAGCTTGGCCAAGCTGGGGGTCCTGGGGAATAAAACCAACAAAGTTGAGACCAATGTTCAGAAACTGCTCCAGCACCTTGTTCAGCGTCCGGTATACATCCAGCGCCTCTTCACGGCTCTGTACCTGATTGACCAGCAGATCGAAATTGGTCACCCGGTGATTGAGGAACATCACCTTCATCAGCGCATAAGCATCGGTGACGCTGGCCGGATCCGGCGTTGCCACCACCATAATGCGTTCCACCGCCAATACAAAAAACCGCACGTTGGGCGAAATACCCGCCCCGGTATCCACCAATACCACATCAAAATCAGTATTCCAGCGGTCAATGTGGTCCATCAGGGCCAGACGTTGCGTCTCGTCCAGGTTGCTCAGCTCCGCAACGCCGGAAGCAGCCGGAAGCACGGTGATCCCTTCCGGACCTTCCACCGCCACCTCGTCCAGCGACATCTCTCCGCTGAGCACATCCTGAATGGTGTGCTCCGGCGACAGCCCCAGTACAACATCAATATTGGCTAGACCAAGGTCGGCATCAATGAGCAGAACCTTCAACCCGTGCTTGGCAAAATTAAGCGCCAGATTGACCGTGGCGACGGTCTTACCCACGCCGCCTTTGCCGCTGGTAACGGCAACCGTGTAGGGAACCTTACGCTGGTTGAGACGATCCTCCGGGGATAGCACCGCGGATTTGGCCGCACCCGGTTCTGCACTCGCCTGCTTGTTGGCGACCAACTCCTTAAGGGTCGCCATCTGCGTGTCGAGATCGTCAATCATGATCAGAAAAGGCCTTTATATCGCTTATAACATTTTGTTTTAATAGGCGCTTCTAAAGAACCACTTCAGAGCAGACACATCAATTGCCAACCCATCATGCCTCTTGCAGAAGCCCATACGAATCCCAAAGGTAGACGATCCTACCCTTTTGCACAATTGATCACGATGCGCCACATGGCCCATGAGAGAGAATTTATCCCAGAAAAACTACATCTGTCACGCCTGAGTCTTCTGCTCAAACCATTTGGCCATGGTTTTGGCCGATAGCCAACCAAGATTCTCCGGCACCCGCTGACCATCCGTATACATGGTAAGCGGCAACCGAGCCCGCAGGGCCACATTCAGAATACCACCGTAGGTCACCGTCTCATCAAGCTTGGTAAAAATCAAGCCGGTGGGCCCTAAGGTGGAGAATCGACGATAGATAGCCTGCTGTTCAGTTTCCCGCACATTGCCCGCCATGCAGAGAAGCACCTCACGGTCATCCCCCATCACCGGCAGCAGAGAGCCGGTGGAACTCACCTGACGGCGGTTGTAGGGGCTGGAGCCTACCGTATCCACCAAAATATAATCGCAATGATTAAGAGACTGCATGCCCGCTTTAACGTCCGACAGTGAACGCGCCACCACCAACCGAACCTGCAACAGCTTGGCATAGGTCTCCAACTGCGCTACCGCACCCACGCGAAAAGTGTCCAGCGTGATAAATCCCACTGATTTGCGCCGGTTAAGAAGCAGATCCGCCGCCGCCTTGGCCAGCGTGGTGGTCTTGCCCACACCGGTGGGGCCCACCAAGACAATGACCCGCGCCCCGGCTTCCAGAGGATCCCGGAATTTAAGATAGCGCTTCAGAGCGTTGGCCAGTCCCCGATCCTTGTCCGCCTGATCTACCATGGCCAACTTACGGGCGATGGGCTCTTCGACACCGTGCATCAACAGCCAGCTATAACGCTGTTTCCCCTCGGCATCCATCCCCGGCACTTCCGACTCCAAAGGCTGCTGAAAGCCGGTGACCCGCGCCTCCAGCGTCGCCAGCGATGAACGAATATTGGAGAGATCCGCCTCCAGATTACGATTGCCGGGATCCACCCCCTGACGCCCTCGACCAGCCGGTGCCCTCTGAGGGCCACCGCGGTTGGTGGCTGTCAGACGCATCCCTCCGCCATCGGTTCCGGTGGTCCGTTTGGACTTGGCCGACGCGTACGGAGAGCGACTTGCCGCAGGCGGCTGTTGCATTTCAATAGGGTCATCGGCCACAGCAGTAAAGCCGCCCGGCCTGGACGGCG
>JADFWT010000295.1 GCA_015233785.1 Magnetococcales bacterium
GAGTTGACCAGCTCATGCACCAGATGGTCTCGAAGAAGGGAGCGGTTGGGCAGTCCGGTGAGGGTATCGTATTGGGCCAGGGTGCGGTTGTGTTGGCGCAGAAAGTCATTCAGTTTTTTCAGTCGCAACAGATTGCGGATACGAATACTCAACTCCTGGCCGTCGATGGGCTTGGTGATGCAATCTTCGGCACCGGCGCTCAGCCCCTTGATGCGGGATTGACGGTCGGTAAGGGCGGTGACCAGGATGATGGGAATGGGCCGTGTGCGGGTATTTTTTTTCAGCGCCTGCACCACTTGGAAGCCATCCATCTCCGGCATCATCACATCCAGCAGCAGCAGGTCCGGCTCATAGCTGTCAACCAGCTCCAGAGCCTCCTGGCCGCTGCTGACAATGAGGTGCTCGTAGCCGCATTTTTTCAACATGGCCGCGAGGATCTGTTGATTGATCTTCTCATCATCAACAGCGAGAATCTTGGCGTACTTAATGTCCATGGCACCCATGCGGTCAATGAGGGGGGTACGGGGAAGCCCAATCCCCATTAAAAGTGTAGTCGATTTCCACTTTCATAGGGAAGTGATTTCGGCGCTTGCAGAGAGAAGCGGGGCACGGGAAAGGTTGCGACGGGGGTTATGGCCTTTGGTAGAATGGGCTTGCCGTGCGCTTAGGATTCAGCAGCCGCTAAAACCGTCGGGAGGGTTGTGATGTCGTTTAGTGATTTTCATCTGATGTTGGTGAGCTTGCGCGGCTTGTCGCCAGAGGAGATTCTCTCGCGTTTCAGCCCGCTTCCGGATGCGCCCGAGGAGGATGACCCCGCCTTGGAGGATCGGGCGTTAACCGAAGATGAGATGGCCGACTATATTCTCTCCCTGCCCACAGAGGAGCGGGATCAGTTTATCAAGGCGTTGGAGATCGCCGGACGGGAGCCGGATGACGGCCCGGTTGAGCCGTGACGGCGGTGGGTGGGTTGGCGCTGAATGGGATCGAAACTCTGACGCAGCGCCAATAATCGGACAGCCGTCACCAGGCCGAACCTTTGAGTTCGATCACCTCGACGTTTTCATCATCCAGCGGTTCAAACCCCTCTCGGCCGACGCCGCAACCGGGGCATCGCCACCCTTCGGGCAGGTCTCTCAGCTGAGTTTCAGGCGGAATTCCCTCATCCGGGATCCCCTCCGCCTCGTCATAAATGTACTTACAAGGAATACAGCGCCACTTAAGCATAGTGCCCTCAAAAACTGCTCGGTCACAAAACGGATCAACCCTTCTGTCATGGAACAAACAAGTTTTATGCCAACATGTGCCGTCGCCATGTCGGGTTGATGTGGCCGAGCAGTTGAGGGCAGAGATCATTACGGCATGTTGCAGCTTACCGGACGGATGGCGGTATAGCCCATTCGTTTGGCCACGCACTGCCCGGCGTCGCTTTTAATCCAATCCAGATACTGCTTTACCGCGCCTTCAGGCTGGCCGTTGGTGACCATAAACAGCGGCCTGGAGATGGGGTAGCGGTTTTCGAGTCCCTTGGTGACGCTGGAGATCTGTGGATGGGTACACGAGGCTTGTTCCCCTTCGGAGATGCAGGCCGGTTTCACGCGGCGTGTGGCGTAGATCATACCGCTATAGCCGATGGCGCAGGGTGTCTCTTCCACCAGATGCACCACCTCTTTGGAGCTGGGCAGGCTGAGCATGTTCAGCTTGTAGTCCCGCTTTCCGCCCAGTACGGCGTTGCGGAAGAAGGCGTAGGTTCCGGAGTTGTTTTGGCGACTGACCACGGTAATGCGTTGGCCACTACATCCAGGAACCTGGACCCCAAGCTGGGACCATTTGGTCAGGGTGCCATCTTCGCCGTAGATCTCTGCAAGATTTTGAAATGATATGGAATTAAGCGGATTGTTTGGGTGCAGAAACACCCCGACCAGCGCATTGTAGGCCACCACATGGTGGATGGGCTGGATGCCCTTCTTGGCGGCCAGCTTAATCTCAGAGTGAAGGAGTCGCCGACTCACGTTGGCGATGTCGGTTTGCCCGATCAGCAGCGCGGCAATTCCGGTGCCGGAGCCGCCGCCATTGACGGCGATGCCCACATCCAACGAGGCGCGGTGCAGGGCGTGGTAGCCGTGATAGGCCTCGGACCAGGCCGAAGCGATTTTGGTCATAGTGTCTGAGCCCTTGGTGTGGATTAGGGTCCGGGCATCAGCGCTGGCAGAGAGGAGCAGGGACGACAGGGTCACTATGGAAAAAAAGGCACGTAAACGCATCACACTCAATCCTTTCGGTCTCATGCGACTGAACCTTCCCTATGAGTACTATGTCACAATCTCATCATATATGTCACTATTATTACATAGTCGTTTTTATCATGCCCGTGCCTGCACCGGGCTGGTTCGATGCGCCTCGTTTAGTGGGAGGAGTGGCTACTGAGGGCGGGTGTGGCCAGATGCATGGGCTGGGGTTGTCCAAAGCGCATACGATCGTAGTGTCGTCCGAATTCGGCCAGTTGGTCATACACCTCAATGACGGAGGCGGGGCTGACGTTCAGGATGCGTGCGGTTTCACGAATATCCTTGCCGTCCAGGGCCATTTCGATGATTTGGCGTTTGATCTCCGGCATCCGTTTGCGGTCGCTGTAGTCCAGCAGGAACACTTGCCGCTCGCAATCGGGATTCATGCAGCGATAGCGCTGGCTTCCATTGGGCTGCTTGCCGTATTTAACGA
>JADFWT010000296.1 GCA_015233785.1 Magnetococcales bacterium
TCTAAAAGCCGGATGCCAACATCCAGCCAACTCACTCAGGTTATAATAACCTCTTCAAATGCAAAACGCCCGTCGAGAAGTTGACGGGCGCTCTACAGGGCGCGTTCTGGCCCCGTCAAGAGAGTACGGGGCCATCAATAAGGCTATTGGGGGCTCAGTGGTAACGCGGGGGAAAGCCCGTCATGGGACGTCCGCCCCAGCCGTGACTACCTTCGGCGCACCGCTTGCCCCGTTCCATATCGGTCCCGGCGCTGGGCCTGATATCCACAATTCGCCACATGCGCATGGGCATAATGCGACGCAGTGTGACATCACAGACAGCCGCCGATGCGGGGTCGCGTCCTACCATCACCCGTGTCAGACGCATCAGGCCCTGATTCCAATCCAGGGTTAGATTGTCGCCAGATGCAATGGCCTCGGCAGCCTTCTCCATCTCAGGAACGGCCGGTGCCACAGAGGTGGTAGCTTCAGTGCTCTTTTTCACCTCAGAAACAGCCGGTTTAGAATCGGTAGGTCGTTTCACCACAATGGGTGACACGGTGGCCTTCTTCGGCGGCTCTACCTTGGCTGTCGTCTTTTGGTGCATAGCCTGATGATGCCGGGAAGGACTCATCAGCAGTGCACCGTGACGATTCAAGGTAACGGTCCGAGCGTGGAGCGGCTGCGTTGGCCGGTTGCTGCCAGGGTGCAGCTTGGCAAATGCCTCAACCTGTTCTTTGGAGAGATGCATCGGCATGGCCATCACCATCCAGCGTACACCCTCGGAACAGGGAGGGGTGGTGAGGGATCCAGAAAAGGTGTAGAAGCTGCGATCCGGCGGCAATAGCTGATCGATTCGAAGCGTCTCATCCGACACCTGCTTTCCACCAACCTCGCCGGGTAGGTGGTTCCAGATTGGCTTCAAAAAGCGATTTTCAGGCCCTTGGGTAAGCAGAACGCCAATCACCGCCAATTGACCGTCGGCGCTCTTATGAACCAGATGCGCTTCCATGGCGGCATGGCGTCCTGCCACGGTGTTTTCACTGGGTGTGTGGAAGTGGAACTGGAGCAGCTCATAGCGCACGCCATCAGCCATAATGTAACCACCGCCGGGCACATCCACCTGAATGGTGTGGCCATTGTTATTTACATTCAAAGGCGCACTGCCGTAATGGACCACCAGCGACTGGGTGGCACCAGGGGCTTTGGGTCCGGGAATCGGAAGTGCATTGGGGGGAGGCAGATCAACCGGAGACTGCTCCATCCCCTTGTCGCAAGTCAGAAACTTCTCAGAGAGCGCGCCCCACTTGGACGGGCCGAGGTCTCCCAGATAGCTCCAATGGGTGCCATGGTCACCTTTATTGGTATGAGCCTTATGGTCGCTCTTTTCAGCCGCATGACTGGCGACTTTGGAGGGCTCTGCATGAGTCGCTGCTTGGTGGACCTTTATGGGCTCGGTTTTGGGCTTGAGCTCTACCTCATGGGCAACCGTTGGGGCGGTTTCGACTATAGCTACAGGCGCTGGGGCCGCTGCTTTGGCTACAGGTGCCGAAGCTGCCGCTGCTTTGGCTACAGGTGTTGGGGTGACGGCTGCGGCTTCCTGAACGGTCATCACCTTATGGCCCTTGTTGAGGGCAACATGTCGGTCATGAAGGGCCTGTACCGGGCGGTTGCTGCCGGGGTGCAGCTTGGCAAAGGCTGCAATCTGACGTTTGGATACGCTCACCGGCTGTGCCATCACCATCCAGCGAACCCCTTCGGAGCAGGGTGGGGTCGTCAGAGAGCCAGGGAAGGTGTAAAAATCACGTCCTGCCGGAAGAATCTCCGATAGCGTCAGAGTGCGATCCGCCAAGATGTGCTCGCCGTCGACCGTAGCAGGCATCCGATCCCAGATCTGTTTCAGGAAAGCATTCTCTTTGCCCTCCTGCATCAGTACGCCAACCACTGCCAACTGGCCATCTTCCGCTTGATGAACCAGATGGGCTTCCAGGCCGAAGTTTTTGCCGTCGACCTGATTTTCACTGGGGGTATGGAAGTGGAACTGAAGCAGATTAAAGCGTTTGCCATCCACCACAATGTGTCCGCCGCCTTTAACATTGGCCTGAATGGTGTGGCCGTTGTTCAGCACCTTAAGAGGGGCTGTGCCGTAATTGATGGCTAGTTTGGCTACAGCTCCGGCTGGTGTCTCTCCCGGTACAAAGTGGGCATTGGCGGAGGGAAGATTAACCGGCGACTGCTCCTTACCGGCATCACAGCTCTGATAGTTTTTATCCAGTTTACCCCAGAACTCCGGCCCTTCGGAGCCGGTATAGCCCCAGTGGGCCTTGTGATGTTTGACCACCGGGGTCGGGGGAGACTCGGTGAGCCACGCCCAGAGCGACCGGTTATGATCGCCGATACGGATAGAAAGCGCCAGCGTGACGACCGCCGCAATGATGAGATGTTTCGGTTTAAACATACTGTTCCACTCCTCGTAAGAGAGGTTTTTTTCCTTATAGTGTATTCTGCCACGAGCCGTTCAACTTCATTTTTGGTGCCCAATAGCGAATTTTTTCCAAAATTATTGGGTATTCTAGCTTCATTATTGAGAACGATACAAGGGAGGGAATGCTCCACTGTTTTAAGCGGAAGGATTAATCATCCGCCGCCGTCGCAGGATCCCTCCATGCCACCGCATCCGATATCAGAATCCAGT
>JADFWT010000297.1 GCA_015233785.1 Magnetococcales bacterium
TCGCGCCGGCTACTGACGAATAACGCCTTACCCATGAGTGTTACGTTCTCTTCAATTCGTTTTTCGTAGTGTTGGATAAAATCCTTGGCAAGTGCCTTGATGCGGTCAGGATCGCCTAGAATGGCTTTCATCTGCGTTGTGGCGTTTTTACTCTCTTCTATCTGGTAGTCGCTGGCGCCTTCTCGTTCGCATTGATCATAATAGGTTTCGATCTCGTCCAGCTTACTGTTATCCAGCACCACTTTTGCGGCGCGGCCTTCGTAGACGATGCGTACGGAATCGGTGGGGAGTTGTCACGCCTGTGGGGCGGCGTTGGGGGCGTTTGACTATGGCCGCCGTGAGAGTTGCCCAGGTTGCGGTGAGGATACCCGCGTCTGTCTCAACTGCGGCTATTACGATGCGACGCTCTATAACGGCTGCCGTGAGAATCAGGCGGAGCGGGTGCTGGAGAAAAACCGTGCCACCTCCTGCGACTATTTCAAGCCGGTGGATACTGGTTCTAAAGCCGGCCAGGGGGAGGCGGCGGATCAGGCCAAACAGGCGCTTGAGGATCTATTCCGTCGTTAGATGATGCGCCCCCACTGTTTCGCCTAGATTATTCCCTTCGGTCACCAGATATTGGCATAAGGGGAATTGTCTTATTTTATCCTCTCTTTTTTCTGTAACTCAGCGCAAGGACGGGGCCGTCCATCCGTTATTCTGGATGAAGTGACGGCCCTCATTGTGGATGATGTTGTTTAATAAGGATGATTTCTGAGCGTCACCCTTTGTAGTGCTTTTTAGGACATGCGCCGTTGTTTTGACGCACACGCCCAATTTTCGGCGTCATTCACGCCACGATTTTCAATAAAATCCCATGGATCCAAAGCCGGTGCGATTTGGCACACGGCATGCAGTTTAACAGGCAACCAGCCGGTAAGCAGGATGTACCGGCAGCCCAGTTGGAGCGATCCACCTTTCCGGTAAGCAGTAGCTGAGAGAGGGTGGGGGATTCCTGCATAATTTCCAAGAGGTGTGTGGCCGTGGATTTCACTCAGCTGTTTATCATCAACATTAAATTTGGCAGCCAATCCGAACTCTGGGGCGGAAAGGCGGAGGAGCAGCGCAAGCGGCGTAAAATCGATCGACTCATCGCCTATTACGATACGCCGGTCCTGGTCAACGACAACTGGCAGGAGGATCCTGGGTATTGATGATGTCTGGCGTGACCAATCCTGTTATCGACGCATGGGCTGCTGGCCGGGTCCTTGATCGCACGTTGAAGCCGGATAGAGTTGGGTTACGCTTTGGTAGTAGTGACGGCAAGGCACCACGCCCGGCCCAGTGGTCGGGCAGTTGGTCAAACCCTGTTGGACAAAACGTTGAATATTGGCCTGATTGTGGCGGCACTCTTCTCTCCAGTGAGTCAGCCACGCTTGCTGATTGGGAGAGGTGGTGATGCCGGCTGTATGGACCACCGGAGGGCTTGGGTGCGTTGAGTGGCCGGTCGGGGCAGAGGAGAGGGTAGAGTTGGAAGCGGCGGCGGCCGCTTTTTTTTGCGCCTTGGCTACGGCCACGGGGGCCTCTTTAACAGGCTCTGCTGGTTTGGCTTCTGGTTTCACGATCGGATTAACGGCGGGAGCAGGGGCGGGTGGCGCTGTTTTCTTCGCGATGATATTGGCGGTTTTTGGCGTGGCTTGGGGTTTGGTGCTGGCCTCTGGCGCTGCGCTTTTGGCAGCCGTAGGCGGATTGGCGATCAATTGGCGTACATTTGGTGCTTGGGAATCTTGAGTATTATAGATCACCATAGAGCTGAAGATCCCACCTGCCAGTAGGCCGGCAACGTATGGAGCAGCACGATTCAGAGAGGGTGGCAGAAAATCAAACATGACATTTTCCTTGATACGAAGACGTTTTTCGAATAGCAAGGATTGTATCCGTTTTTTTTCTGCATGAGTAGCAAGTGTTTCTCTTTTAGTGGATTCCCATGACCTTAGACCAGCAGATCCAGCAGATTACCGCCCTGAGCCGGGAGTGTTGGGGTAAGGAGAATGTCGCCAAGGTGACGCAGGCGGCGGAGATGGCCATCCATTTTCATGAGGGCCAGTTTCGCAAGTCGGATGGTGCGCCTTACGTCACGCACTGTTTTGATGTGGCCCGCAACTGCTTCAAGTGGGGGTTGGTTGATGTGACGGCGGTGTGTGCGGCGCTTCTTCACGACAGCATTGAGGATGCCGCCCCGGAGAAAGAGGCGGTACGGGTCATCACCGAGTTCGACCCCGAAGTGGCGGATATTGTGCTGGCGGTCTCCAAGATCAGCAATAAACAGAGTGGCGGTGGGGATGATCTTCCGGCCACCTATCGACGTATTCTACGTGCTGCCTCCAAGGATCTCAGGGCGCTTTTGGTCAAGGCGTTTGATGTTCTGGATAACTCCCGCACCTTTTCGGTTCACAAACCCCACAAGGCCAAGGTGAAGGCCAGTTTGGGCTTGATCTATGTGGGCATGGCCCGTCGTTTAGGCATGATGGAGTTGGCTGATCAGTTGATTCAGCAGGTGGCTCCCTATCTGATGCCGGTGCAGTACAAGCGCGCCATGCTGCGTCTGGAGGAGTTGCGTCGTCTGCAAGGCGCAACCATCAAAAAGCTTCCCCATCATCTGGAGGCCATGATAGGCGATGGGCT
>JADFWT010000298.1 GCA_015233785.1 Magnetococcales bacterium
GCACGCAGATTCTTGTAGGGAATGCAGGGGTGGAGCGCCTGCAACAGGCCCATGTGTTACTGGCCGGTCTTGGGGGAGTGGGAGGCTTTGCCGCCGAGGCACTGGGTCGGGCGGGCATCGGCCATCTCACCCTGATTGATCACGATGTGGTGGCCCCCACCAATCTAAACCGCCAGCTACCTGCCACAACAGCCACCATCGGCCAAAAAAAAGTCACCCTGCTGGGGGAGCGCCTGATCTCCATCAACCCCACATGTCAATTGAGTGCCCTGGATCAATTTCTCAATCCCGACAACATCCCCGAGATTCTGGAGCAGGCCCGGCCTCATTGGGTGGTGGATGCCATCGACTCTCTCAACTGCAAGGTGGGTTTGATTCTGGAGGCCCAGGCCCGAGGCATCGCCATCGCCAGCAGTATGGGGGCCGGAGGGCGTCTGGATCCCACTCGGCTGCGGGTGACCGATCTGATGGATACCGAGATATGCCCTCTGGCACGTGTAGTCCGTAAGCGGGTGCGCAAGCGAGGGGGAAAACGGGGCATCAAGGCGGTCTGGTCCGATGAGCATCCCCGTTCACCCAGCCCGCCGGAACCCACCGATTTTGGGCGTCCCAGAGTGGTGAACGGCACCATCAGCTATCTACCGGCACTGTTTGGACTCACCATAGCTGGAACGGTGATTCAGGCGATTCTTGCTCCAGTGATGGACCAGGCGCAATAACAACTGATTGGAATAGAGCCCATGGAGCCCTTTATGGATGATCTTCTCCCCGAGATTCGCATTTGGCGTCGCCAACTCCACCAGATGCCGGAGTTGGGGTTTTCCGAAAAGCGCACCGCCCGTTATATCGCCGACCGGCTGACCGAACTGGATATTACGGTACATGGACCATTCGGCGGCACCGGGCTGGTGGGGGAACTCAAGGTGGGGGATTCGCCACGGGCCATAGGGCTGCGCGCCGAGTTGGACGCCCTACCCATGACGCCACCCGAGGAGGGAAAACCCGCCAATCCATCCATCTTCGACGGCAATATGCACGCCTGCGGTCATGATGGACACATGGCCATATTGCTGGGTGCAGCGGCCTATCTGGCCCGAAGCCGGGACTTCAACGGAACGGTCTACTTCATCTTTCAGCCTGCCGAGGAGAATTTCGCCGGGGCGCGGAAGATGCTGGAAGATGGACTTCTGGCGCGCTTTCCCATGCAGGGCATCTACGGCCTGCACAATTGGCCGGGGCTTCCAGTAGGGCAGTTTGCCAGCCGGGTAGGGGCGATCATGGCGGCGGTGGATATCTTTAATATCACCATCAATGGGCAGGGGGGACACGGGGCCATGCCCCATCTGGCCGTGGATCCCATGATGCCCGCCATACAGGCCATCTCCGCCTTTCAGAAGATTATTTCCCGGCAGCTTTCACCCCTGGATTCCGGGGTGATCTCCGTGACCCGTATCCGGGCTGGGGAGACCTTCAACATCATACCTGATCATGTGGAGATGTTGGGCTCTGCCCGCAGCCTGACCCCAGAGACCCGTTCGCTGCTACTGGCCTCCATGGAGCGAGTGCTCTCCGGCACCTGTGCAGCCCACGCCTGCACCCATAAGATGGAGATCCAAACCGGCTATCCTGCTACCATCAACAGCGCCAAGGAGAGCGCCAAGGCCCTGCAAGCGGCGGCTCTGGTGGAAGACTCCCAAGTAGTGGACCACCTGGATCCATCCATGGGATCGGAGGACTTTTCGTTCTTTCTGGAGCAGATACCCGGCAACTATATGTGGCTCGGCAACGGTACCGAAGGAGCCGGGCTGCATAGTCCCCACTATCGATTTAATGAGGATCTTATTCCTCTGGGAGTGGGCTATTGGGTGGCGTTGGTGGGACGGCTGCTGGGTTAGTGCGCTTCTTGTGTTTCTTACGCGCCACTTTCGGTCAGGTCATAGAGTTCTTTTTGACAATGGACCGCTTTACCGCTGTCGTTGAAGCAGCCCAAAAAGGAACACCACAAACCGTAACAAAACATGGTGTCCCCGCTGTGGTGATAATCTCAGCTAAGGAGTACGAAAAACTCCATCATCTTCAATCCTTACAGCTTACCGGATTCAACGACCATTTACTTCATTACCGTGATAGGATCCTTCCAATTGATATTCCCATCGCCCGCCGTTAGGGAGAACTCCCTTTCATAGCCCGAACCACCCCTTCCCACTGCTCAAACACAATATCCCCCAGATAACGAAACCCCTTTCCCTTCCCATTCGGTTTAAACACCACCGCAACCCCCTCCTGCTTAGGCCAGATGCGTGTGGCCCGATAGAGATTGGTGGTGTGAGAGACCAACACGCTGTTGGCCCCTTTGGCAGGGGGGGTGGCCAAAAGAGCCCGCATGGCTTGAGCTAACCGCTGGGTCCTGGGTCCGTTTCGATCCGGGGCCGATTTAAGGTCTTTGTTCAGATCGGCCCAGCCGAATATCAACTTCCCGGTCTCGGCGGTGCGGCAGTAGGGGCTGGCCTGCACCTTGGAGATGGGAATCTCCAGCGTGCGGATATGGCGACCAATGGCCTCCATTCGGGCGCGGCCCGCCGCAGTAAGATTGCGCTGGGTGGAACAATCCTTGAAGTTGGGACGGCGACTGTCCCGTTGGCGGGGGTTGGTGTTGCCGTGGCG
>JADFWT010000299.1 GCA_015233785.1 Magnetococcales bacterium
CATATGGATCGAGATCTCATCGGCAGGTCATTGTATTATCTAGAGAGGGGAATCACGCAATGTTGAACCCGACCACACTGATCGTCAACACCATGCCCGCCCGCTGGCTTGCAGGCGGCAAGGTGGCAACTGCCGCAGGCGTTGTGGGGGGAGCCAAGGGGGCTTTTTCTGCAGGAATGGCTACATTGGGGCCGCTGGGAGGATTGGCACTGCTATTGGCCGGATCTGTCCTACTAGCCTGGAAAGCAGATGACCGAAGCCATGAAATCCGTGATGCCCTTCATCACAGCCACGATCCTGATGCAGAGGGTGACACCATGGCCATGGAAGCGGCTGGACTGGAACCACCCGTGACCTCTTCCGAAGAGATCTAAGCCCATCCTGACACACGCTATCCCAGCAGGTTTCTGTTGGAATCAGTGCCTTGATGGGGACTCACGCCCGGTAGAAAAGTGTCCGTTTGGGAGGCTCCCGGTTGGCGTGCCTGCTTCGCCACGCTGCCTTTAGCGCCTCGTAGGTGTCGGGCTTGTGAACCTGCATGCCGACATGGTGCTGGGCACGCTGCTTTGAAAAACCAGCCTTGAAAAAAAGCAGAGGATTATCGGGCGCGCTGTCGGTTCCTCCACCAAGATGGAGCTTTTCAGCCCCCTCCTGCTGACCCAGCAGCGCCGCCTGATGAAGAATCAAATTGGTCGCAGCCATCCGTCGCCCCTGATCATCGGCGGCGGAGAGGTGATACTCCATCACCGGACCATCCAGCAGAAACACCGCCCCAGCAACCACCTTCTCTTCCAGCATGCAGAGGGCCAGATGGGCCTTTGACCACGCTTTCAGCCCCATAAAACGGGCCTCTGGAAAGCGGTAGTCGGCCTCGGCTCCAAGACGCGCCATGCTGGCACCATAGAGATTCATAAAAGCCTGCCATGCCGCATCATCCTGCCGCCATACCACCTGTAGACCGGTCTGCATGGCTTTGCGGGTGGCGGTACGGGCGCGGGTTTTAAACTGCATCAGTGGATCCCCCACCATCAGGTCGATCCAGACCGTCTCCCGATTCAAATGATGCTCTCCGCCGTAGAGATTCCAATTACTCAGCAGCGGGTGAAAACGGATGAACTCCGCCAGCACGCCATGATCGTGCCCCCAAGCAAGATAGACTTCCCAAGCCCGCTTTAAGAAGCTCCAATCATCGCTGCTGCTGACAGGACCGCCATGCCCCAGCGGGGATTGAACATCCACCAACGTGGAAGCGCCAGGAACCGATTGACTGATAAAACCATGAAAAAAAATATCTTCCCCATGCTGAAAAACAAAATAGCACGGGGTCAACTGGGGATCACGAAGCGCATCCAACGCCACATAGGCAGGATGGTGGGAGGGGGTTTTATTGTGGGCCGGAATGGCACGGAAAAGCGCCTCAGCCTCCTCATACGAACGCATCACCGGCGCATCTCCTTATCAGATTGGCCCGGCGGCACTTCGGCTGATCCGGCTGTCCCGGTGGCCGTTCGGCATAACCATCTCCCCAGCACCTGTGCATGGACCGGGGAGATGGGCCGATGGGGTTAAATACGGGTGGCCTCGCCTTCGGTAGCCTGAAGAAAACGCTCGGCCTCCAACGCCGCCATGCAGCCACTTCCTGCAGCCGTGACCGCCTGACGGTAGATCTTATCTTGCACATCACCCGCCGCAAACACCCCTTCAATATTGGTGGCGGTGGAGTCGGGCTTGGTGATCAGGTATCCGGCGTCATCCTTATCCAGAGCATCGCCGAAGATCTCGGTATTGGGCGTGTGGCCGATGGCGACAAACACACCGGTTACCGCTAGATCGGAAACCTCATTACTCTTGACGTTCTTGAGGCGGACTCCGTTGACGCCGCCCTTTTGGGGATCGCCAAGAATCTCCTCCACCACCGAATCCCAAACCGGCTCAATCTTCTCATTGGCAGCCATGCGATCCTGCATGATTTTTTCGGCACGCAGGGCATCCCGACGATGGATCAGGTAAACCTTGGAGGCAAAGTTAGTGAGGAAAATCGCCTCTTCCACCGCCGCATCACCGCCACCAACCACGGCAATCTCCTGGTCGCGGAAGAAAAATCCGTCACAGGTGGCACAGGCAGAGACGCCGAATCCCTGAAGCTCTTTCTCCGAGGGAAGCCCCAACCAGCGGGCCGAAGCACCGGTGCAGATCACCAACGTATCGCAACTATAGACATCGCCGGAGTCGCAAGTCAGCTTGAACGGGCGCTGGCTAAGATCGGTGCTGAGCACGGAATCAAAGAGGATCTCGGTACCGAACCGCTCAGCCTGGGCCTTAAGCTTCTCCATCAAACCAGGACCATCGACGCCCTCTTCAAAACCGGGAAAATTATCCACTTCGGTGGTGATGGTTAGCTGACCACCGGGCTGCATTCCTTGGATGACCACTGGCTTTAAGCTGGCCCGCGCCGTATAAATGGCTGCGGTGTATCCGGCAGGGCCTGAACCCAGGATGATTACTTTATGATGACGCTCTTCTGGCATAGCCGTATATCTCCATTGAACGAATTCGTTAAGTCAGGTCTCGGTAGGAATATAACTTTTTCAGCGCACCCTGGAAACTGGCCACGGTGAATTGATACCTTTTTTTACATATTTTCAAAC
>JADFWT010000029.1 GCA_015233785.1 Magnetococcales bacterium
AGATGGCGTCGTAAGCAGCCCGAACCTTCTTGGGCAGGCTCTGCCAGCTCTCCATAAAGGAGGCGTCGCCGGAGTGGTACATGGGGTTGTTGAACACCTTCTGCCAAGTTCCCGGCGGCACGGTCAGGGCGTGGGCACCACCGGAGACGCAATCCATGAGCTGCATGGGGCTGCGAATGCTGGCGGCCAGTACCTTACTGCGGCTGTCGGAGGCGTCGATGATTTCCCGAGCATCGCTGACGCCCTGGATGTTGCTGAATCCGAAGTCCTCCACCCGTCCCACAAAGATGCTGATGTAGTCGCTGCCCAGCTTGATGTAGGGCATGGCCTGGGTGGCGTGGAACACCAGGGTGATGTTGACGCCGATGCCTTTTTCGATCAGGGCGCGGGCCACGGGAATGCCGGGCATGCCGGCGGGAATCTTGATGATGATGTTCTCGGCGATTTTGCTCAGCTTGAGGCCCTGTTTGATCATATCCTTGGGATCGGTCAGGGTGATCTCGGCGGAGATGGGGCCGTTGGTGACCAGCTTGGCGATGCGGGTGATCTGTTCGATGGGATCCACCCCCTCTTTGGCCAGCAGGGCCGGGTTGGTGGTCACGCCGTCTACCAACGACAGCTCCTGCCAATAACGGATTTGATCCAGATTGGCGGTATCCAGGAAATATTCCACGGTCGATTCCTCTTGATAGTGCTAGATGCGTATATATTGATCACAGCATGCGGTGAGACGGATGCAGGGCGGGTTCGTGCCGCCCGTTGCGGCGCATTGTGCACGAAAGGGGGTGGCAATACCAAGGGCTGCCTCTAAGAACGGGGCGGTGGCAGTCGATCCAGCACCTTTCGCCCCAGAATTTCTGCCACGATCCGGCTTCCTGAGGGGGTGAAGTGGCAGTAGTCCACATAGAGTTCAACGTCACGCTTCAGGTGGCGAATCTCTTCGTTGAGATCCAAAAAGCCGTAGCCTTGCCTCTCTACCCGCTGTTGCAGCGCCTGGGACAGGTAGTGGCCAAAGAAATATTTACTCATCAGAATCAAGGGTGTTCTAGCCTGTTCCGGGGCGTTTGGGTTCCAACTGAACAGGGTGCGGCGCATGGTGTCTTCAATTTTGGATAGCGTTTTGTTGACCTGGCGGTAGAGGATGGGTTGCAGGGAAAAAAGCAGATCCACCTTATCGGCCTTCAGCACGGCCATGTAGTGGTTGAGAATCTGCTGAAGGCGTTGGGATCTTTCAATAAAAGCGGGTTCCCACGGCTTGTAGGCTGCCAGGTTGTAGCGGGGATGATCCAGATCATCCGTGGCCAGAAAGCGCTCTTTGAGGCGGCGATTGATGTGGGGATGCAGGTAGCGGTTATAGAGCAGCATCATGGTCTGCATCAGATGGGGCCGGTAGGCGCGGGCGTTGTTGAGTAGATCGATATAGAAATCCAGCCGCATCTCCAGTTCGGCATAGGGGCGACCGCTGGTCAGGCTGTAGAGTAGGTCGTTATAGCCATCCAGATTGATCAGCAGATCCGGCGAAAAGCGTGAGACGGTCTCCAGATAGTAGAGCATGGATTGATGCAGGGTACGATCTACGGCGGCGGCGTTGATCACCTCAATGCGCAGATCGGGCCGTTGGGCCTGGAGATAGCGCTTGAGCTGTCCGGCGATACCCAGTCGGTAGGAGAGATTTCCCTCCCGGTAGCGATGCACCTTGGCGAAGGGTGGAAACTGCCCGGTTCCGTAGGCTGCTGAGCCGCCCATGATAAAAATGCGGTAGACATCGGGCGCCTTGCGCAGCAGCACCGGCCCATCGGAGAAGAAGCCGTTGCCGTCCACGAAGGTGGTGGGATCGTCTGGATGGGCCTTCATCTCCTTCCAGAGGGGCTGACCGGGGGTTGTTTTAAAGACGTGGTAGCCGGAGATGGTCTGGAAGTATTGGTAGGGCCGTACGAGCAGCCCCTGACTTTTTAGCCAGAGAAAGGCGGCTCCCTCCAGCAGGCCCAGGATCAGGGTGATGGTGATCAGGGCGAGGACGAAGTTTTTCGAAAAGCGCTCGAACCTAGTGCGTTTCGTCATGGGGCTATCGACAAAAAATAGGATGAATGGTATGGATGAATGAGCCGATTATTTTGATTCGCATCTGTGCATCTGGCGACCAAAAACATTGCAATTCTAAAGTGTCAAAGCGGGAAGTTCAATCTGAATATGTTGCCCCACCCTTTACCCGTATTATGGTATAAATGTCGGTATCGGGTGGTGGGTCAGCGACGCCTACGCCAATATGGACCCCGGTACCGATAGTATGATTTTGACCACATTATTAGGGTTCTTCGACGTTTGAAGTGGAATATTGGGCGTTATTGTGTGGATAGAAAATAGAGGAGGGTGTTGGGGGGTAATCTCATCCTGCCTTCCTTTCCATCACATGTTTTTGGATAAATGCTTGGAACGCCTCTGCTGCAACCGGTCGGCAAAAGTAGTAGCCCTGGATCTGGTCGCTCTGTTTCTCCTGAAGAAACGTAAGCTGCGCTTGGGTTTCCACCCCTTCTGCCACCACCTTCAGGCCTAGATTGTGGCCCATGGAGATGATGGCGGAGACGATGGCCTTATCCTGGCTATCCTGCTCGATGTCCCGGATAAACGATCGGTCGATCTTCAGAGTCTGCACTGGAAAGCGCTTCAAATAGCTTAGTGAAGCGTGGCCGGTGCCGAAGTCGTCAATGGAGAGCTGAATGCCCCGTTCGCGCATCTGATCCAGCAGGGTCATGGTCTGTTCCATATCGCGCATGATGGCGCTCTCGGTGATCTCCATCTCCAGCCGATCCGGGGTGAGGTGGTGTCTCTCCAGTGCCTGATCAATGGTCTCCAGCAGTTGCTTCTGGAATTGGCGGGCTGAAAGATTGACAGCCGCTCGCAAAGGCGGCAGACCGGCCTTATCCCAGGCGTGCAGTTGGCGGCACACTTCGTGGATGATCCAGCGGCCGATGGGGATCATCAGCGCACTCTCTTCTGCCACTGGGATAAACTCGCCGGGAGAGACCAGCCCATGACCGGGTCGCTCCCAGCGTACCAGGCACTCCATGCTGGTCACTTCCCCTGTCGCCAGATCAAGCTTGGGCTGGTAGTGGAGCAGAAATTCACTTTGATCCAGGGCCAGACGCATCTGCGACTCCAGCTCCAGACGGCGGTTGGCGTTCTCGCCCATGGTGGCTTCGAAGTACTGCACACTGTCACCGCCCTGGCCTTTGGCCCGCTTGAGGGCGATGTTGGCATTTCGGATCAGATCACCGGGCTCATTGCCATCGTGGGGATAGGTGGCGATGCCGATACAGGCGGTGACGGTGAGGCGGTGCTCATCCAGCTCGAAAGGCCGCATCAGGGCCTGTTGTAGTCGCTGAATCACTGCTAACAGGGCGTTGCCGCCGCTCTCCAGGTGGGGCACCAGCAGGGCGAACTCATCCCCGCCCAGACGGGAGAGGGTCTCCCCGGTCACCACCCGTGCCTTGAGACGCCAGGCGATTTTTTGTAACAGTCGGTCCCCCAGATCAAACCCCTGGCTGGCGTTGATCACGGCAAAGTGGTCCATATTGATCAACAGGACAGCCAGCACCTGCTCGTGGGCCTGACTGCTCTTGATGGACTGGGCGCAGCGATCCAGAAATACCGAGCGGGTGGGAAGCTGGGTCAGGGCGTCGTGATGCAGATTGAAGAGTAGTTCGTCCTGACTCTGCTTCAGGTCGGAGAGATCGCTGAAGACGCCGATATAGTGCTTAATGCCGTCATGGCGGTCGCTGATGGCGGTGATGGTGAGCCACTCAGGGTAGGCTTCACCGCTTTTGCGTCGGTTCCAGATCTCTCCCTGCCACTGTCCATTCTTGGCCAACTCATCCCAAAGATGTTCATAGAAAGCCTTTTCGTGGCGGTCGGAGCGCAGAATGCGCGGTGTTTTGCCGATCACCTCTGCCTCGCTATAGCCGGTGATCAGGGTGAAGGCCGGATTGATGGATTGAATGCGGGTCTTGCTGTCGGTGATCATCACCCCTTCCAAGGCACTCTCGAACACCTTGGTGGTGACCATTAACTGCTCTTCCACCTCGTAGAGCACTTCGCGGGTTTCATGGACCCGTTGCTCGGCCTCTTTCAGGGCGGTGATGTCCTGAATGGTGCCCATCATGCGGATGGGCTGGCCCTCTTCATCCCGTTTGATCTCGCCCAATTCGTGCACGGTACGTTCGGTACCATCTTCGCAGATGATACGGTGTTGCAGGTTGTACTGAAACGCCGGGTCTTTGATGGCCTGATTAACGGCGTGCTCCACCCGGTGGCGGTCGTGGGGATGAATGAATCCCAAGAAGCCATCGTAGGTGGGTCGAAAGGCACGGGGCGAGACGCCGAAAATGCGGTAGATCTCATCGGACCAGAAGAGGGTGCGGGTATGAATATTCCACTCCCAGTGGCCCAGATGGGCGATGGCTTGGGCCTTGGCCAGTCGAGAGCGGTTCTGGATCAGCTCCTGTTCGGTATCCCGCCGCTTGGTGATATTCCGGCAGATGGTCTGTACCAGCCGCCACTGGTCGGAGACAAAGGTGGAGGCGGTGAGGTCCACCGGAATCTGCGTGCCGGAATGGTGGTGAACGGCGCTCTCCAGGTGGATGCCCTCCTGGGGGGTGGACATGGGACCAAACAGCCGACGAAACGCGTGGTCTTGCCCGCCGCTGTTGGTAAAAAGTTGGGTCTGATAGTGGCCGATCAGGCTCTCTTTGCTGCGGCCGGTGAGCTGTTCGGCGGCTCGATTGACATCGACGATCACCTCGGTGACGGCATCGGCGATAAAGATGGCGTCCTGGGAGTTTTGAAACAGGTTGCGGAACTTTTCTTCGGAGAAGCGCAGTGTTTGAGTGCTCTGTTCAATGGAGTGGGTCAGGCGCTGCGCTTCCAGGTCGCTGAACAGCTCTAGGGAGCGCCCCAACGAAAGCGCCACAGCAGCGGTTGTGACGGCGAACAGCAGAAAGATCGGCGGCGTATAGCCGGAGAAAAAGTTGGCCAGGTTGGGAAAGCGGCCCGGTGTCAGTTGGATGAGCGGCAGCAGCAGCATGAGCAGAAAATAGAGCAGAAAGCTCCATCCGGCCCAGCGTAGACTGCGTTGTGCCCGTTTGTCGCTGGAGAGGCGTTCCGGGTAGCGTAGAAAAATCAAGGCGGTGGTCAGGGTGCCGCCGGTTCCAAACAGCAGATATCCCCACACCGAGAGGGGCTCGAACAGATGGCCGTCCAGCAGCGTTGAGGCGGTAAAGAGAGCGCACCACACCGCAAACAGGGCACCGGGTATCCAGCCCAGTAGACGGGGTGTTCGGGGCGTTAGCAGGGTCAGGGTAGAGACCCCGAATTGCATCAGCAGAAACATGGAGGTGACCCCCACCAGCAGGGTCAGCGACTCCAGCATGGCCGGTCCTGTGGCCATGGAGAGGGGAATGTTGAGCAGCTCCTGAATTCCGTGCAGTACGCCGAATCCGGCCAGCCAGCCGAAATGGTTGGCGATGGGGCGATCCCGAAAGGCACGGGAGCGGATCCAAACACTGCTGCCGAGATAGAAATAGAGCAGCCCAAAGAGGACCAGTGTGATGTGAACTAATCCGTACGCCATGTCCGTCCAGATTCCATAAGGACCCTCGGTCACCAAACCAGATGGGCGGTCTATGCCGACCGATCCATCGGGTCACATGGGAAGAGTCTCCCGAACTGCGCATCTGTCTAGGATGACGTGTGGCGGGCCTCTCCCCCCCCGGATGGCCTGCTTCCCGTTGATCCCATTGTCGTTCCAGAGTCCTGGAGGTGCAAGTGGTGACGGCGATTATCTTAAGGCGTATTGGGCCTGCGGCGGCCCGGCGTGGCGCTGTAAGCAATATGGTTGGTTGGCATCTCGTTTGCAGTTCATCTCGGGTGGTGGTGTTTTTCCGGGAATCGCCACGTCCACCCCCATGCCCAACCAAGGAAACAGGACATGATGACCATGACAGAACGTCCCTCTACCGCCTCCATGCCGCCGCCACCTTCTGCCGATGGTATTCACACCACTGAGGGGGTGGATGCGCTGGTGTGGGCGGCGGTGGCCGAACGCAGTTCTGGAGACCATCGGGCCAAGATGGCCAAGTACCAGCAGGCGTTGGCCCATGCTTCCGAGTTGGGTGATGTGGCGCGCCATCTGCTGCTGGGGTTGGTGAATCTGGACACCGGAAAACCGGACAAGGCGCTGCCCCACCTGGAGCAGGCGGCGGCGCTCAACCCTGGCGAGGCTTTGAACGATCTGTTTTTGGGTCAGGCCCAGACCCAACTGGGGCGCTATGACTTGGCGCTGCAAAATTTTCAGCGCTGCCAACAGCTCGATCCCCAATGCACCGGCGTGCACCATAGCATAGGGATGGTGCATGCCTTGTTGGGGGACCACGACACATCGATCCACTACCATCGGCGGGAGCTGCAGAAAAACGAGCTGTTGATGGAGAGCGCGTTTCAGATGGTGGAGGCGCGGCAGATGCAGTTTGCTCATCGTCATGGCCGCCGTGCCGAGAGCTTTGCCGAGCTTGCCAATCAACTCTATCTGGATCGTCTGGCGCGTGGTCTATTTGCCGAAAGGGATTCGGAGGGGGATCCTTCGCTGGTGAGTCTCGCCTACGACAAGTGCGGCACGCATCTGATTGCCGATGTGCTTCAGGCGTTGACCGGCCAGCGCTCCAACTGGGCCTATCACGAAGATCCCAACCCTCTGAATCGTTTCCCGGAGCCGGTCCCTTCCGGTGAGTTTGTGGCGGGTAACTGGTATCCCCATGACCATTTTGTATCGCGCATTCTGGGAGATCGCTCTCGCGTGGTGTTGCAGTATCGGGATCCAAGAGATGCGGCGGTTTCCGGTTATTTTTATTGTCACAAGCCCGAGGTGCTGGTCAGCGACAGTGTGTTTGCCAAGGCGGTTCGGGGCGCCGAGAAGGGGCCGGGCATTCTCTATATCTTGGAGCAGTGGAGCAATGCCATTTTGCACTGGGCGGTGCTCTGGATGGAGGCGCGGGTGCCGCTCTACATCTCTACCTTTGAGGATATCGTCAACCACAAGGCCCAGAGTACAGCCCGTATCGCCCGTTATCTGGGGGTGGTGGATGATGAAGCGGCCATTCAGCGGGTGGTGGCGCAGACCGCCTTCAAGAAGCGTTCAGCTTCGCTGGTGACGGAAAACCTGTCGGAGAACTTCAAGCGCAAGGGCCAGTCCGGCGACTGGCGTAACCACTTCACTCCGGAGATGATTGACTATGCCCGCTTCAAGGTGGGCCGCTCTCTGGTGAGCCTGGGATACGAGCAGGATCCCAACTGGTCGTAGGGTGTGTTGCGGTTGGCGGCGGCCCCTGACACCGCTACACCGTGTTCAAATTCTCACTCCCAAGGCGCGTCCAGGCGGCGTTTACACCTCATAGCCAAAGGCTTTCAGATCCCTCTCCAGACCAGGTAGGAGCGGTTCCATTTGGTCAGCGTAGCGTTTCCAGCGTTGGGCGGCGTGTCCGTAGAGGGGCTGATGCACCGCCTGGGCGCTGGGTGTGCGGACGGCGCCGGCGCTTTGAGCGATTTTTTCGCGGTAGTTGAGTAGCTCCGGCGACCACCCCATGTCGAGCCCTTCCAGCAGCTTGCGCATCTCCCCTTCCAGATCTTCTATCAGTGCCTCGTAGCGAATGGTCTGGAACGACACCGAGAAGAGGTGGGCAAAGTGTCGCCAGAGTCCCATCAGGGTGCGGTAGTACTGGGCGTTCTCTTCCAGAGTATAGAGTTGGGCCAGGGAGACGCCGAGGTCGAAGGTCTGCATATAGCTGCTTAAAATGGCGTCACAGGGGTGGCGCAGTGCCAGAATAAAGCGGGCATTGGGGTAGAGCCGCATGATGGTTGGCATATAGAGAATATTGGGCGGATTTTTATCCACCAGCCGACGCCCCGAGCTGATCTCCCCAGCCTGTTCTTGCCACATGAAGCCTTCATAGATCTCTCGCAATTGGTGTACTTCGGCGGGTGTGGCCCGAGCCAGCGCCTTCAGATAGCTACCATCTTGCTTGTCGAACTGGGTGGAGATGGTCTCCATACCGATGCGTTCATCCACCACTTCCAGCTCTGGATGGGCGTTGAGAATTTGTCCCAGAAGGGTGGTGCCGGAGCGGGGAAAACCCACGAGAAATATGGGGGGTTTTTCAATCTTGGGGTCTGGGTGGGGCAGCCAGCTATCCCGCCACTCGGCGTTGGCCTCCCGGCGCATAATTTGGGCGCGAATCATGGCTTTGTTCTCCACGATACCCAGTTGCTGGGCAATGCGCTTGCCGATGTGCCCCTGCTGTTGGAAGTGATCGTAGGCTTTGCGGCTCTCCCCTTCGCGGTCATAGAGTCGCCCCAGTTCGCCATGGGTGAGGCGCTGCTGGGGCAGATCCATGTGGGCGGCGGGGATTCCTTCCAGCAGGGCGATGGCTTTGGGGCGGTCACTCTGCACGTTGGCGATACGGGCCTCCATGATGGTCAGCCAGGGGTCGTCCGGGCTTTCGATGCGCGCCTTCTGGAGCGCTTCCAGCGCCTTTTCCTGCCGGTTGGCACTTACCAGCAGGTTGGCCACCTGGGAGAGGGTGGCGGCATCCTGGCTTGATGCAACCAGCGCATCACAGAGGGTGGCTACCTTATCGGCTTCGCCCAGATGTTGCAGCGCGGTAGCCAGCAGGAGACGGGCGCGGGGGTTGTTGGGTTTCAGGCGGACGGCTTCTTCCAGGGTGGTGGCGGCGTCGCGAAAGGCTCGAAGATCCAGCGCCAACTGGCCCAGATTGAGGTAGGCCATGCCATAGGCGGGATCCAATTGCAGCGCTTTCCGGTAGGAGGCGGCGGCTCGTTCGGGGGCGCCAATTGCCCGGAATGTCTTGCCCAAATGGTTGAAGTATTGGGGGATGTTCGGGTTGATCTGAATGGCCTGATCCAGATGTTTGGCCGCCTCCCGATGGTTCTCCTGTCGGGTGGCGATGGTGGCCAGAATCTGCCAGACCTCATGGGCATCCGGCTGCTCCTTGAGCAGAGAGATACAGAGCGTCCTCGCCTCTTTCAGGCGGTTGTTGTTCAGGTGGCTGATGATCTCTTGCAGCATAAGCTGCTTCTGCTGGGGCTGCATCTCTGCACCTCTTGGTTGGTGGCTGCGTGATAAATGGTTTGTTATCGGAGGATGGCGCGCAGGGCCTGGGTCGCCTTTCTGTCCGGGGCCATCTCGACCGGGTTGGGCTGGAAGCGGGCGGCGATGACGGCCAGGGTGGTGCCCTCATCGGGGTGGATCATCTTCGGGGCCAGCTCCGCCAGGGGGATGGCCACAAAAGGGCGTTTGAGAATATCTGGATCGGGGAGGGTCATGGACGCTGGGGGGCGCATGACGCGATTGCCCATCAGGGCCAGATCCAGATCCAGGGTGCGGGGGGCGTCGGGATCTCCTGTCTGGCGTTTGCGCATGCGAGAGGCTTCGATGCGGCGCAGGCGTTTTTTTAGGGCGTCGGGCTCCTGAGGGTGTCGGGTCAGCACCGCACCGTTGAGAAAGTCCGGCTCCTGCCGATCCGTGGGGGTGCGCCGTAGAGGTGTTGTGCGGTAGACGGTGGAGATCGCCTCCAGTGGCATCTCCTGATGCAGTTGCGTCAATCCGGCGATGAGATTGGCCAAGGGGTCGATATTGGCCCCAAAAGCGATCAGGATCGGTTCGCTCATGATGCGGCGTGGCGCTCAATGGTGACGCCGACGGTGCGTGCAAAGCGCAGCGCACCGGGCTTCTCCACCTTGACCCGCACCCGCTTGACCCGGCGGTCCTGGTCCAGGGTGATCTGGGCGATACGTTGGGCCAGTGCCTCTACCAACTGAAAGCTGGAGGCTTCGGTCATGGCGATGATTTTTTTGGACAGGCTTTTGTAGTTCACCGTATCGTCGATGTTGTCGCTCTGACCCGCCTGTGCAATCTCGGCGAACAGGGCGATATTGATGCGTACATCCTGACGCACTTTTCGTTCCCACGCCTGGATGCCGATGACGCAACGCAGGTGGAGATCTTCAATATCAATACGATCCAACAGTGGGGTTGAGGCTGGGGAGTCGGTCATGGGGAGTGGTCCGATGGTTGTTATGGCCGATCACTTTTTAACAGTGCATCACACTGTTCCATAAATGGCGACGTGAATCGACTTTTTTTTTGGAGATGAGCGGGTATCAGAGGTGCTCGCCGCCATCGACACAGAGCATCTCCCCGGTGATATAGGTCTGGGAGAGCAGAAACATCAGGGCGGCAGTGATGTCGTTCGGGGAGCCGGGGTGTTGCATGGGGGTGGCGGCGGCGATGGCTTCGAATTTTTCTCGGGGATCCCCTGGAGCGGGCAGAATTGGGCCGGGGCCGATGGCGTTGACCGTAATGGTGGGGGCCAGTTCGGCGGCGGCCACCTGGGTAGCGTGCCAAAGCCCGGCCTTGGCGGTGGAGTAGGCCAGATGGCCAGGCTGGGGGCGGCGGATGCGTTGATCGATGATGTTGATGATGCGTCCCTCCAGCCGGGGTGGATGGGGAGCACGCTCGGTGGTGGGGGAGGGGCCGGGGTCGAACTGGCGGGCAAAGGCACCCATCAGTCGTGTGGGGGCGGTGAGGTTGATGGCCAGGTGGCGGGACCAGCTCTTCCGGGTGGTGTCGCGCACCCCGCCCGGCTGAAAGATGGCGGCGCTATTGACCAGGGTTCGAACGGTGCCTTCCAGCGCGTCAGCGGCTCGCTCCATCAGTCCATCCACGTCGTTCGGGTCGGCCAGATCCGCCTGGAGGGTTACCGCCTGGCCACCTTTTTGCAAAATTTGTTGTCGCACCGCTTCAGCCTCTTGATCGGAGCGCCCGTAGTGGATCGCCACGGGGGCCCCGGCTTCGGCCAGGGCAAGGGCAATGGCGGCACCCAAGCGGTGCCCGGCACCGGTGACCAGGGCGTTACTCTGTGCCATCTCCATGGGCATGAGACTCCTTGATAGGGGGTTCGGGGTGCATGGGGCTTAGTGGTGGGCGAAGATATCTTCCTCTTCCCAACCCGCCAGATCCAGCCGCACCCGAGCCGGCAGACAGGCCATGACATCGGCGGCCAGAACGGCGCGGTTCTCCCGTTCTAACAGGGCGTCGAGTCTCTCTTTGATGGCGATGAGGTGGGTGACGTCAGAGGCGGCATACCCCACCTGTGCCGGGGTGAGGGTGTCGGCGGCCCAATCGGAGGATTGTTGCTGTTTATCCAGAGTAATGCCCAGCAACTCTTGGGTGAGATCTTTCAAGCCGTGGCTACCGGTATAGGTGCGTATCAGGCGGGAGGCGATCTTGGTGCAGTAGGACGGGTTGACGTCCACATGGAGCCAGTGCTTGAGGGCGGCCAGATCGAAGCGGGCAAAATGAAATATTTTCGTCACACCCGGCGCTTCCAGCACCTTTTTAAGCAGGGGGGCCTGATAGTTGCGGGTTTGTACCAGCGTGGTGATGCCGTCTTCATTACACATCTGCACCACGCATAGGCGGTCCCTCAGGGTTTTGAGTCCCAGAGTTTCGGTGTCTACGGCCAGATAGCGGCTATTCATATAGATCTGGCTGCGTTCAACATCCAGGTCGTCCACCAGAACCAGGGGTGGGGTGTTGGAAGCGGACATGGAGCATTTCCTTCTTGATGATGATTGGGTCTGAATCCGTCGATTCTTTCGGCCTTGTGCCGGTCACCTTTATACCCGACAGACCGTGGAGTTCGGAACCGCTGGAATGGCCATTGGGGAAAAAGAACAGCGTACATAAATTGTCATTTTGTTTTCTAAGGCATGAATAGGTTACCATAGTCTCCCGCCATCAGGTAAACGTGTTCCGCGCACGGGGTGCGAATGATGGTGGAGCCAACACGCCTGTGGGGCCGGATAGGCCCGCGAGTCTGAAAGGGATCACCGTTATGCCGCCGAAGAAGGCCGAGCCCAATAACCAACGTAACCGCTACTCTGCTGAAGAGTTGGATAAGATCAAGAGTACCCTGCAGGACGCCCTGGGAGATCAGGGAGGGAGTTTGGCAGCTCAGAATCTTGATGAGCGCTTTGTCGCCTCGGAGGTGGCTCAAGCCGAAGAGGCGGCAGCAGCAGCGGCTGCGGCTGCGGACGACCCGAATCCAAAGAGCGGTGTCAAAGAGTCGCTGATTGATGTGGCGATGGTGTTGAAAAACGGCAAGCTGCTGGAGATTCTCAAGGCGCTGGCGGAGGTAGAGGATCCCAAGGAGATTCGTCAGTTGGTGGCGGCGGTTCTCAAGCATGGCGATACCAAGTCGTTCCATCTGGTGGAGGCGCTGAAGAAAGTCAAGGAAGACAAGGAGTTGGTCAACGCCTTGGTGCACAGCATGACCTCTCGGAAGGGTGTTAACCCGCTGATTGAGTCGCTCAAGTACGCACTGATAAGCCCGGATGCCATGAAGAGTCTGGCACTGAGTATCTCCGACCAGGGTACGGTCAATCACGTGTTGCGCGCGGTGGCGTCGGCCCCCACGGATCAGCCGGATTGCGAAATCATCTGGTGTATGGAGGTGATCGGTAAGGGCAATATTGAGCAGATGCTCGACGGTCTGAAGCTGATCGATTCCAAATCTCCCGGCATGGTGATTCTGGCTACCGGCATCGTCAACCGTGGCGAGGCCAAGGTGGAGTCCATGGTGCGGGCGCTGGGCAACGCCCAGGATAACCCCCAGGCGGCGGCTATTTTGGTGACTCGGTTGTGCGGCATGGTGGATGTGCCGTCACTGGTATCGCTGCTGGAGAAGTATGTACAGGACACCTCCGAGGCGGGAGAGATTGTGGCGGCGCGTCTGGCGCAGAAGTGCGCCAACCAGAAGGGGCGGGCCAAGTTGTTGGCATCGGCCTGCCGCTTTGTCAAGAAAGACACCATGACCGGGCGTATTCTGGCGTCGGGGCTGGCGAAGAAGACCAATGTGGATCAGATTGAGCGGGGCTACCGCAATCTGTCGGCCTGCCCCTCTGGGCGCGGCATTGTCGGCCTGGAGCTGATTAGGATCAAGGGCAAGTTTGGTGCCCTGCGGGTGATGGGCAAGGTGATGTTGGATATTCAGAAGAAGCAGAGTGAGTATCTCACCGCCCGCAAGGAGGCTGAGGCCCGCGCCAAGGCGTTGGTACAGAAGAATTTCCCCGAGGATGCCGAAGAGTCGCCAGCGGCGGCCAGTGAAGAAGGGAAAGCGGCTGACAAGTAGGCGATCACACCCCAGGGCCTAGGCTCTTATGGTGCTTGGTGTTGGGGTTCATCCTTCAAGATCGCGCAGTCCGGCAAAGAACTTACCCACAGCCGCCACACCGTGCTGTTCATGAATCTGGATGCTGGCGGTACCTACCACGGCGATATCGGCCCGTCCGGCCAGAAATGCTACATCTTCTGCCGAGCGGACGCCGAAACCCACTGCCAACGGGGAGGTGGTGGCCTTGCGGCAGCGTGCCAGCAGGGTATCCAGTTCGTCACCAAAGCTGGTCTGCTTGCCGGTGACTCCCTTGCGTGCCACCACATAGCAGAAGCCGCTCGCGGCCTGGCCCAGCTCGGCAAGGCGTTGATCCGGGCAGGTGGGAGTCATCAGTTGCACCCACGCCAGTCCGCGCCGGTTGCAGGCTTCAATGGCCTCTTGGGCCTCTTCCAGGGGCAGGTCGGGAATGATCAACCCCACGCCACCACGATCCGCCACCTCATCGACAAACCGTTTGATACCTCGGGCCAACATGATGTTGCAGTAGGTCATCACCAGGAAGGGTATGGCGTGTTTGCGGGTGGTATTGGCCAGAAATTCCAGCGCTTGATCCACGCGCAGTCCGCCGTCCAGGGCTTTCTGATTGGCAGCGGCGATCACCGGGCCATCGGCATAGGGTTCGGTAAAGGGGATCTGCAACTCCATGATATCCACCCCGCCCTTGACCATGGCGTCGATCACCTGGGCATTCTCCTCCAGAGAGGGGTGCCCCAGCACCATATGGGACATCAGCAGAATGGGCGTCTTGGACTTCCTGGTGCGCTTCTTCAGCCGTTTGCGGATCTGTTTTTCCAGTTGATTCGATGATTTGGCCATGGCCGGTTATCCTGATTGACGGACTTTATATTGAGCGGCTTTCTCCATGATGAAGTCGCGCCAAGCCTGATCATCCAGCGCATCTGCAACGGTGAAGATATCCTTATCGCCCCGCCCGGAGAGGTTGATGATGATGCAGGCGTCATCGGCCATATCGGGCAGCTCCTTAAGGGCTTGGGCCACGGCATGGCTTGACTCCAGCGCCGCAATCAACCCTTCGCTCTTCATGAGTCGCTTCAGTGCAGCCACCACTTCCGTATCCAGGGCTGCTTCGAAGCGTACTCGCCCCTGCTGGTGTAGGTCGGCCAGTATGGGAGAAACCCCAACGTAGTCCAGCCCTGCAGCTACCGAATGGGTGCTTTTCATCTGGCCGTCGTCATCTTGCAGAAAGTAGGTTTTCATGCCTTGAGTCACGCCCACAGCACTCCGACCTGAAGCGATGCGTGCTGCGTGGCGATCCCCTTGCAACCCTTCACCCCCGGCTTCGACCCCTATCAATTCAACTTCCGGGTGTTCCAAAAAGCCGCTGAAGATGCCCATGGCATTGGAGCCGCCGCCCACGCAGGCAAAGACCTTATCGGGCAGGCGCCCCTCTTGGGCCATAATCTGCCCTTTGGCTTCCAGGCCGATGATGGATTGAAACCAGGCCACCATCTCAGGGAAGGGGTGGCCACCACATGCGGTGCCCAGCACATAATGGGTATCATCCATGGAGGCTACCCAGTCGCGCATAGCCTCGTTGATCGCGTCTTTTAGGGTCTGGGAGCCGGCGGTTACAGGGACCACGGTGGTCCCTAGTTGCTCCATCCAGAAAACATTAGGGCGCTGGCGAGCCACATCTTCAGCTCCCATGTAGACCACGCACTCCAAACCCAATCGAGCGGCCATGGTGGCGGTGGCCATGCCGTGCTGACCGGCACCGGTTTCGGCAATGACGCGTTTTTTTCCCATACGCTTAACCAGCAGCCCTTGGCCCATGACATTGTTGGCCTTGTGAGCGCCGGTCTGGTTGAGATCTTCGCGTTTGATATAGACCCGCCGCCCGTCGAATTCCCGGCTCAGATTCTCTGCAAACGTAAGGGGTGTCGGGCGTCCCGAGTAGTTTTCCATCATGCGGAGATATGCTTGCCAGAAGGCAGGATCAGCCCGAGCCTCTTCGTAAGCGAGGGTCAATTGGCGGAAAGTTTCCCGCAATACTTCGGGGATGAAGGAGCCGCCAAACGGCCCAAAGTAGCCTTTCTTCATCAAGGAACCTCTCGGGAATCTAGACAAACTTTCATGAAACTGGATACCCTGTATGGCGGAAAGCCGTGCAGGATGCCAATTAGCGGGAGCCTAACATTGGGCGAACGGTGACGCCAGATGGCGTGGCGATTTTTCGCCCGTGGGCGCGGTTCATGTCGTACAATAGCCTCTGACGCCCGAAAACGGGCCGTCGAATGGCGGTTTGGAATAGTCACGAAGGAGATGATATGCGTAAGCATTTTGGAGTTCGCGCCGGTTGGTTGCTGGCGGGTGTTGCAGCTTGTTTTTTGGGAGCTGGCGATGCAACGGCAGAAGCTAACATGGGCAAGATGAGCTTCATGGAAGATGTGATGCCGGTGTTTCAGGTGCGTTGTATGGCCTGTCATGAGCCGGGCAAGGATGGCTATGAGGCCAGTGGTTTGGATCTCACCAGCTATGCAGGGCTGATGAAAGGCACCCGTCACGGTTCCATCGTTCAGCCGGGTAATGCCATGGTCAGCAATCTGAACGTACTGGTGGAAGGGCGTGCCGGCATTCGCATGCCGCACAACCGTAAGCGTCTCACCCCGTGCGAGATCAAAATTCTCCGGGATTGGGTGAATCAAGGCGCGAAAGACAACTAGTTCGCGAAGGACGCCAGTCAGTTTAGAGCCGTCGCCGACGTCAAACATCGGTGACGGTTTTGCGTGCTTGGCGTTCGGGCGTGGTTGGGGTAGGTAAGGGTCGCCGGATGGGGGCGCGCCTTTTGCTGAGTTGGGTGTAGTAAGACATTAATAGGGAGTAGGTCGTGAAGGTTCGCAAAGCGGTATTGCCGGTGGCCGGAATGGGCACCCGATTTCTACCTGCCACCAAGGCGGTTCCCAAGGAGATGCTTCCGGTGGTGGATCGGCCTTTGATTCAATACGCCGTGGAGGAGGCTTGGGCGGCAGGCATTGAGCAGGTGATTTTTGTCTCCAGTCGCGGCAAAGACGCCATGGCGGACCACTTTGACCGCGCCCCGGAGCTGGAACGCTCTCTGCGTGAGAAGGGTAAGGACAAGCTGCTGCAAGCGGTGGAGAACGCCTCCTCGCGTGTGGGGGATATCTCCATGGTGCGCCAAGACAATCCTCGTGGTCTTGGCCATGCGGTGTGGTGTGCTCGGGAGCTGGTAGGGAATGAGCCGTTTGCCATTTTGCTGCCGGATGACATGATGTGGAATCGCGATGCATCCGGGGCCGAAACCACACCAGTGCTGAAGCAGATGGTGGATGAGTTTGAGCGGCTTTCGTCATCGATTATTGCCGTCATGGAGGTGGATCCCAACCAGTCGGACAAGTATGGCGTGGTGGATCCCATGGGGGAGGATGGCGACTCAATACAGGCCAAGGGGTTGGTGGAGAAGCCACCAGCCGGTACTGCGCCATCCAATTTGGCGGTGATTGGGCGGTATGTACTCACCCCGCGCATCTTCGATCTGCTTGGTAGGCAGGGAGCCGGGGCAGGGGGTGAGATTCAGCTCACCGATGCCATGGCTCAATTGCTGAAGGAGCAGTCCATATATGGCTACCGTTTCAAGGGTCAGCGCTTTGACTGTGGCGACAAGACCGGCTATCAGATGGCCAATCTGGCACTGGCAATGGAGCAAACAGAAATTCGTCAGCGGCTGCTGCCCTTTATTAAACAGCAGCTTCCTGGTTGGAGTGCCTGACAGCACACAGGGTGTAATACCTAAGTGACAATGGCGATGGGGAGAGAGGTGACGTCATTCACGGACCCATTGGGTCCATGCTGATGGATCGTCGTCGTCGAGGGAGGATATGGGATGGGCATGCAGGTGACCATGATCGGCACGGGATACGTAGGGTTGGTATCCGGGGCCTGTTTTTCCGAGTTTGGGGTGGATGTCACCTGTGTGGACAAGGATAGAAGCAAGATCGACAAGCTTCTGGCCGGTGAGATTCCCATCTTTGAGCCGGGATTGGATCGGTTGGTGGCCAATAACCGCAAGGCGGGACGGTTGCACTTTACCACCGATCTGAAAGATGCCGTGGAGGATGCTGATGTGGTGTTCATCGCTGTCGGTACCCCCGAGCAGGAGGATGGCTCCGCCAATCTTGATTATGTCTTCTCAGCTGCCGATGAGATTGCCGAGGCCATGCGCGGCTATACGGTGGTGGTGACCAAATCCACTGTGCCGGTGGGTACCGGTGAGCAGGTCCGCAAGCGCATTCTTGCGAAAAATCCCGATGCCGAATTCGATATGGCCTCCAATCCAGAGTTTCTTCGGGAAGGATCGGCCATTGAGGATTTTATGCGCCCAAATCGGGTCGTGATTGGAGCGCACGCCAAGCGGGCCATAAAGCGCATGAAGGAGCTGTATCGACCGCTCTATCTGATTGAAGCCCCCGTGCTGGTCACCTCAATCCCCGCAGCCGAATTGACCAAGTATGCCGCCAACGCCTTTCTGGCGGTCAAGATCACCTTTGCCAACCAGATTGCCAATCTCTGCGAAGCGGTGGGGGCCGATGTCCACGATGTGGTGCGCGGTATGGGGCTTGATAACCGTATCGGACGTAAATTTCTCCATCCAGGTCCCGGTTACGGGGGTTCCTGCTTTCCCAAGGATACCCAGGCGCTGGCCCGAACGGCGCGTGAAAACCATGAGCCTGTTACGCTGGTAGAGGCGGTGCTGGAGGCAAACGATGCCCAGAAACTGCGTATGGTGGATAAGATTGAAGCGGCCTTGGGTGGCAGCGTGGAAGGGATGCGTATTGGCGTGTTAGGCCTTACGTTCAAGCCCAACACCGACGATATGCGTGACGCGCCCTCTCTCACCATTATTCCTTCTTTACAGAAGATGGGCGCCGAGGTGATTGCCTACGATCCCGAGGGTATGGAGGCCGCCACCAGAATGCTGGAGGAGGTGACCTTTGTCGAATCGGCCTACGAGGCGTGTGAGGAGGTGGATGCTTTGGTGATTCTGACCGAGTGGAATCAGTTCCGATTTATGAATCTAAAGCGCGTTAAACAGGCCATGCGCTCCAGGGAAGATGGTCGCTACGTATTTTGTGATTTTCGAAACATTTACGAACCCGATGTCATGAAAAAGGCTGGGTTCCGTTACACAGGTGTAGGACGGTAAGGCTATGAATGGGATTAATCCGCACAGTTTTCGTGAATACGACATCCGGGGCGTGGTCGATGAGGATCTGACCGAAGAGTTTGCCCGTACATTAGGACAGGCATTTGCCTGTCATGTCCGGGAGAGCCTGGGTATAAAGACGCCCACAGTGGCTGTGGGCCGTGATGGGCGGGCGTCATCCCCCCGGCTTTCAGCGGCGTTGATTGAGGGGCTTAACAAGGGCGGGGCCTCTGTGGTGGATGTGGGTATGGGACCAACCCCCATGCTCTATTTTGCGGTACACCACTTTGATGCCAATGCAGGCATCATGGTCACCGGCAGCCACAACCCGCCAGAGTACAACGGCTTGAAGATGGTCAAGGACGGTAAGCCGGTTTACGGGGCCGAAATTCAGGCGCTTAAGGACCGCATGCTGCAAGGAAGATTGGAAGCGCACTCTGCCAGTGCCCGGCGTGAAAATATCATGGAGATCTACCTGGACCGCATCACGCGGGATTTTCGTCCCGGACGGCCCATTAAGGTTATTCTGGATTGCGGCAACGGTGCAGGTGGGGCGGCGGCTCCCGGCATGATGCAGCGGCTTACAGAGCATGTAGAGTCCGAGGTGATGTATGCAGAGGTGGATGGTACATTTCCAAACCATCATCCCGATCCCACCATTCCAAAATATTTGAAAGATCTTAAGAAGCGCGTTCTGGAAACTGGGGCAGATCTGGGTATCGCCTTTGATGGCGACGGCGACCGTATTGGCGCGCTAGATGAAAAGGGTGAGATCATTTGGGGGGACCGACTGATGATTCTATTTGGTCGTGACCTGCTCAAGGAGAGGCCGGGAGCCACCATCATTGGCGATGTGAAGTGTTCTCAGGTGCTGTTTGACGCCATAGAACAGGCTGGCGGGACACCGCTGATGTGGAAAACCGGGCACTCGTTAGTGAAGTCAAAAATGCGTGAGACCAAGGCACCCCTGGGTGGCGAGATGAGTGGTCATCTCTTCTTTGCAGACCGTTACTATGGGTATGACGATGCGCTCTATGCCGCCGTGCGGCTGATGTCGGTGTTGGCGGCGGAGGATAGCCCCATGTCGGAGCGGTTGCTGGATCTGCCGGAGGTGTTTGCCACGCCGGAGCTTCGCATTGAGTGCCCGGATGAGATCAAGTTCCAGGTTATGGAGCGCGTACTTCAGGCCCAGAAGGATGCCGGCGAGGCGTTTTCCGACATTGACGGCGTGCGGGTTAAGAAGGCCGATGGTTGGTGGTTGCTGCGAGTCTCCAATACTCAGCCTGCCCTGGTCTGTCGGGTGGAGGCCCAGAGCGAGGTATCGCTGGTCGCCATTGAGACAGAGGTTACGGCAATTCTGAACAGAGAGGGCGTGTCCTATCCTGACTGGCGCGCCGAGTAGTTTATGTTTGGGGCGCGGTCCCTGGCCTCGTTGAGGAGGTTAGGTCGCGCCTCCCTGTTAAGACTTTTCCCAATCACATTTCGTCAATTGTTATGGATGAGCCATCACTCTCAGTTGATTTTGCAGGAATTCCTCTGCGGACCCCCGTGGTCCTACTCTCCGGTTGCGTGGGGTTTGGCGAGGAGTTGCTAAACCTGGACGGCTTTGATGCCGAGGCCATTGGTGCCATCTGTCTGAAAGGGACCACACTTACACCACGCAGGGGCAACCCGCCCCACCGATTGGCGGAGACTCCAGGCGGCATGCTCAACGCCATTGGACTGCAAAATCCCGGTGCACGGCAGGTAGTGGATGAGATTCTGCCCAGACTTATGCAGCAGAACCCTCCATTCAAGCTCATTGCCAATATCTCCGGTTCCACAGTGCAGGAGTATGGAGAAGTAGCGAGTATTTTTGATAACAGCCCGGTGGACGGAATTGAGATCAACATCTCATGCCCCAATGTCAAAGAGGGTGGTGCGGCCTTTGGTGCCGATGCTCAGGTGGCGGCCAAAGTGGTGGCGGCCGTGCGTCGCAGTACCCGCAAGCCGGTAATTACCAAGCTATCGCCTAACGTCACCGACATCACCCAGGTCGCCCGAGTCACGATAGAGGCGGGAAGTGATGCGCTTTCAGTGATCAACACCCTGATGGGTATGGCGATTCATCTACCCTCCCGTAAGCCGATTTTAGGCAATATTCAGGGCGGGCTCTCCGGGCCTGCTATTAAGCCGGTTGCGCTGCTTAAGGTGTGGCAGGTCTTTCGAGAAGTGGGACCACAAGGCGTACAGATTCTTGGACAGGGGGGGATCTCCTCGACGGAAGACGCTCTTGAGTTCATGGTAGTGGGTTCATCCGCCATAGGTGTTGGGACCGCATTATTTAAAAATCCACATATTGGTCAGGAGATCGCCGAAGGTATGGCCAACTATCTTAAGCAACAGGGCATCGTGAATGCCTTGGATTTGGTGGGCTCTCTCAGCATATGACACCACAGTGGTCCATGGTTGATGCAGAAGCTGTGCGGCATCTTCGCAACAAGACCTGTGTTCCCAGTTTTTTATGGCAAAGCCTGGAGCGGTTGTCGCTGGAGCGTGACCAGGTAGCGTGCCCTATTGGGCGCGGCGCATTGGCGCGTATTGAGACCCCACTCAGACAGCTTCAGGAGTCGGGTCATTTGCGTTATAGCGTGGAGGAGGGGCCGGCGCAGCCCCAACGGCGTGCCACTCTGATGCTGAGATTATCCCATCTGTCATCCCCCTTTAGGGCTGCAATCCGTGCCTCGATGGCCGGACGGCCAACTTGTCTGGAGGAGTAAATCATGCGGGTATTGCTGGCCTCTCCAAGGGGCTTTTGCGCTGGTGTTCATCGGGCGATTGCCATTGTTGAGAAGGCACTGGAGACCTTTGGCCGGCCTATCTATGTACGTCATGAGATTGTTCATAATCGACGCGTGGTTGAGGACTTGCGCCAGAAAGGTGCCGTATTTGTGGATGAGTTGGATGATGTGCCTGACGACGCGACGGTCATTTTTTCTGCGCATGGTGTCTCTAAGGCGGTGCAAGATGCAGGAAATAAAAGACCCTTGCGGGTTCTAGATGCTACCTGTCCCTTGGTGGCCAAGGTGCATCGAGAAGCCGAGCGTCACTATGCCCTGGGGAACCGTGTGATTCTAATCGGTCACAAAGGTCACCCCGAGGTGGTGGGCACAGTGGGGCATTTGCCGGACGGCGCCATGGAGGTGATCTCCAATGCAGGCGAGGTGTATGATCTGCCTAAGAAGGACCACCGTGGTACGGCCTATATCACTCAGACCACCCTGTCGGTAGATGAGACGGCCGAAACAGTGCAGGCTCTGAGAGCGCGGTTTCCAGATGTGGAGGCTCAGGCCAAAGAAGATATCTGCTATGCTACCCAGAACAGGCAGAATGCTGTGAAGGCGCTGGCCGAACAGTGTGATCTGGTACTGGTATTGGGGGCACCGAATAGCAGCAACTCAAATCGCTTGCGAGAGGTGGCCGAACGGGCTGGTACCGTGGCGAAGTTGATTGAATCAGCCCAGGATGTGAAGCTTGATTGGCTGGAGAAGGTGGAGACGTTGGGGATCACAGCGGGGGCATCAGCTCCTGAGGTGTTGCTGGATGAATTAATGGCATTTTTAGGAAGTCGTGTCAGTGCGGTGGATCTTCTATCGGTAAGCGAAGAGGATGTGCACTTTGCGCTACCCGAAGTGCTTCGTCAGGGGGCCTAGGTTGCTTTAGGAGGATGATGGTCCCACCTGACTATCTAGAGAGGCTCTAAGTCGATGGGCCAATGTGAGCATAAATGGATGTGGAATAACTGGGTGCTCTCGATGGGTACGTTTTGAGAAGAGTTGTCCCTGTTTAATTTCTGCCAAGGTAAAGAGCCCCAAATCTACCCCCTCGGTTAGAACCAGTGACGCCAGTTCTACGGTCAATGGGGTTGCATAACTAGTGAGCCGTACCCAGCCAGGGATAGTCAGTAGATCCTCAGATAGATAGGTGAGGCGATCCGGTTTCCAGCCAAGCTCCTCTTGTAGCTCCCGGAAGGCGGTGTCGGTGGTGGCCTCTCCTTGTTCCATACCGCCGCCAAAATAGCCCCAGCAGTCCGGGTAGACAATGTCGGATCGATCATCCCTGAGTTGCATTAAAATGCGTCCATTTTGATATGGGAGTACGATCACCGAAGGGTGAATATGCGCCGGATCAGGGATGGTCATGATGCTGTAAAGTGGAGGGTGTAGCGCTGTGAAATGGCTTCCAGGCGATCGTAGACATCATCTGGGTTGCGTGGAGGAGTTGGTTCCAGCAGCTGGTCGAGCCCGAAGCGAGCAAAGCGGTAGGACCACATGGGTTCATGTGCGGCCACCAGGGCTCTGCTGCGTTCAAAACGGGCGGCCGCCTGTTTTTTCTGCCCTAGTATCAGATGACAGAGTCCGCTGAACAGATGGATGTAGGGGTTGGATGGATATGTATGTAGGATTGACTCAAGCCAAGCGCTAAGGGTGCTACAGTCTCTACCGCGCCGCAGGCTGGGATGGCCAATGTAGTTGCTGTACATGTTGAAGGTCATCCAGATATTTCGCAGTTGTTCCCGGCTGGGAATCTTCTCTTTTGGAAGCAGAAACACTTCTGGCCCTAGTGGGATGCTAGGATCTTCCTGGATGGTGCGGCTTGCACTGTCTTTGGCCGGCATAAAATCGGTGGCAGCTCTTACGTCGGCCTTCATATTCTCAGCCAGATTATTGGCGCTGCTGGTGTATTGAAAAAGAGAAAAGGCCGCCCAGTCCAGTTGAAGTTTTTGGGCCAGCAGGAAGGTGTCCAGTATCTCGCCAAAGCTCTCCTTGCCGAATAGGCCGATAATGTAGCTGCCTCCTACAAAAAATTCAGGGTAGCGCTTGAGTTGGTCTGCCACCCGCTGAAACACGGTTGGGGATCCAGGTTTGCGCATCTCCTTGAGTTTGTCTCCGTTGCCGGATTCAATGCCAATCTTAAATCCAATGCAGCCGGAAGCCCGCATCAGCTCAAGCAATTCAGGCGTGATCGAGGCAGCAATCAGGCCGTTATTGGCCGCCCAACTAAGATTGTAGCCTTTATTTTTTAGACTGGCCAACTCCTCCAACAGACTTGTAACGGCCTTAAGATCGAAGAGAAAATCATCATCAAGCACCTCAAGATGTCGCACACCGCGTTCCTCTACAAGATAGCGTACCTCGGCACGAAGATCACGATCTGGATGGGTGCGAATGCCCTCACCCATGAAGGCGCGAACCCCGCAAAACTTACAGTTAGCCCGGCAGCCACGATTGAGATGGACCACACCATAAACAACATCGCGTCCACGCATGCGAGAATAAGGGTTTAGGCTCCCTACGCGATGGTAGCTCTCAACTGGAATTTGAGAATACGTAGCCACTAAATTGCCTTGAGGTACCACACTTTGCGCACGGCCTGTAGAAGATTGCAGATCTTCACCATCCAGGAAGTGAATGCCCTGCGTAGGAGTGTGCCCATCCTGCTCGTTAAACAGGGCATCCATCAGGCTCTGGATGCAGCGCTCTCCCTCTCCCTCGACAATATAGTGCACCAGTTTGTGATGGAGGTAGGAAGAGGCTTCATTGGATGCGGTACAGCCACCCGCCAGTGTAATATAACGCTGTTTGTCGCTAATATGGCGCAGCATGGCGGTGAGGGGGTGATAGGTGCCGAAAAGGTCGGTAGATACACTGAGGCAGGTGATCCCTACCAAGGAAGGTTCAAACTGTTCGAGTCGGTGGTCCAACAGTGAAAGCCAGTCGGCCGGATCGAAGAGATGGTCTTGATTGATCTGTTCAAGTAGATGGTGGTTAAGGTCGTAGATCTCAATCTCGAATCCACGTCCTTGCAGTGACTCTGCTAACCACTGAAGCCCAGTCGGTGGAAAAGCGTAATAACCCTGGTTGCGTATTACATCCAGGTTGATGTTTTCAAAAAGGAACTGAGGAGCTTGCACCAGCAGTAGCCGCTTTGAAGGTGAGTACCTGCGGCGCAAGCGAGCGGCATGTTGCCATAAGTTGGGATCTACTCTGTGAATCGGGGTGTTCATGAAGTGGAAAACGCCTTTCCCTCACCGGCATCGATGGGAATCATGGAGCCGCCCATCATAGAAGCACCATCGGATATCAGTAGCTTGATCAAGGGCATAAGTTCAGCAGCATTGCCCATGAACTGCCTTGGTAGTCGGTTGGCGAGGAACTCTTCGTAGACATCTGGCCGGTTGTCGCGTAGGCGGTCCATGGCATTGCCGGGGGCATGAAACCCCCCCGGATGGATGCCGGTAACCACCACCCCATGGCGAGCCATCTCATTGCCTAGGGTGCGTACATAAGCGCCCAGCGCCGCCTTTGATGTGCCGTAACCTACGGAGGCGATGGCCTCTGCTGCGGCGACGGATCCTACATGCACCAGATAGCCCTTGCCGCGTTTTTTCATGCCTGGAGCCGCTAGACGGTTGATTTCGGCGCAGGCCAGCAGGTTAAGGGTCAACAGCTTTCCGAGCGCATCGCCAGTAAGTAGCGGCTCATGCATGCCTAGCCCGCCACCCGCGCAGTGAATGACTGCATCCAGCCCATCAGCGTGCGCCAGTGCAAGCTTCATGGCTGGTTCGATTGTGGAGAGCTCTAGAAGGTCTGCTGGTACAATGGCATGTTGTTCCGGGTTGAGGCACCCGTTCTTGGTCTCGTGGAGACTGGCCACATTTCGGGCCATAAGGACCAATGTGATCCCATCCTGAGAGAGCGCCTTTGCGCACACTTCGCCAAGACCTTGAGATGCTCCGGTGATCAGAATTCGCATGCGTTTACCAATGAATTGCTATAGGTTGGTGAGAAGAGGGCTATCAGACAAATACTGAGTGCTCTTGGTCGACATCCAGATACTCCAGAATCATGCTGTTTTTCCCGTCTACAAGACAGTGGTGATTGCAATCATGGCTGGGATCCACCTGCATGAAAGTCTTCTTGTCAGCAAACCAGCCCCTTATAAAGCGTTGTTTCTGCATGGAGAATAGAAGCCCCTGTTCGATGTTGTAAGCTTTGTCGTGGCAGGTGTAGACGTTGAGATCTGCACCGATCACAGGGTTGATCTGGACATAGGGGCACCAGTGGTATGCCTTATGAAAGGTCTGAAGTTGCAACCGGTAGCCGTTGGAGATCTGGAACTGGTCGCTGTGGAAATCATTGATGGCTCGTTCAATCTGTTCTGTCACGGCATCCGCGCAACTGGATTGGTAGTCGATGCTCTTCTGCTGGTCGTTGCTAATGATGCATGGTGAAAGCTTGACGCTATTGACGCCAATATCGTGCAGGGCACGGACCATATCGTAAACATGGGGGGCATTTTTCTGATCGATGACAATGACCACCCCTAGTAGACAGCCGGTGTTCATCTTTTTGAATTGGGCCATATTATTCCACATGCGGTCGTACTCGGTGGGCGAGATGTTGCGATACTGGGCATAACTATTCCGATCCCAGCCGTCCAGCGAGATACGAATCCAGCTGCCGTAAGCGGCGAACAGTTCAGCCAGACGACCATCCAACCGGGCCCCATTGGTGAGGGCAGCAAAGCGAATATCTGCTTCGGCTAACTTTTCCAGTGATTGGGGTAGAGGGGGATAATAAAATGGATCACCCCCGCCGCTGAAGGTGACGGCCCGCACGCCAATTTCTGAAAAATCCTCAATGATCTCCATCATCTTCTCTTCGGGAATGCGCCCCCTTTTTTCCATATCCTTGCCCAGTTGAATATTCTCCTTGCGATAGGCGCAGTACCAGCAGTCATGGGCGCAAGCATTGGTGGGCTTGATGCGAACATGAAGAGGGGCTTGAATCTCATTGCTGGCGGCAGGCAGTGTGTCTAGTTTCTCCTTGAAGTGGAACATCTTCATATTGGTGTAGAGCAGGCCCATATTGGAGCATCTCCCATGGTTAGATGGCTTGGCTTGACTGGTTCATGCTCGGTGCAGGTAAAGGGACTCGGCGGTGGTGAAAAAGTAGTCACCCTGGTAGTCGGCTTCCTTAAAGACAGCTTGCCACTCATCTACATGGAGCACTGTGGTCCCTATTAGGGTCCAGTCCAGAAACAGCTCTTTACCCTCTTGAGAGTGGTAGGCTCCTAAGGTGACGTAGGACCCCCCCCGACACACCCGCTGAATCTCCCGCAGTGCCTGCACCACTCCGCCCAAATGCAGCATATAGATGGAGGCGAACCCCAACACAAAATCAAAATGGTTGTCGGGATAGGGGAGCTTTTCGTAATCAGCCTGTTGCATGAAAGGTTTTACCGAAGGCATGGCCTGTTTCAGGGGATAGGGGTGGTTCTCCACGCCTGCTACGGTGATGCCGGGGATGCATGCTTGCATGTCATGGAGAAAGAAACCTTTTTTACACCCCACCTCCAGCACTCTGGAGTCGGCAGTCAGGCCGTAGCGTTTGGCAATAGAGGGGATAATCTCCTGCCAGCGACCATCGTACTGAAAGCCGCCGTAACCGTTCTCACGTTGACCGTCGTAGTAGGTGGCATCCAACTTGAACGCGGCCATCCGGTTATGAATGGTGCGAAAATTGTGCGGCAGGATGCGCTTCTGCTTCGAATGAGGATAGCCGATGTCATACTCTTCCATGTTGGTGCTCTTTCACGCGCGGGTGGGAGATCTATTAACTCCGGTCTTATCTTATCGGCAGATCCCTGGGCAAGGTTTACGGAAAAAATACTGGTTCTCTTTTGAAAGTACGCAGTGGGGCTCCTTCTGAACATGGCGCCACGACAGGACGCGCGCGATCAGGTGCGCTTGACGGGAGGAATGAGTAGCATGGGCCGGCTGCATCGGTGCAGAACTTCCTCGCAGACACTGCCCATAACCAGATTATAGAGTGCCCCGTGTCCATGGGATCCAAGTACAAGCAGGTCGGCATGCAGTCGCTGTGACTCCTCCATAATCTTATCCACCGTATCTCCTTGAATCAGTACCGGTGTTACCGAAAGCCCTTCACCGCTAAGTATTACGGCGGTGTCGTGGAGCATTTGATGCTCTTTGTGAAGATTCAGCGCCCTCCAGTCGCGTTCATGATGATGCCCGCCCCTATGGCTGACAAAGGCCGGATCGGGTGCGGCGATATGAATAATATGGAGATCCGCATAGAAGCGCCGCGCAATAGCAGCGGCTTGTTCAATAACATGCTTGCTGATCTCTGAGAAGTCGATGAAGGCGGCGATGCTTTTCATACCCTTCCTCCATGGAGCCAAACCTAGGTAGGTAACGGATGGGACAGCTATCCCTTTAGACGCTGCATTTCGCAGCTGGTTTCCTGGAATCGGTACTGGGGAGAAATAAAGGGTACGGCTAGGTATGGCAATGGGCGGACAAGGGGCTAAAGAGCCAGCTTGCCTGCGGTCCAGATCTGAAACTGCCTTTGACGCCACTGCTCGGTCCATGTCTGGGTGCCGGAGGCCACCTCCAAGGCTTGTCGGAACAGCAGCTCACCGAGTGCGTCCAGAGAGGCACCATCTAAAATGCGCCCGGCATCAAAATCGATATCTTCGGGCATGGTGCGGGCCAGCTCGCTGTTTGAAGAGACCTTGATGACCGGGCAGATGATATTACCGCTGATGGCCCCTTTGCCGGTAGAGAAGAGTACCAGCGTAGCGCCGGAGGCTACCAGCCCAGTTACAGACTCGGGGTCGCCGCCCGGTCCTTGCATCACCGAGAGGCCGTCACAGGTCAGGGGGGCCCCGTAATCTACCACGTCTTCAATGGGGGTAGAGCCCCCCTTCATTACGGCTCCCAGGCTTTTTATATAACGGTTGATTAGCCCGCCCTCGGCATTTTTTGGCACAAGATTATCAGCCAGAGAGACGCCCAACTTTTGGCCAAGCGATTCATACCATTCGATGGCATTTAGGAAGGCTTGAGCGGTTTCGGGGCTGCGAAAGCGGGATTTAAGCATGCCGAACACCCCCACCATCTCAGGGATCTCCGAAAGAATCGCCCGCCCGCCACCATGCACCAACCGATCCACTGCCCGGCCAATGACTGGGTTGGCTGAGATTCCGGAGAAACCGTCTGAGGCCCCACACTCTGTGCCGATCACCAGCTCAGAGATAGGCCGTGGTTGCCGCTGCACAGTGGCCACCTGGGGCAGCCGTTCACGAATGATGCCAACGGCCTCATCAATGGCCTTGCGCACGCCACCGGCCCGTTGAATGGTGACCCAATCCACCGGACGACCGGAGCGTGCTGCCAGATCCCGAAGGCGTGGATTAATCGCCTCGTAGTTGGTCTGCTCACACCCCAGATCCATCACCAGACACCCCCCGACATTGGGGTGTACGGCGTAAGCAACCAGAATGCGCAGCACCCGATCAATCTGCTGATTGGCAGCGCATCCGCACCCCTCGGTATGGGCGGCGGCGGCGATGCTGTCCACCCCCTTGATAAGCGGCCCCAGAGCGGTCATGGTCTCTACGACCAGTCGGGCGGTATCGCTGGCGCACATGGAGGTGGGGATCACTAGATAGTGATTGCGGGTGCCCGCCCGTCCATCTGGGCGCAGATAGCCGTCAAAGGTAAGCGCTTCTAGGGTGGGATCCAATCGGGTGGGAGGTGGGGGGATAAAGGGTTCTAGAGCGCACTCCGGCAGTGATTCTGCGACGTTGTTGGCATTGACCGGCTCACCGCGCTGTATCCCCTTGGAGCGGCCAAAGGGGTGACCATACTGGACCACCGGGGTACCTTCCGGCAGATCTCGCAAGGCAAAGCGGTGTCCGCGTTCTACATCGGCCAGCAAGGTTAGCGGCCCATCGGCGGCCATCACGGTCAATCCGGCGCTCATGTGCCAGAGTGCTACCGCCACCTGATCCTGTTCAGGATCGGGAATCAGAGCAAAGGTCTCCAGTGGATCAGGCGGATTGCGGGGGGGGGCGACGGGGGGGCGGTTTGTGTGACTCATAGTTGGGTTCTGCTAGGGCTTCTTGTTGAGAATCTCCACCGGCTCCACCACCATGTTCTCCAAAAATTCCTCACGATCCAGGAAGGGGTAGAGATCTTCCATGGGTTTGGAGACTATGGTGCCGTCTGGAATCATGCCGGAGAGACCATCGGAACAGAGCAGCAACGT
>JADFWT010000002.1 GCA_015233785.1 Magnetococcales bacterium
CCCTCTCCCTTTAAAAACATCTGACCAATCTGATTTTGTGCCTCGGCATTACCCTTTTCCGCCGCTTTACGGTACCAGACCATGGCTGATTGTGGATGCCACCCATCCGTTGGGGATGATCAGTTTTATTTTGATGTTGATTGCCACAGCGGCGTCGCTGTTTATGAATCTCAACCCGCTGATGAAATTTGACGGGTACTACATACTGAGCGATGTGCTGCAGGTTCCCAATCTGCGTGAGAATGCCATTAGCTGGTTCTCCTACCTGCTCAAGGTAAAGGTCTTCCGTATGGAGGAGGAGGCCCCGCTGCGTCCTACCCGTCGTGAAGCGCGCATCTACTTCACCTATGGCGGGCTGACGGTGGTTTATCTCACCATCATGCTGGGCGGCATGGCCATTATGATGCATGACGTGGTGGCGGAGGCGTTGGGAACCTGGGGGGTGATTGCCTATTTGGCCGTTGTGGCCAAATTTACCCACATGATGACTGGATCGTGGGCCGACTCAATGAAGACATGGATCAAAGAGACCGTTCTGGGTACCAAAGAGCGCAAAATGGTCGTCGGGGTACTGCTGGCGATTTTTGTGGTGTCGCTGTTTGTCTGGAATCCTCGAGTAACGGTGACCACGGATGGCACGGTGGAGGCGGACGTCAAAGAGATGCATCTCACCGAGGCTGGTTTTGTCGACTATATCGGCTATCGGAACGACCGCACGCTGATCGGCAAGCCAGGTGAGTTGCTGTTTCGGGTTCACTCCCCGGATATGGCGGTGGAGTTGAGCCGGTTGGAGTCCCAACGGGACGGCATGCGGCTGGACTACAAAATGGCCCTCACCGATGGGGATCGATCGGCTCAGCGCCGTACCAACATTCAACTGGCGACTGTGGATGAGAAAATTGTTGCTTTAAAGCGTCGCATTGGTCGGCTTGAGGTGATGGTTCCCGAAGGGCTGTGGAAGGTAGACGGTCCCCCCCCTGTGAATATCGATGGCCGGTTTTACAATGCTGGTGAGACCGTCGTGACGCTGATTCCGGCCCGTTATCGCGATGTGACGGTGATTCTGGAGCAGTCTGATCTATCGTTGGTCAAAGAGGGACAGAAGGCGCGGGTCCGGTTGGCTGGATTTCCCCATCGGATCTACGATGCCTATGTGCACCGTGTAACCCCGGTGGCCAAGACGGATGGTCCGCACCGCCTGTTTCAGGTGCGTATTCGAATGAATACACCGGAGGGTGAACAGGCTCCGGCGCTGGATTTGACCGGCGAGGTGAAGATTTTTGGCGAAGAGCGTCCCTTTTGGGAGCATATTCTGCGCCCCATTCGGAGGATTTTCCGGATGGATTTGTGGATCTGATGAGGTATAAGGCGCGTGGTCGAAAGTGGAGTATGGAAACGGCGTGGCGATGCGGATAAGAGGTGGTTTGATGATGGGCGGAGTGGTGAGCGTGATTGGGAGTCGGGGGTTGGTGGTTTGGATGGGCGCGGTGCTGCTGCTGGGCGTCGTTGGTCTCTGGAGCGCTCATGAGGCCGTGGCAGGAGGGAAGGGGGGGTTTTCCGAGGCCCAGGCCCATCTGTTGCGCGGTGTGGTGATGCCGGTTCGTCAGGCCAAATTGGGATTTTCCCAGACGGGTGCCATCACTTCTCTGCCCTGGGAGGGGGATGAGGCGAAGAAGGGCGATGTCATCGCCACCATCGATGATACCGAAAAGAGGATCGCCGTTGATAAGGCCGAACTGGCCGTGATCTCTGCCGAAGCGGGGCTGGCTAAGGCGCAGGCAGCCATGGAGGGTTCCCGGCTTAAATTGAAGCAGGCGGTGCATAGTCGCGATAAGACCGCCCGACTGAAAAAGCGCAGCATTGTCTCCGATATGGCGGTGGAAGAGGCTGACTTTGAGGTGTTTATGGCCGAGGCATCGGTCAAGGAGAGTAGCTTTGCCATCAAGCAATCCGAAGCCAGCATCAAAGAGGCCCAAGTGGGTCTGAAGACTGCTCGGGTTGCGTTGGATGGGTGCAAGCTGGTGGCCCCGGCAGATGGTGTGGTGATTCTGGTGGAGAGCAAGGTGGGGGAGTGGATTGGCGTCGGTAGTCCGGTACTGGAGCTGGCGGATCTCTCTTGGTTGCAACTCTCTATGGATGTTCCGCCGGAGTTGGTGGAAGAGCTTAAGGCCGGAGTTATCACCGAGGTGCTGAATGATGAGGGCGTGGTGGTGGGAATGGCCAAAGTGCGCAAGGTGATGCCGTTCATCGACGCGGCCAGTGGTCTGCGCCAGGTGAGTTGGGAGATCACCCCCAAAGAGGGGCAGGTGCTTTCCGGGCGCTATGTGACCTTGCGCCACTGGTCGGAGGTGGAACAGCCCAAGGTGGAGGCCTCTTCTCCTCCTGATTCGTCAATGAATTGACACAGCTGAGGGTTGGTTCATCCCAAAGTGCGGCTGCAATGAGCAGACGGATTGGCGGAGATATTGCTTGCAAATGGGGCTTAGGGGCCTTCACTGTGGCCTTATTTTATTGAAGTATCAGTGTTTATTGTGATGCATTGATGTTGTTCATGTGATGAGTACCATGAAGCGGAGTGGGACAATGGGTATGGTCGGCAGAGGTATTCGTAGGGCGTTGCATGGCGCGGCGCTGGCGGCCCTGTTGATGTTGCCGTCACAGGTCGAAGCTCAGGCGCTGGAGACGTTGACGTTGAAAAAGGCGTTGGAGATGGGCTATCGCGCCAATCTGAATCTGGAATCCACCCGTGAGACGCTCACCGGGCTGAAACATCTGGAGTCGGCTTCGTATCGTGAGATGTTTCCGACCATGAAGCTGACGGTCACCCGTGTTGATATTCTTGACCAGTCCAACGCCACCGACAACTCCAAGCCGGAGAGCTACACGGCCAAAGCGGCTGTCACACAGCCCATCTTTAAGGGTGGTTCTCTCTGGTCCACCTGGAAGAGTGCTGAACTGGCCACTGATAAGGGTAAATTGGATGTAATACGCCAGGAGCAGACCCTGATCAAGGATATCAAAACCGCTTGGTACAGCCTGCTAAAAGCAGCCTATCTAAGGGATGAAGCGGAAGAGACGCTGGGACGTCTGAACCAGCATGCCAAAAATGCCGAGGCGTTTTTTGCCGAGGGGCGTTACTGGCGCAACGAGGTGCTGCAAGCCCAGGTGAAGGTAGCACAGGGTGCCCAGAGTCTGATTGCCGCGGAGAACACCCTTGAGTTGGCCAAATCGACCCTGAATCAGCTTTTGAAACGTCCATTGGATGCCGAGTTTAATGTTGAGGGTAAACTGGCCAAGGTACCTTTTACCTGGACCCTGAATGACGCCATGAGTTTGGCCCAGGCCAAACGTCCTGATCTGGAGAGCGCTCGGATAGATATCAAGGTGGGTAAATGGAGCGAGGTGAGTACCACCGCTGCCATACTGCCGGATGTGAGCTTGGTGGCCGACTATCTGTGGACGGGTGTGGATAAGGATTTTAACGTCTCCACAACTCGCAAGGGGACAGCCACCATTACGGCGACGTGGGATATTTGGGGTTGGGGCAGTTCGGTGCAGGACATCAAGGCGGCCCAGTCCGATAACAAGGTGTATAAGCACACCTATGAGAACTTGATTGATACCATCGCCCTGGAGGTGAAGACGGCCTATCTAAGCGCCGATGAGGCGTTCAAGCAGTTGCCGGTGTTGCAGAAGTCCCTCAATCAGGCAGAGGAGAACTTCAAGGTAAACCAGGTGCGTTATCAGGAGCAGTTGGGGACCGCCACCGATGTTCTGGATGCTCTGGATCTGCTCACCACCAGCCGTTCCAGCTATGTCACCGCCATTGCCACCTACCTTACATCGCTGGCTGATCTGGAATATTATGTTGGTGTGCAGGATGCTACAGGCGAGGATATTGGAGCGCAAGCTGGAGAGTTGCTTCCCAAGTTGGGTACGATTCCCGTGCGGTCGGCGACTGCAAAACCTGCCAATGAGGTGGTAACATCCGCTCAGTAGTATCTGTAATGACCCCCCTGTCTGAACCCGGTAATGACGTGACCAATCCCGTTTCTAAGACGCTCTCGCTGGACGAGGCGTTTAATCTTGCCCTGGATCTCTTTCAACAGAGCCGTTTGGAGGAGGCCGATTCTATCTGTCTACAACTGGTTGGTGCCTGTCCTGAGCATGCTGAGGCCACGCAGATGCGTGGGGTTATCGCCTATCAGCAGGGGCGCATTGAAGAGGCAGAGGCCCATTTTCGGAACGCCTTTGCGCTCAAGGCCGACTATTATCAGGCCTGCCATCTGCTCAGTGAGCTGTTAAGGGAAAAGAATCATTTTGATGAGGCACTGGAATACGGTCTTAAGGCGGTAGCGTTACGGGATGATTTTGTCGAAGGTCATCTCAATCTGGCCCGGATTTATCGCGGCCTGGGGCGCATGGAGGCTTCACTATCCCACTACGGGAAGGTGGCTGAATATTGGCCCGAGAACGCCCACGTTTTTGCTGAATGGGGCTTTGTTCTGGGTGAGGTCGGACGGCCTTTGGAGGCGATTCAAGTACTTCGCAAAGGGGTAGAGCTTGCCCCCGATGATGCTGATCTATACTCCCGATTAATATTAACCATGGAGTTGGCGCCTGGTGTGACCATACAGGAGCATCAGCAGGCTCGGGTCGGTTGGGTAGCGCGATTTGCCCCCTCTTTTCCCCAGCGTCGTTTCACCAACGATCTGGATCCGGAGCGGCGGTTGCGGGTGGGCTATCTGTCGGCGGATTTTCGGACCCATTCGGCAGCCATTGCATATGGGGTTATCATTCTTCATGCCGACCGGCAGCGGTTTGAACTGTATTGTTATAACAATCAATCTGGTTCCGGCGATGTGGTGACGGATCGATTTCGAGAGAGCGGCGTGATCTGGCGGGATGTTCATGCCCTGGATGATGCAGCGTTAGAGCAGTTGATTCGGCAAGATGGCATTGATCTTTTGGTAGATCTCTCCGGCCACTCTCAGGGAAACCGTATGACGCTACTGGCCCGGAAACCGGCCCCGATTCAGATGTCCGGTTGGGGTTATCTTACTGGAACCGGCATGGAGACGGTGGATTATCTTCTCGCTGACCCCTTTATCATTCCTCAGGAAGAGCGTTCGCTATTTTCCGAGACTGTTTTAGATCTACCGGTTTGTATTCATAACTTGCCGCTTGAGCCCTATCCAGAGGTTGATCCAATTCCCCCAGCCCAGCGCAATGGCTATATTACCTTCGGCTGTTTTAACCGCATGGATAAGAATCATTTGGGCGTTATGGAGATGTGGGCCAGGGTGTTGCAGGCGGTGCCTGATTCACGGATCCGGTTCTGTATGCCGGTGGAACATCCCGGCATGGCCGAGGAGCCGTTTCGTCAGGTGATGGCTCGCATGGATATTGATCCGTCACGTCTTATGGTGCGTGGAAGAGTACCCTATTATGACCATTTGGACTCCTTCAATCAGGTGGACCTTCTCTTGGACAGCTTCCCACATGTGGGGGGTGTTACCAGTCTGGAGGCGCTACGTATGGGGGTACCGATGATCAGCGTCAAGGGGGCCACCATCAGCGCTCGGTTAAATGAGTCGTTTCTATCGTTGGTGGGGCTCTCAGATTGGATTGCCGAGCATGAGAGCGACTATGTGGAGATGGCCTGCCGTCGTAGTGCCGACCTGGGTGAGCTTGCCAGACTGAGGCGGGAGCTACGAAGTCGTTTTGACCAATCGCTCATGGGGGATCATGCCGCTTATACAGCTTCCGTAGAGAGGGTCTATCGTCAAGTGTGGCAGCGTTATGTTGCGTCGGTTTCATCGGTTTCATCGGATAGCGCGGTGTTATTATAGATTAAAAAGTCGTTGCGACCCCGCTTCTTGACCTGATACATGGCGGTATCGGCGGCTTTGATGAGCGCTTCCTGGGTTTCGCCATGCTTGGGAAAGAGACTGATTCCGATGCTGGTGCCGATCTCACAGGTGTGTTCTCCAAAGTGGAACGGTTCGTTGAGTTGGGTGATGATTTTATTGGCAACGGCTTCAATATCGCCTCGCAGGTTGGTCTGCGTCAGTACCACGGTGAACTCATCGCCGCCTAATCGCGCCACCAGATCTGATTTTCGCACACAGGCGATGATTTTTTTCGATACTGCTTTTAGAAGCAGGTCTCCCACATCGTGGCCCATGGTGTCGTTAACATGTTTAAACTTATCCAGATCAAGAAACATCAGGGCTAATTGTTCGTCATCCCGCTTTGCCCGAGCCAGATATTTGCCGAGCTGCTCTTGGAGCATTTTGCGGTTGGCAAGTCCGGTAAGAGGGTCAAAGTGGGCTAATTTCTTCAGTTTTTGCTCAATCCGTTTGCGCTGGATCAAGCCTGCCAATGTGTTGGCAATCGCTTTCAAAAACTCCTTCTCCTCTCCATCTTTCTCATGGCCATCTCCCACATAGGTGTTGACCACCCCCAGTAGTTTGTCCTGGATCATGATGGGAAGGCAGTAGTGGCCGTGAGGCTTAATGCCGTCAAAGGTGACATCGTGGCGGTGGTCGATATGGCTGGAGAAGACCAGTTTTTGACTTTCGGCGGCCCGACCGCATAGGCAGTAGCCCAGTGGGATCTCAGCGCATGCGGAGAGTAGGTGTTGAGCCAGCCCCATTTGGGCGGTCAGTTCCAGCATTTTGGTCTCTTCATTGAACAGAAAGATGGAGCCTTTGGATTCAATCTCCAGCCACTCCACCGACAGAATCACCTTCAACGCCTTGTCCAGTTGCTCTTTGAGGGTGATGGGCTCCAGAGAGATCTGTAGTAATCGACTGATGGCCACACGGGATTGATGGATGCGTTCGTTGCCCTTTTCATCTATTTTGCGTTGGGTGATATCGCGCACTACAGCGGCGTAGTGGATATCCTGGTACTGGGTCCAGGAGGCCATGGAGATCTCAACTGGAAACAGCTCGCCATCTTTACGGCGTGCATCAAGTTCAAAGACCGAGTTGGTCAAGACGCTCTGATCGCCCTGGTTTGCGCGGGCCAGACAGATCAGCAACGCTTCTTGATAGAGTTCCGGCAGCAGTATGGAGACGGGCTTACCCAGCGCTTCCTGCTCACTATAGCCGAACAAGCGCATGGCCCCCTGATTCCAGAAAATGATGGCTCCCTGCTGGTTAATGGAGATGATGGCATCGTGGGCGGACTGGGAGAGGGTGTTTGAGAATTCACTACGGGCCAGAAGGCTGCGGTTATTGCTTTCCAAACGCGTGTAAAGGGTGACCAACTCCTGAGAAAAGCTCTCAACTTCGTGGACTTGGGTAATGTGAGGCATCCAGCGTCGTAGTCCCAGCAGAGCTGCTCCCAGGCTGAGTAGTCCCAACACGTTAAGTGGGCCCACAAGATCACCGGCGATTGATGGCAAGAACGACGTCACCAGTGCCGTCACGGGTATTATAAAGGCAGCGAATGCGGCCCCGCCCAGCATCAGACGCCAGCCATTGGTGCGTATGGCCGGCCGCTTAGCGCCTGCCCAAATAAATGTTAGCAGGATGGCCGCAACCAACAACACGTAGAGACCATCTATAAGATAGCCCATCATATCCCCTCTCTTCTGGATAGAAGTCGTTCTTCTGACCCTAATCCATACCCTCGTAATATTATATAGATCTACACTAGCACAAGATTCTGATGATTTCGCTATAGAATTGATTTATGTCTATATTCGTATGCTCATTATTGGCCTCAATGGCTATATTTGTGCCTAGGAGTCAGACCGAAAAAATTGGTGTTGACGTGAGCAGGTCTCGGAAGACGATCTATAGATGATCGGTGCAGGGGAGAAGGTTGGAGTGGGGTACTGCGGGTTATGGATATCAGCGATTCCGTGACGATCTTGAAGAGGACCGTTTAGATATTTTTGCACTGGAACAGACCGCATAATATCAGAACGTACTGGCGATACGCGATCTTGCCATTCGAGGCTTTGGAGGTGTTGGACCTTCTTCTGTAGTAGAGAGGTGTCTGACACTTCTTCTTGCTAAGGTAAAGAGTGGGCTCTGGAAAAGTGTATACAGCATATAACAGATTAGATATCTTTCATTAACCATTATCTTTTGGAAAAAAAGAAGTACCGTTAGGGTCAACCCGAAGAATATGGAAGCACACTTTAGCAAATCCGCCATCAGCCCAAAGGGCATGCCCGGTATTGAAAGCGTCATCCCGGTCTTTGGTGTAGTAGGCGTTCTCTTCTGAGCCCTCTGGAGCAGGCACCCTATAGGTATCCCCTTCAAGTCGTATCGTAACGTTGACGAGAATATGTGTTGGTTGGTTCATATCTGTCTATTCCTTTATCTATATATCAAGGATGTTGCCAACCGTGTATTCCATGCGGGGTTGGGCGCATAAAAAACTGAACTCTTGATAGCTTGTTCGTTTATCTGAGATTCGTTGTGCTTACCTCGAAGTTGGTAGTTCCTTTACCTCATACATGAGTAGCACCATAAAACTAATGAAAGTTATATGTAAATATCATTATCCTTGATAAAAGGTTTCATGCACCTATGAGTTAGCATGATGAACGCCTCTAATGTTCTCGCCATAATAATAGATGCGGAAGGTCAACCTCCCAACCCCATAATAACCCTTGGGGAACTGCATGGTATGTATTCATCACCTTCACATAGTCTTATATGGAAATATTCTGAAAAGGATATGCTTCAAGTAGAAGTTTGAAAAACTTGGCGTACGTCATTCTGCCAGTTCTTGGTGATCTGGCGGAATAGCATTTATAATTGATGACAATCAGCTACTTGACTCTAGGCAGCTTACCCTCTGGAAAGGCACGGTAAATGGTTCTCATCAGATCGGTCGCTGAGTGTACACGCATTTTGGCCATCAGGCGGGCGCGATGATACTCCACGGTCTTAATGCTGATATTCAGATCATCAGCGATGGTTTTGTTTAGTCCCCCAGAGATAATTTTCTCCAATACCTGTCTTTCTCTTGGCGAGAGTCGTTGCAGTCGTTGGAGTAATTTTTGCTTTTTGTGGTACTTCTTGCGATTCTCATTGGCTAGACTTAAGGCATTCTTAATAATCCTCAGTAATTCGCCTTTATCGCACGGCTTTTGAATCAAATCGAATGCGCCCTGCTTCATGGCTCGAATTGTCATGGGCACATCGGCATGGGCTGTGATGATAATCACAGGCATTTGGTTTCCACGTTCATTGAGCAGGCGTTGCACTTCCAGTCCGTCAATCCTGGGCAAGCGCAGCTCCAGAAGGAGGAGTCCACTCCATGTGGGGTTAAACGCATCCAGGAAATCGCTGGTCTCGGTGAATATCCGACACGGAAGCTTTTCCGATGCCAGTAACTGTTTCAGCTCGGCCTCGAATGGTGTGTCATTATCCAGAACAAAGATGGTGTCACAGGTGTTTGTCATGATAATCAATCTGGCTTGTTTTTCTTCAAGAGTCTGTTTTTCATCATCTGAAAAACATTCCCGCACCGTTTGCGGCGTCTTGAAGAGCGGTTTATTGTATCGGCATATAACAAAAGTAATTCAACCTTAAATGCGTCACCCCTGGTTCGTCTTCCTGTAAGGTGGCACTCTCCTAATCTAGTGGACGACAAGGTGATAGTAGCGTTAATGGGCAAATCTGGGACTCAGCATATCCTTCGCTGAAGCCTAACCAGGGGGTGATTATGCCAATTCAACGGTTACAGCCATCTTTCTCAGTAGCTACAGTATTATAATTCAACCTACTTTGCTACAGATATGATCTACGATTCATCATGGTGATTTGGATAATAATATATACTTAGGTTTTATTCAAGATGAATTTAAATATTTTTTTGCTGTTGGAATAAAAAAACGGTGGAAAATCGGGTCACAATTAGCCATGCCGGCTAAAAAAAAACCTCAAGGTGTCAAAAAAGAGAGGAAATGGCTATCATGATGAAGGGATAAAAAGTGCGAATTGTGCCTTTTTATTGGGATATGCTACGCGATATGGCCTTGATCAAGAGGGGCTGATCCACTGGGTAAGAGGGAAACGCTATGAACAAAAATTGGATCAAGGGATCCGTCGTGCTGGATGTTGAGAGCCTTCAGGATGTGCTGCGAGATATGGTGCGTGAGGTGGTTCTTGAGGAGTTAGGAAGGGAAGGCGTTGCTGGAGCGAAGAGCTCCACGGTGCAAGAGCGCCGGATGCCTCAACCGCGAGAGAGACGTACGGAGGATGCAGAGGCACGTCAAACCGATCTGGTGCAACCTAAACGACGTGATGATGATCGTCAATTCAGTGCCCGCATTCGAGCGGCCCGTAAAGCACGAGGTTGGAACCGGCGCGATTTGGCGACGGCTGTAGGTATTGGACGCAAATCAATTATCAACATTGAGAGCGGTCTTTACCCGGTAGGCATGAAGGTGCGAAGACGGTTGGAAGAGGTGCTATTGAGCAGTGGTGCTTCCAGTGCGTCGAGAACGGCATCCAAGTCTGATGGTAATCATGGGAAAGAGAGTCTATCTGCCACAGACGTTTCGTCTCAATAGAAGATGCCACGGTCCCCATACAGGAGGGCCGAGGGCATCTTCTTCAAGATCTTTGTAGCAGGCTATGTTCTACCAAGCTTTGTCCAGGCCAAGCTGTGCCCGGCGTTCTGCCAAATTAAGGGGCATGGCAGTATCCCTGCTCATTAGATCATCATCGTCATCCAGATCATTGTCAAAAAACCCACCGTTGGTGACGAGGGTTTCATAGATGGCGTCATCTGGCAGCCCATCCAGTTCCACCACTGCCTTGTGGACGTTCTCCATAAAGATAGGCAGCTCCGCTCTTGGAACCTTGTTGGTAGAGAGATAGGCTTTGAGAATGCGGATGGTATGGTCCAGTTGCGACATGGGTTCGCGCCTTTCGATGCGGTTGAAGAGTCTGCTACCCCCGTTGTTACAACATTGGTGCCATTCTTATATATCCCATTAAAAAAAAATAATACCCACGTCTCCATGATTATGGGTTTTTGGTTATGGAAGGGTTGATTTTAAAGCGTTCTTTGATCAGACAGGCCGCCATTTCCGCCTGAAGGCGATTGGCAAATGGTCCAGCATTAATGCGGATAAAACGCTTTTGTTGGGCGGTGACCCGGCTTACAAGGGGTTGAATGCCGATACGAATCAGATGTTGGCGCAGGTTATTGGCTCTCTGTCGATCGGTGAAACTGGCAAGGTGCAGTTGAACCCCTTTTCCGGCGCGAGTTGGTAGGAAAAGGGGGCGTGCTGGCCTTGGGGGTCTGCGGTCCAAGCGTTGGTCGGAGCCTGTTTTACCGGTGATGCGCAGTTTTTGACGTACCACGCAGTCGGCAATGACAGCATCACGGCGATTAAGGAACGGCCCGACATTAACTCGGATAAAGGTGCTCCCTTTAACCGTAGTTGGGTATTGGTAGGAGGGTAGTCCCATATTGCGAAGCTGTTTGCGCAGCTGTACTGCTCCAGAGTGATTGGAGAAGCTGGCCAACTGAATGGAGAGCGTCGAACCCGATGGAAGTTGGCGATTCGCTGCCTTTCTCACCTGGGGAAGAGCAGGTGTTGGAGGCTGGATCGCCTGTGTAGGTGGGCTCTGTCTGCGATTCGCTTGCCGTGGAGGTTGCGGTACTGGAGAGGGTTTGTCGGGCAGTGACTGGAGACGGGTATCGCTCAGGCTCAGCTCCTGTTCAATGATGCGCTGTGCCAACTGGGCATCTTCCAGTGAGGGAAACGGCCCTGCGGATATGCGGTGAAAGCGCCGCCCTTTGGAGCGCAGCAGATGGCGTAACGACGGCATGCCCAAAATCTCCAGTCGTTGCTGAAGTCGAACGGCACTTCTTTTATCGTTGTAGCTGGCCAGTTGAATCAGATGGCGCACTGGTTTGCTGCTTCGGGATGCCGTTCGCACAGGGGGGCCGACCTTCGGTGGGGGCGGCTCTGGTCGGGCGTTGAGAATCTCTGTAGCGGTGGGGGGCGGCGGCATCAGACTCATGGCTGATTTGGGAGCCAATGTCAGGGAAGAAGCAGGTGCAGAGGGGATTGCTTCCGGAATTGTAATGGTAGAGGCCGACCTCTTCTCAGCCCTTCGCGCATCAGGGGCCGTCGTGGCAGGTGTCGGCAATGGGCCTTGATCATTGAGTAGATCGGACCAGGCTGGAACCGACCACTTCTCTTGGTTGGTTGATGTTTTACTCTTAGAGGGCGGAGCGGAGCGCTTGGTTGGTGGCTTCTCCTCAGCAAAGGTGGTCTGACTCCAGCGGTTGGGTAGTAGTGACTGAGCGGCTGCATCATCTGCCGGCTGCCGTTTTACCGACCAATCCGGCTTGTCATCCTCGCTGGGTGGGCTCCAGTCAAACCATTCATCGGGAAAGCCGGTTTCGGCCGTTTTAGTCCCCTTGTCCTCTTTCTGTGTACGTCTGGCTGACGCTGTTGTCTTGCGTTCACTCGGCGCGTCTGTCTCCTCGTCATCATCTGAAAAGAGTGAAGAGAGTTGGGAACCCAAATTGGCAAAAAAGCCACGTTTCTCTTCCGGTTGAGAGGGGGGTGGAGTGGTGGCCAATGGTTTGGGTGTGTGTTCGGTGGCTTCGCGGGTCTGTGAAGCACGTGCTTGGCTGGAGCGCTGGACCCTTTTAGCGCGCTGTTCGGCCTCCAAGTCCGCCTTGGTGATTGTGGTTATCTTGTTGGTTTGTGCCCCCTTGTTTTTGGCAGCCGACTCTTCCATCGCCCTGCGGAGCCATGGTGCTTCAATGGGGATCTCAACCGGAGGGCGCTCCGAGATGGCTTCTGAGGGCTCCTCTCCTGGGGGTGGATCTGCCCACGATTCATCGATCTGGCCAGGGAAGTCATCCATGGCTTGGAGGTCCGCATCGTTTCGTGAAGAAGGTGGAGTTGGTTCACTCGATTCGGGTGTGAACGCAGGCGCAGGGCGTTCACTTGGCTTTTCTAAATCGTACGGTGTCTCGTTCTGGGCTAGCGTCTTTTGTGGCTGATCCATTGCAGCCATCTTCTGCCCAGCATCTGGTCTGATCACCGCATTGGGGTTTAGCTGCTCCCGATCCGCTGATTCAGATTTCTCAACAGGGAGTATTGTTCCTTGTTTATTTAGCTTTTCCCACTCAATAGCGGGTGGGGGCGGGTTGATAGAGGCTGGATCAAGTTTGGAGGTTAGATCCAGATCGCTAAGATGGCCCGAGGGAAGCTTATCCACAACAGGGGCCGTTGGCGAAGGGCGTGCTTTTAGAGTGGAGCTGCTACCAGGACGGCCCATCGTGAGTCGTCGGGAGAGCTGGCCTGCAAACGAGAGCGATGTGGATGGTGAGAGTGTCGACAGCCCCTTGGGGAGGTGGTTGGCACCCCATGCCGGAAGCCCCCCATCTGCCCCGGTGGTTCTATCATTGGGTTGGTCAGGTGCCAATCCCAGTGGGGTCTTTTCTAGCGGTGCGGATGGTGCGCCGGCTGCGCTGCGGTCGGCACCAAGTCGGTCGAATCCTGCAGGATCCTCCGTTACGGACGGCTCCAGTGAGGTCTCTTGTTGATTATCCAAAGCGTGTTGTTGGGCTTTAGCCGCCTTTAGCTCTTCTTTGGTGGGACGTATGACCACCACGCTGAAGGTGCCGATATTCACCTTGGGCCCATTATCCACGCGATCCTTCACGGCCAGTAGCAACACCCCTTCAGGAAGTTTTCCCAGGATACCGCCCACAACGGTATACATATCCGGTCCCTGTGAGGCGTCGGCTCGCAGTGGGTTGAAGGGCAGATTAGCCACCAGTTTCTGGCGAAGGTCGAGAATATCGATGGAAATGTGATGCATTCCAGAGGTGAGGAATACCACATCCAGGTTGAAATAGCCCACACGCCCCGGCTGTTGAGCAACCAAGGCATTAACCAGCATCTCGGAGCGGGCTGCTCCCCGGGCCGCCCGGATCGGTTCGCGGGTGAAGTAGGCGTTGGTCAGATAGGCCGGTTGAGGAGGCTTGGCGCTCCAGGCTGGCGTTACCACACAGTAGAACAGCACCATCCAGAGTGGCCAGATGGTGGATCTTATCGGGAGCTGAGTCAGGCTCCAGAACATGGCGGGTCGCTGTAGAGGTCCGTCGCTATTTCTGGCTTCACGCACGGCCTTTTTTTCTGTCGAAAGTGGATAGGAGCGTTTGGGGTGTATTCTAAGCCCCACAGTAGAGTCGGTTCAAGGCATGACTACAGTATGGAGTTAAACGCAGGGTAGATATCGTACAATTTCTATTGTTAGGACGCTCAATCAGTGTTAAATCTTACGGATTGTGCTGAGTTTGACGGCGCGCATCGTGTCGTCTCTATCGTTGGGTTTGGCCGATGACAAGGAGCAGGTGATGCCGACAGAAATGCAGATTCGGAGCCAGTTGCGCCATGTAGGGGTGAGCCGGCTGCATCGTGACCATGAGGGTTTGGTCGCGTTGATTATAACGTTCCATAGTACGGTAGGTGATCTGTTCAACCGGAGCCCAACGGCAAAAGATTGGTCGCGGATTGATTCCGTATTGGAGGACCTTTCCGACTACACTTTTCGCCATTTTCAGTATGAAGAACAGTTGATGGCCAAACATGGATATCCTCATTTGGCGGAGCATCGTGAACAGCATCGACAACTGGTCAGCCAGTTGGAAGGATTTCAGGATAAGATGCGGCGACGGGACGCAAAATTTTCGGTGGATATTGACTTCTTCCTGCTGGATTGGCTCTTCACGCACATCAATCGCTACGACATGAAATACAAAGATTTCTTTGAACAGAAGGGTGTTTCTTGAGGAATTGAAATTCGTTCAAAAAAGCCCGCCAAACCATGCACGCAATGGGTGCATGGTTTGGCGGGCTGTTTTTGTACCGGGCAGGACGCTTAGGGGCTCTTTCTTTTCCGGGATTCGGTCAACTTGGCCCCAAGACCGGCATCCATGGCCAGTCGCCGTCTCTTTTCAGAGTAGGAGGGGGCCACAATAGGAAAGTCCTTCTTTAATTTGAACATTTTCCTGTAGGAAATCACATCCACGCCATGGGTGCGACTCAGATGACCTTTGAGTGCCTTCATCGGCTTGCCGCAGATCAGGCAGGTCACAGTGTCATGACTCACTGCCTTTTTGGGATCCACAGCGGGTGTTGGATGCATTTGCGGTCCAGCCGCCTGCTGGATGGCATTGAGGTTTGAGTGGTTGGCTGGATAGAGGGCGGGAGCGGATTGGCTCTCCAGTTTTAGTAGCCGGTTATGGATGGACTCCATAAAACTTGGAATTTCATCCATGGCAATTTTATTTTTCGAAACATACGCTTCTACAATTTTTGCAGTATGGTTTGTCAAAGACATTGTTTTTATTATCCTCCCCGGAACATCTGGACCAAGTGTAAATCACTTGTGAGCATTATGATTCATTGGGATGGAGGCGAAAAGGATATTTCATGAACAAGTTTCAATTTCTTGCTGAAGGGGCCAAAAAAAGCCGGTAAAACGGGGTTCAAAATAGGGACTATTATTTTGATAGTGATTGAAGAAACAGGCTTTTTTAAAAATAGAGGGAAAGAGAGGAGAGATGAAGGGTGTTATCGGAACAAAACGCCTTTCACCCTGGGGTTATTCATTGGAAACCTCATTCCGGCATGTTTCGGGGGCCGAAAGACGCCAATGTCCACAGGCTCTATAACTGGGAGTACTCCTGTTTGGGAATGGACATCACCACCGACACCAGAGGCCAGAATATTAGCGCAGTGCCCGATAGACCCAGGGCGGTGACCACCACCACAAGTGGGTGCACATGGCGACGTGTCGCCTCCACGGAGACCCAATCCACCATCCAATCGGCCACAGAATAGGCCGGGAAGGTAGCCCGTTGAGTCAGCAGATTCATGGTGATGACACCGACGATCAGGTAGGCAGCTGCTATAAAGACATTGGTTAACATAGGGTTCCGTTACTCCATCCATACTGGAGGTGGCATAAGGGTGTTATGGCTCATCACACGGCTGGCGCTTGGGGCACCATGCTGGAGGCCATTTTGCGCATGGCTGCCTGGGAGATGGTAATGCGATAGGCACCGGCAGTTTCACGCGTGGCAGAGGCCACATCCTTAAAGGCGCGCGCGGTACGATCCTCAGAAAATTTATGAGGCGTATCGACCGGCGCGTGATCCTGTTTCTGACGTCGCATTCCGGTGGCACCTTGCATGGCGCGGTTGGCGACGTAACGGGAAACGCTGTAGATGCTCATCGGTCTGCTCCTAAACGCTTGGCGTGCTTCGCTTGGCCGTAGCCAAGATGTTGAACTGTTCGTGATCTCTTGTCTTTCTATATAAGCAACGGACGTGCCAATCTACAAAAACCGTCGTAGGGACTGTCTTGACGAGCTTTTTTGCCAGTTGCCGTGCAGCGGGTTGCAGGGCAGAAACTGCCCGGAATGGGAGCGATCCGGCAATTTTTCCGGGGCGTTGCAAACCTCGCTTATGGCATGATTCCGCTCCAGGATGGCAGGGGGCTAAGGCGTGTGGAGAGTGGGAAAAGGGCAGATGACAAGATATGAAAAGAAGCAAGATGCCTCGGGGCTTGCGCACCAGATGCAGCAGGCCGTGCAGCTTCATCAGGCGGGGCGGCTGCCGGAAGCGGAGGTCATCTACCGGCAGGTGTTGGCTTTGGCTCCTGATCATATAGATGCCCTGCGGCTTATGGGAGCGGCCACGTTGCAGCAGGGGCGGTCTCATGAGGCAAAGGGTTGGATTGAGCAAGCATTAAGCCTCAATCCCGATTTGGTGGAGGAGCAGTACCATCTTGGTTTGGCATGGGCCGGCTTAGGGGATGGTGTCAGGGCTGAGTCGGCCTTTCGCCGGGCGTTGCAGTTGCAGGGGGATTTTGTCCCGGCTTGGGGAGGGTTGGGGGATCTCTATAGAGCTGCTGGGGCGCTCTTCGAGGCGCGTGATGCTTACCTGGAGGCGCTCTCTCTGCAACCGAACCAATGGGCGGTATTGAGCAATCTTGGCAGTGTTCATCAGGGGTTGGGGGATTTTGAGGCGGCCATAGAGTGCTTCCGGAAGGTATTGGTGCAGGATCCCCATCAGATGGCGGCCCATTTCAATCTTGGCAATGCACTACGTGCCATAGCGCACCCTGAGGCGGCTATTGCTCACTATCGGAAGGCCGAAACGTTGGCCCCGGATTTGGCTGCTATCCCCAATAATTTGGGCCATGTCCTCTGGGAGGTTGGGGCGCTGCAAGAGGCGGAAACCGTGTTGTGTAGGGCCCTTGCATTGGCTCCGAATGATGCGGAGATTCATAATAATCTGGCTGCCGTCTATACCGATCTGCGCCAATTGGAGGCAGCAAAGCGGCATGCGCAACAGGCATTGGCTATCAGCCCAGAGTATGCTGCGGCTCATAGCAATCTGGGTAGCATTCTGCGGGAGTTGGGTGATCATGAAGAGGCGTTGACACACCATCAGCGGGCTCTGGCGTTGGCACCTGAGATTCCACAGTATCTGAATAACATGGGTACGGCGTTACGGGAGTTGGGCCGTTTGGATGAGGCGGCACACCATCTGAGGCAGGCTTTGCTGCTGGATCCAGAGTATGCTGCGGCTCATAGCAATCTGGCCAGTGTTTACCGGGATCAGGGGCGTATGGAGCAGGCGCGGGTTCTGTACGAAAAGGGGCTGCGTCTAAAGAGTGACTTCGGCATGGTGAAAAATCTCATCACCACGCTACTGCATCTGCCGGGTTTGCCGTTGGATGCGCTCTATCAGGCGGCAGAGCGTTATGTGACGAGGTGTATTGAGCCATCTTGCAGCGTCCAGGCTGGGCAGAACGCTGCTGGGGATTGGTGTTCAGAGTCCCCGGTAAAAGCAAGACTCAAGATTGGCTACCTCTCCTCAGATTTCCGCCAGCATCCGGTGGGGCACAATATTCTCCCACTTTTGATGCATCATGATCCAAACAAGGTGGAGCTGTTTTGCTATGCGGAGCTGCCGAGCGGGTCGGATGATATGACAGCCCGCTTTCAGAGTGTCGCCCACCACTGGCGTGCTACCGAAGGACTGACCGATGCGCAGGTGGCGGAGCAGATTCGTTCCGATAGGGTCGATATCATGGTCTATTTGGCGGGTCTGTTTGATGCCAACCGGGTCTTGATTGCGGCTTACGGTCCGGCCCCGGTCCAGGTGAGTTTTCATAATGGCACCAGCACAGCGCTTAAGGCCATGGACTACTGGCTTACCGACGGTTATCTGCATCCCACTGGACAGAGCCGTGAACAGTTTAGTGAGCGACTTGTTCGTCTGCCCAACTTCTACTGCTATCCGGGGGTTCATGACGCTCCGGAGCCCGGCACGCCGCCCGTGGACGAGAACGGCTATGTCACCTTTGGTTCGTTCAATAACCCAGCCAAGATCAATTCGGTGGTGATTGCTCTTTGGTCGAAGATTCTTCGGGCGCTTCCCGCAGCGCGGTTGATGTTGAAATATCGTCATCTGCTGGGAGATGCTGGTTTGCGCCGTAGGGTTATTGAGCAGTTTTCCGAGCATGGGGTGGAGGCCAAGCGACTGATTCTACCCAGCGCCAAAGAGAGCTTCAGGGCGCACATGGCCCGTTATCATCAGATGGATATTGCCCTTGATCCGTTTCCTTTCAATGGAGCCACCACCACCTTCCAGGCCCTCTGGATGGGGGTGCCGGTGGTGACGTTGGCCGGGGAGGGGTTCATCAGTCGGGCGGCCGGCAGTATGGTGCGGCATGTTGCCCCGGATCTGGTGGTACAGGATGAGCGTGCCTATGTGGCGCAGGCGGTGGCACTCGCCGGAAATTCGATGCGGTTGCGGAGTTTACGTGGCTCGTTGCGGTCATCATTGCTGAATTCACCGCTTTGCGATGGCCCCGGATACGCCCGTAGCATAGAGTCGGCCTTCCAGGAGATGTGGCGAGCGCATGTGGCCCAGAAGCATGGCGCACAAGAACAGGATATGGAGAGATCATGAGCGATCAGCAGGTATCCATCGAGCAGGCATTTCAGTGGGCGGTGCGGCATCATCAGAATGGGGCCTTGGAGCCTGCCGAGGCACTCTATCGCCAGATTATCGAGGCGATGCCGAACCATCTGCACGCTATTCACAACTTATCGATTCTACTGCGGGCATCCGGTCGGTTGGAAGGGGCTGTTGAACTGCTCAAGCGTGTTGTGGCTCTCAAGCCGGAGGTGGCGGAGTATCACAACACCTTGGGGGTGGTTTTGGGGGATTTAGGCCAACTGGAGCTGGCCGAAGCTGCCTTTGGTCAAGCGGTATCACTCAATCCCAAAGATGCCCAAGCCCACTTCAACCAGGGGGTCTACCGTCGGGCACAGGGGGCTTTGGAGGGTGCGTTAACCAGTTTTGAGCGGGTGCTGGAGCTGCGACCGGATGATCTGGAGGCCCGTTTGCAGCGTGGATTGGTGTGCCAGGGGCTGGAGAGGATGGATGTGGCCCGTGAAGATATTGAAGCGGTTCTGGCCCAGCATCCCGAGCATGTGGAAGCCCTGACATCATTAGGGACACTCCATCACCTTCAGGGAGATTTGGAGCAGGCTGAAAAGTGCCATCGGCAGGCTCTAAAGAGTGATCCGAATGCCTTGGAGTCACAACGTAATTTGGGGTTGATCTGCCATGCCCAGCAGCGCACTGAGGAGGCGGAAGCCTGTTTTCAGCGGGTAGCGGAACTGGCGCCCAACGATGTGGGGTCGCGTCTGGAGTTGGGACGCATGTTGATCCTGGAGGGGCGATTTCAGGAGGCGCTTGGGCCACTTCGGCGGGTGGTAACCTTGGCTCCTCAAATGAAGGAGGCGTGGCAGTTGTTGGCGGTGGTGGTGTCGGTGATCTCTTTTCCAACCCTGGATGAGAGCATGTTGATTGATCTGTTGCGGCTTCTGGCCCAACCATCGGTGGATCCGTCCACGCTCTCTCGCTCCATTTATGGGACGCTGGCCTACGATGATGAATTGGCACCGCTGTTAACCGCTATGGAGAAAGAGGGCGTTCTACCGGAGGATCTCGATCTGGATGCGCTACTGGAGAAGCTGGCATGCAATCCGTTATTGACGCGCATGTTGACCCTGACGGCCTTGGAGAATCAACCGTTGGAGGGGTTGTTTAATCATCTTAGACGCCTCCTGCTGGGGAGGGTGGAACAGGGATGGATGGGGGAGGCGTCAGGGCTGCCGTTTTTGGTAGCTCTGGCCATTCAGGCCCATATTCAGGGTCACCCCAATCCGCCGGGGTCAGAAGAGCAGGTCATCTTGGCGTGGATGCAAAATGAGATGGCCAAGCGTTTGGATAATTCAGGAGAGATTCCGCCCACTTGGTTGACGGTGTTAGCTATTTATGGGGCGATGAATGATTTGCCAATGTTGGATGATCTGCGTCGCCAAAGCTGGCCTGAGTCGTTGACACCTCTCTGGAGCCAGCAGTTGGGTGAGGTGCCCATGGTATCGGAGCAGGTTCACTGAGCCAGGCCGTCAAAAGTGCTATTCCACACCACGGGATTGGCGGCGAATGTGATTGATCTCCTCTGGGTCGATGCCCAGGGACTCCAGAAAATCTTGATGCGCCTCTGGGGCGTCGGCCTCGAACAGGGCGTGCCAGTTCTCTTTGGCTTTGTCATCCATCCCAGCGCCATCCAGCATGGCCACCCAGCGCTCTTTATCCATGGTGCGCGCTGTGGAGGCGGCCTGTTGGCTCTTCATTTGGCCGATAATATGCCGCTGCTGACGGCGGCAATGGGCAATCTCTTGGTTGAGTTGTATCAGGCGCTCTTGTAGAGAGGCATTCAATTCGCTCTCCGGGCTATCCAGCAACTCTCGAATAGCCGCCAGCGAGAGCCCAGACTCCCGTAACGTCATGATGCGTGTCATGCGCTGAAACGCCTGTTCGGAGTAGAGTCGGTAGTTGGCGCTGCTGCGTAACGACGGCGTCAGAAGGCCAATGCGATCATAGTAGAGCAGCGTCGTTCTGGAGAGGCCGAACCGACGTGCCATGCGCCCAATGGTCCACATTTTGGGTTTCCTGCTATGGGTTCGAGGGAGGCACGCCCCATCTCGCCATGAAACCGGATGGAGCGTGCGGACCGGATAGCTTACCTAAGCGGCGAAGCGTTTACGGATCGTCTCAATCTCACCTTCCGGAAGGCCCAACCAGGTGAGGAACGACTGATGCCCATCAGGGCTGTGTGTCTCAAAGAGCTGATGCCACTTTTGCATATCCTCGTCGCCGAGCCCGATCTCCTGGAACAGGGTGATCCAGAGATCTTTGTTCATGGTGTGGTTTTGCACGTTGCGTCTCCTTCATTAGGGGATGGAATGATGGGGGTGGCCACCCTGGTTCAGGAGTCTCAACTGTGAAGCAGTAGACAGGTCAAGATTTTTTATACGCGGGGTTGTGTCTTATCTCCGCGCCATCATTGTTTGGATGGTATTAAGAAGTGCCTTGTTGCCAAGCGATTTGGTCAGATGCAGATTACACCCCGCCATCTGGAGTTTGCGTCTGACCGGTAGAATCTCAGTGGTTTAAGAGGTCCGTTTCAGTAGCTGGTCAAAGTAGGCGATGGTCTTCTCCAGCCCTTTCTTCAGGGGAACCTGAGGTTCCCATCCCAACTCTTTTCGGGCCAAGGTGATGTCGGGACAGCGCCGCGTTGGGTCGTCGCCGGGCAGTGGTTTATGGACCACTTCGGAGCTGGATCCGGTCAACTCCAATACATGTTCCACCAGTTCAGAGATGGTGAATTCACCAGTATTGCCCAGATTAATTGGACCGGTGACATGGTTGGGGCTGCCCATCAGTCGCACAAATCCTTCGATCAGGTCGTCCACATAGCAGAACGAGCGTGTCTGCTGACCATCGCCATAGACGGTAATCGGTTGGTTGGTAAGGGCCTGAATGATGAAGTTAGAGACCACCCGTCCATCATTGGGGTGCATGTTTGGGCCGTAGGTATTGAAAATGCGTGCTACTTTGATGCGCAGGTCGTATTGACGATGGTAGTCAAAGAAGAGTGTCTCGGCGCAGCGCTTGCCTTCATCGTAGCAGGAGCGGATACCATGGGGGTTGACATGGCCCCAATAGTGTTCCGGTTGGGGGTGCATCTCCGGGTCGCCATACACTTCGCTGGTGGAAGCCTGAAAAATTTTCGCGCGCACCCGTTTGGCCAGTCCCAGCACGTTGATGGCACCGTGGACATTGGTTTTGATGGTCTGGACTGGATCAAACTGATAGTGGACCGGCGAGGCGGGGCAGGCCAGATTATAGATCTCATCCACTTCCACATAGAGTGGAAAGGTGACATCGTGGCGCATCACTTCAAAATTGGTGTGATCGAGCAGTTCGACAATGTGTTCACGGGCTCCGGTGAAAAAATTATCCACGCAGAGAATCTCATGCCCTTCGTCCAGAAGACGTTTGCAGAGGTGGGAGCCCAGAAAGCCTGCCCCTCCAGTCACCAGAATTCGTTTATTTCGGTAGTCTTGCATAGCTTCGATCAATAGGTATTGAAGGTGGCAGGCCGTATGGAAGCAGCGGCCCTAAATCACAGGGTCTTGAGATTAACATGACCTCTGAACGATCATACAGTATATACGTCGAAGATCCTATGTTTGGTGCGCAAGGCCGATAGGTGGTTTAGCTACTGCTGGCGGCGCTTTCCGTGGTGGTGGTCGTGGTAGTGGTCTCGGTAATGTCGGCGTCCACCTCGGCTTCATTCACCGTGGCCTGGATCTCTTCGGCAGCCCCTGGATTATTTTGCGTGACGGCCGCTGCAATAGCCTCTCCGGCAGAGGGATTGATGGCCGTAACGGCACCTGCCACATCAGCGGCTGATTCCGGGGCGGCTTTGCTCACTGCATCTGCGATACCTACAGCGGCTTCGGTATTGATGGTTGCAACGGCAGTTGCGATGGCCGTGGCCGAGTCGGGGGCGGCTTGGGTTACTGCGCCGGCAATAGCAACGGCCGCTTCAGCGTTGACGCTGGTAACGGCAGAGGCCACGGCCGCCGCAGCCCCTTGGTTAACCGTTGTAACGGCCGAGGCGATTTGTGCCGCAGAATCAGGCTGCACCTGCGTAACGGCCGCCGCAATCCCGGCGGCGGAGGCGGGAACCGATGTGGTGACTTGGGCAGCGACCTGGGCGGCAGAGGCTGGCGCAGCATTGGCCACACGGGCTGCAATGTTAGAGGCTGCGGAAGGTACTGCTTTAGCCACTTGGCCAGCGATCTGAGTCGCGGACTGGGGCACAGCAGCGGTGACACTGCCGGCAATTTTAGCGGCTTCAGCCGGGACAGCCGTTGCTACGGACGTCGCAATTTCGGCGGCAGATTCTGGAGCCATGCGGGCCACCTGGCTGGCAATTTGTACGGCGGCTTGGGGCGATGATGTGGCAATCTCCCGGCTTACCTGACCGGCAATACTGGCTGCCTCTCTAGGATTGATCCGGGTGAGCTGCATGGCAATTCTGGTGGCATTTTGAGGGGAGACTCGGGCCACCTGGGCTGCAATGGCACCTGAGGATTGTGGTGCGGCGCGCGCAATGGCAGCCGCCACAGCCATAATGGAGTTGCCAGGCAGGCTATCGGCCAGGGCGGCGGTAATATCGGCGGCGGATTCTGGTGATGCGGTAGCAAGCTGTGCCGCCAATTGGGCCGCGCGTCCGGGATTTCCGGCCGCTTGAGCCACCAGGGCCTGGATTTGTGCCGTGGTGGCAGGAGCTGCCGAGACGGACATGGGCGTTATAAGAAAACCTCCACCGAGTATTACAGCGCCTGCAACACTCAACAGTCCACCTCTTCCACGCCATGCGCTACGCATCGGATCTCTCCTTAAAAAGGATCGCACAATAGAGACTTACCGTTTATCAAATAGAAAAGAAGTCAGGGAAAGGCCGGAAGGGGGCCTGTTTACAAAAAAACCCTCTCTTACCCTATACTGTTGTCGGCCTGCTTGTCAAGCGTATCAGGTTCTGTTGAAAGATGGTTGGTTCCGTCCTGCCTTGTAAATCGACCCTAATCACGAAACCTCTGTATAATCTTCTCCATGCTGCGCCCGATGCTGTGTTCCGACAGGGCACGCTTCTGTCCTGCCCTCCGCAGTCTTGTTCTAAGCGCGGGGTCGGCCTCCAGGCGAGTTATCTTGGCCACCATCTCTCTGGCATCGTGATAGGTTTCGATCTCTTCGCCAATCTTGAAAAGATCCTCAAGTTCTGCGGCCCATTCGGTCAGGTAGCAGGCACCCAACATGGGGGCCTCGATTTCCCGAAGACGGGCGTAGGTGTTTGGCTGATGAAATGGATAGCGCAGGCTTGGGTAGCGGGTGACACCCAAAAAAATACGGCTCTTCTGGCAGATCTCAATGAATTCGTCATGGTTGGGAGCTGGACGAACATGTGCTTCAAAGAGTCTGTCTGGAAGTGGTTTACGAAACCGGTTGGCGACCTTCCGCAGCAGGGGGCTCACGCTCTGTTCTTGTTGGACCATGGCCAGTTGCCGTTTGAGAACCGTCGGCCATGGTGCACGCGGTGGAGGAGGGGTGGGTGTCATGGAGGGGGTATGGGGTGGAGGCGGACCCCATCCACGACCGCGCAGTTCAAGCTTGGCGCCGTATTTTAGAGCCTCGGCAAACAGCATCTCCCTTTGGGCATCACGGGTGCCGATAAAGGTGGGACCGTAGCACTCTTCCTTGCTGAGGGTGCGAAATTTTGGATCTACCCACATGGGCATAGGCAGGTGGATACTGGCGAAACCCTGTTTGTGATAAAGTGGTAAGGCGTTTTTTTCCGGCACCCAGTTAAGATCAAAAATCCCAAAGGAAGCTGGAATGGTGCGAAAGTTCCGAATGTTGTCGCAGAAATAGTTGACACATGGGATGCCCATAGCCTGGATGTCACGGATTGCGGCCTCTTCCACCATGTGGGGGTAGCAGTAGCTGAGAAACAGGTTGATGGGTTGCTCTTGATGGGCTGTCCGAATGGCGGCGATGGTCGGGCCCCAGGTGCGATCTCGCCAAGTTTGTACCGCATGGTGATCGTCGGTATCCAGCATCAGGCCCGAGGCCCAGTCTACGGTAGGATGTTCCAGCCACTGGTAGCCGCTCTCTTCCAGGCCCGGTTTAAGATATGCCTGCCAAAATTTATAGGCAGGTATAGGGTGCTGTGTGTCGCCGGATTGAAGAAAGCTGAGATAGATACGCATGGCTGTTCTCCTGGCGGTCACGCACCTTTGGAAGTGGAGGTGAAATCGTAGCAGCGATCTGCAGGAAAATAATGGCAGCAGGATTTACAGATATAAGGGAGTGAGTCATTCAGAAAACGGCGACGGAATGCCTTGATGCGCTCCCCGCCCCAGATCTCCTCCAGCGTATTTTCGTTCAAGTGGCCGATTAGCAGATCATCCGGATGACCCTTGTTGGTGAAGCGGCAGCCGCAAACTTCCACTTTGCCGTCATACTGAAGTTTGAGACGGAATGCGCCGTAACAGGGGATCTTCATATCTTTTATAATGGTATCAAGCTTCATAAACGGTCCCGGAAGATCTTCTGGCTTGATCATCTCTCCCCAGGAGTCGTATATCGCTCCAAAATTAACCTGAACCTTATCGCTCTGCACATAGGGGGCGATCATGGTTTGATAATCGGGGCGGTGCAGATTGGTATATGGGGGGGCCTCACTGCGGATCTGAAGGGCAATGGTCACTGGGTGTCCAAGGGCTTTGTTGGCCTCCAGCAATTGGGTAACACCGCGCATCAGTTTGTCGTATGAGCGGTTACGATAGATGCGCTGATACTCCTCTTTGTCAAAACCGGACATGGAGATACTGATGGCGGTAACGCCCGATTTCAGGAGGGCGTTAAGGTCGGTTTTATAGAGAAGAATACCGTTGGTGATAAAGAGAATGGAGTCAAAGTTTTGCCGACCGGCAAACTGAAGCATGCTCAGGCACTTCTTGTGGACCAGATTTTCCCCCACCAATGGGCTGACCACCAGTGTTTGTCCGCCCATTTTTTTAAACTGTAATACCGCACGTTGAAACAACGTCTCGTCAATAAAGCCGTGCGGGCGCTGTTGATATTGATAGCCGCAGAACAGGCAGTCGGCATTGCAGATATTGGTGATTTCGATATCCAGTTGTCGAACAGGAGCGAGCTCCCATCGACGTAGTTCCTCCTCTGGCAATGGTGGAGTCTGCCTGATATTGCGTTGCAGTTTGGTTTTCTGAAAGGCGTGTCGCAGACGAATGGCGCGTTCCAGCATATTTGGAGCAAATCGACCAATCCAAGCTTTGACAGTCCGTTTCATGGAGCGCATGGCGCTTTCATCCTTCCAGGAAGATTGATTTAAGACGGCTGAGATCCTGCTTCCCTTCGTGATGATTTGATCTGTGGATGACGATACGATTCACCCAAACTGCGACCAGGAATGTCTCGTTGTCTTTTTCCTCGGGTTTTGTGAGGAAGGACGGTTGCCTGAAGCCCCATGGCCAAAATGACCAAAAACAGAATGCGGTTGGAGGGAATATGAAAGTTGAAGTCAACCAGGCTGTGTAAGACAAAAGAGAGAGAAGCCGTGAGGGAGGCAAAGAGCATGCCTCTGGCCAACGGGTCGCGTCGTCGCATGTAGTTGCGGAACATGATCGACCAGAAAGCGACGATGGCGGCTACCAGTAGGGCATAGCCGAACAGGCCAAAGTCACTCATCACCTCAAGGTGGTCGTTATGGACATGATCGTAGAACGCATGCAGTCGGTCGCTTCTATAGAGGGGGAAGGTGAATTGAAAGGTTCCTCCCCCGGTGCCGAAGAATGGATAGTCGGCAATTTTTCTCATGGTGGCTTCAAAAACATCTTGCCGCCCCATTTCGATAAATTCCTGATTGATGAAGCGTCCGGTAAGGTGCCCAAGGCCGAAGTAGCCGCCAGCAATGATGGAAACAAGAATCAGAGGAACGATCAAACGCCGTTCTCGATAGGATCGGCGGCGGCGAAACAGCGTTGATATGGTGATTAGAAACAGCGAGGCGAACAGAGCCATGCTTCCAGCGCGAGACTGGCTTAGAAACAGCCCCAGAAACATCACCACGACCAACATGCCCATCAACCCCATTTTGCTACTCAAATTGTTCATGAAGTTTTGGATGCCTTCGCCGACTGTATAGCGATTTTTGTGACTGCGCATCCAGGCGATCATAAGGCCAAAGGCGATGGGGATGGTGAGTCCCATGAAGCCGGCTAGATGATTGCGGTTGATAAACGTACCGGTGACGTAGCCCTTGTTGGTATGTTTTGGGATCCACCATACATGTTCGTGCCCGGTTAACACTTCAAACAGCCCATAGAGTGCCTGAAATGCGCCTGCAAAGACGATGGTGTAGGCCAGAAGCCGTAGTCGGTGACGGGTGGTGGCCAGTGCCAGAGTAAGCCAGACTGCGGCCAAACTGGCCATACTAAGCAGCCATGCCGATTGGGTGGCATGGAGATCCAAACTCAGGCTGTGATCCCCTTGCAGTCCCGCGTAGCGAAGCATGGCTACTGTAGATCCAGAGGTGCGTTCTAGCAGTGCTTCCGGCATGGGGATCATTTGGATCAGTGGATAGAGTGCCCATAACGTTAGCAGCAGAATCGGCGTTGGATGATCTTCCAGGCCATGTCCCAGTGGGGCTTTGTGGATGATTTGCGATACCGCCCAGATCAGTAGCGTTAGAAACAGCAGCGCGGTCATCAGATGCAGTGACCAGACTCGGTTGCTTCCGAGGGGTAGCGGGATCCAAACCATAATGGCGAGAAAGAAGAAAAACAGCTTGGGATAGGGTCGTAGAGCCTCTTCCTGTTTTTTGCGTTCTTCCCGGCGGCTCATGACAACCCCTCTGAGATATGGTGTCTGTTGACAGGTGGGTGTATCCAATCCTGGCGTCCAGAAGAGGGTGGCATTAGGCTGGATGACTTACCCTTGGCAAGTTGAGCGTCGATTTCCGAGAGGCGTTTGTTAACATCATGCACCTGATTGCGATTCTCAACCAGCCATCGACGCACGATCTTCAGCCGTTTGTAGCGTGTTGCCACTCTGATCACCAATGCATAATGTTGGTTGATCATGGTCAATACCTGATTGCGTAGTGTCTCTCGACCGTGTTGGTCAAGCAAAGACCATAAATTCATGCGCAGTTTGAGTGCCCGCTCTTGAATGCCGGGCTCCAACGGGCCTAGCACTGCGGCCCGCTCCAAGGTTTGCAGCGCCATTTTGCGCTGTGCCTTTTGGGTGAGCTGAGCATATGCCAACTTCATCCACGCCTCTCCCCAGGTCGGGCGCAAACGGGCGGCTTCCTGATAGTAAAGAGCGGCACGTTGATAAAACTGGTTGGCATTATTGGAGCGGCGTGGAAAGAAACGGGCCTGTTGAAAATGAAGGTCGCCCAGCTTATCCAGATAATCGGGATTGACCGGATTAAGATCGTGTGCCCGCCACATAAACTGTACCGATTTGCGCCAGATTTCACGATTCATGGGGGAGGAGTTTTTATTGGCGATGCGTTCTTGTTGAACCCATTGCACTGGTAGAGTGAAGAGATCGGCTACACACCAAATGACGGACCAGACCATAAGAGCCGCGGTGGCAATGGCCAGCAGAAGATAGGTAAAGCGCTGCTGGAGAAGCTCCAGGAGGTCATTCATATGAGAAACTCCGGGATAGTTGTCACCATTGAAAGGGCTTGTTGGGGGCCGACAATATGTGAAACGGCATCAACTGCTGTGTCGAGTATTGGTGTTCGGTTTTCCAGATTGTGAGCGTCGCTGGCCAGAATATGGCCCCAGCCGCGTTGTAATAGGTCAGAAGCTGTTTTTTTGGCCGTTGGTCCAAAGCCACCGAGAAATGAGCCTGCCGTCAGGTTGACCAGACAGCCTATTTTCATAAATGGGCGCAGTAGATCCTGGTTGGCTTGGATAGCGGTGTTACGCTCTGGATGAGCGATGATTGGCACGATATCTCTAGACACCAGCCACGACACCAAGTTATCACTACCGACCGGCACCGACTGATGGGGCAGTTCCAGCAGAACAAAATTTTTGCCGTCTTCTCTGGGATGATCGGGTTGATTGAAAAAAGGTAGTTCTCCTTTTCGGGCGAGCGTCACCACTTCCGGGGAGAGCCGGATCTCCGCGGCACTGTAGATCGTCAGGTTGATCTGAGCTTTCTTCAGCTCAATACGAAATGCTTCGGCCCGTTTTCGGATGGCGCTGAGTGTATTGTTGAAAACGCCCGGAATAATATGTGGTGTTGCCATGATGGCTGAAGTGCCGTGGTCTACAGCCATCTGGGCCATTTCCAGTGCCATCTCCAGATTTTCGGCACCATCATCGATACCCGGCAAAATGTGACAATGCAGGTCGATATAGCCTTGATGTCGGGATGGTGCATCGATGGCCATTGTCGAATCAAACTTTCTCTTCACTATAGTAGCCGGATTCAGCTCCATAGCTGGCACCGTAGCCGTAACCGTAACCGTAACCGTATCCGTATCCGCCGTAACCGTAACCGTATCCGCCGTATCGGTACCCACCGCTGTAGTAGTAAACCAGCTTCTGCATATCGACATGGTTCAGCACGCATCCAACCACGTTAATTTGTGAGCGCGTAAGCCGTTTTAGTGCGCCAAGCACGGTCTCGCGGCCCACTTTACCGGCTCGCACCACAAACACAAGGCCATCCACCTGCTCACCCAGAACCTGGGCATCGGTAACGATCAGGGTCGGAGGGGCATCAATAATGATACGATCATAATGTTGTTTTAAAACAGCCACCATCTCCTTCCAGCGGTCGGAGGAGAGAATTTCACTGGGCAGAGGTGGAATGGCTCCGGCGGGGAGTACATGGAGACCGTGCACCGACTCAATCACCTCACGTCGAATCACATCAATCTGAAGTTGGCGGCGGTCACCTACTTCGTTGCGTTGTTCTCGTTTTCGACGACGTTTCAGGCCGCTACGCTGATCGATGGTTCCTTCCGGCGGGGTGGCCTTATCAGGATTGGTCCGCCGTTCTTTTTCAAGGCGTCGTTCAGCTTCCGTCCGTCGTTCAGCACTCCGTTTACGTCGCTCCCGCTCCAGGAATCCAGCCAATAATCCGGTGACGCCTTTGGAGGGGGTTACATCAAAGATGGTCTTGAAGCGTGGTTTGCGCAGGTCGGCCTCCAGCAGAATGACCCGCTCACCGGCCTGCAAAAAGGCTTGCGCCATATTGATGGCCACCGTGGTTTTGCCCTCTTCAGGTACGGCAGAGGTCACCATAATGGTCTGATGCTGACAGTCGATATCGGAGAAGAGCAGGCTGGTGCGCAAACTTCGTATCGCTTCCGCATAGTTGGATTTTGGGTGGGTAGCCTGCATCTCCTCGGGAATGGAAGCATCTCGTTTGCGTAGCCGCAGAAGAGGCAAGGTGGAGAAGAGGGGCAGACCGGATGTCTGCTCAAGATCCTCGGGGGTCTTGAAGGAGGTATCCATCGATTCCAGCAGCACAGCCAGTACGATGCCAAGGGCGATGCCGAACAGTGCTGCCTGCATCAGGATTCGTTTTCGGTGCGGTTTAAAGCTCCCTCCCGGTGCTCTGGCAGGATCGACGATGCGTGCGTTGGCCGATTGCATGCCTTCGGCGGCGCCGGTCTCTTTGAAGCGCTTTAAGAACATGTCATATAGTTGACGATTAGCGGCCACTTCACGTTCTAGTTTGTTGAGTCTGAAATTCTTTTTTGTTGCAGTTTGAATATGTTGTTTCTTCTCCTCAAACTGGACTGCCAGTTGACGGGTATGAGCGGCGGAGACGTTGTATTCCTGCTTGACGGTGGCGACCAGGCGGGTGATCTCCAGTCGAATTTTTTTCCGCATCTGAGAGCGATCTGCCGAGGCGCGGATCATCTCGGGATGGCGTGGCCCATACCGTTCGGAGAGCTTGGCCAGTTTGGCTTCTACGCTGGCATACTCATTTTTCAAAGAGAGCAGTAGTGGGCTATCCTGGAGCGGCAGATTGGTGAGGTCGTTGCGATAGGTCTGGATACTGGATCGCAGTCGGTCGTAACGGGCTTTAAGGGCAGCCTGATTGGCTCGGGCCTCCATGAGTTGCTGGCTGATGTTCGCCAACTGTTGAGTCTCCAATCCTTCGGAGTTGCTGGAGGAGCCCACCATGCCAGTGCTCTCACGATAACGTTGTAGTTCGTTTTCCGATTTATCCAGTGTGTGTCGTAATCCTTCCAAGCGTTCCATCAGCCAATTGGCGGCGTGTTGCGTCATTTGGAGCTTGGCCTCCAGTTGTTGATCGATATAGGTTTCAGCTACTGTATTGGCCACCTTGGCGGCCAGCTCCGGGTCTTGGGAGACGTAGGAGATTCTGACCAGTTGGCTGGCCCCGACCGTGGTGACACCAATGCCACCGGCAACAGCGCCCACGATGCCTTCCCAGCGATCCGGGTTCTCTTTTCGCCAGAGATCGGGATCACCATTGGTTTTATAGTGAAGCCGTCTTAAGCGCTCGGTATCCTCTTCCTGTGCGCCTTTGGTCAGTGTGTTGCGAAGTTGCTCAGGGAGGGGCATGCTGAGCAGAACCCGTTTTGGTACCCAATTTTCGAGCTGCCAGCCACGTCGTTTGGCCTGTACACTGGGGTCGAACTCCGGGGCCAGATAGATACGGCTGCGACGCACCACTTCGTGGGCCAGTTCACGGCTTTTTATAAGTTCGAGCTGGGTAGACAGATAGCCACGGGATTGGTTGTCAACACTATAGACCTGCTCAATGGAGATCACTTTGTTGGCCGACTCCGGCTCAATGAGCATGGTGGCAGAGGCACGATAGAGCGGTACCAGGGACCATGCATGGAGGGCCGAGGGTATGACCACCAACAGGGCGATAATCATCACCTGCCATTTGCGCTTGCGGACGATATTCAGATACTGGCGAATGGAGATGCCCTGCTCGTCCTCACCCGGCTCCATTAGGGCAGAGGGAGGAGGGCGGCGTTTTCGTTGTTGCTCCTTGGGCTCTTCCAGGGTCGTTGATTTGTTGGCCTCTTGAATCGAGCCACCAGTAATCTGAGACAGAGACGTAATGGGTTCCACATATCCTCCCCGCCCAGAAAATCAATGCATTGGGCCGGATCAGGGGTGATGATCTAAATGACGCCAATGGCGTCGGTTGCATCGCAGACGTGTAAGAATTCTACCAGAATCCCTCAGTCACTGTGATGATGTCGCCGGGGAACAGAGGGTCGTTGAGGCCAATGGGGCGTTCAGTATAGGAGGCATCATTGCCGCGAATGACGGTGATGCCATCTTGGTTCGCCCGTTCTGAGAAGCCGCCTGCCAACACAATGGCTTTGCGAACGGTAAGTCCAGGTCGGTATGGAAATCCACCGGATTTACGGACTTCACCATTCACAAAGTAGATACGGTATTCGACGATGGAGACGTAGACTCGAGGGTTGCGGAGATAGCCATCCGAGAGGCGGTTGCGAATCAGGGTTTCCAGCTCCTTGATGGTGGAACCAGTAACGGAAATCTCGCCAAGAAAGGTATAGGAGATGAAACCGTGGGGGGAGACGGTGATCTCCATGGAGAGATCTTTTTCTCCATCCACGTTGATCTGTATTTTGTCTCCAGGGCCTAGATGATACTGGGTGCGGAAGGTCTCGGCAGCATGCGCTTGACCGCCTGTTTGAGCTTCCGCCATCATCAGTGGCACAAGAGTCCAGACAAGGGCAATGGCCGAGGCCAGGGTTATGGACCAGAGAGAGTGGGCCATCCTTCGCACAAGAATTCTCCTTTTCGCATCCCGAGTGACGAGTGAAACGCCGTACAGCATAAAGCATCTCCGGTGTGGATGATTGGGTCCACATCGGAGTCTGCGATTATGACTGAACTGCGGCGTCTCCGAAGGAGCGTCACAAACCTCCAGTCAGCGAAACGGAATAGGTATTGTTAGCGTAGCTGGAGCCGGAGGCATTTGAGTCCTTCATGGTTCGGGTCAAGTCTACACCAAGTGAGAGCCAACGCGGAAATTTATATTGTGCACCCAGTGCAGCATTCCAGGTTTCATCTTTCTGGGTTTTTGTGAATGCGCTGTGTTTGTAGCCCATAGACCCGCTCATGCTCAGGTAGGAGCGGAGGGTGTATTGCGCTGAAAGTGTGGCACTTGTATCCACCGAATAGGCATCTGTGGTTCCACCGTCCTCGAAGCTACGTTTCAGGTTCAGGGAGAAGTAAGCTTTGGAGCTGGCTTTCCAGTCGATGCCACTGCCGAGTACCAGGGCTGCTTTGTTATCTAAACCGCTGTTGTCCTCGTGGTGTCTGGAGGTGACACCAATCATGAAGTTTCCACGGGTCTTGGCTGCCGCTTTCCAGCTTACGCCGATATTTCCGGTGTAGGACTGGTTGTTTCGGGACGATAGGCGATCATACCGTTGCTGGCTATAGGTTGCGTTGGTATCAAAACTGGTTTTTGGCGTGACGGGATAGGCAACGGTCAAGCCAAGACCGTTGGTCAGTGGGTCCGTCTCACGCTGGGCTGGATCTGATGAGCGCCTTTGTTTGGTGGTGGTATTGACCGTCGCCGTGAATTTCTTAAAGCGATAGGCGGCCGAGGTCGTGAGCGAATGTTGGTTATAGGCGCCTGAAGACGCATCAGCCTGATCGTCATGTTTGACGACATAATCGTAGTTCATGTCAAATTTTAGACGCCTGCGCGGCTGAAATTTGAAGGCCAGTTTGGCGGAGTAGTCGTTATAGTCATTGGTGGGGCCGGTATTTTTGTGTCGTCCTTGATCGGCACCCAGCGTGCCGGTAAAGGCGTTACGGCGCCAGCGAGTAGTGAAAGCCACGGAGGTGCTGGTGGTAAGCACCTGATCGGACGTGGTATTGGTCTCCGCAGCATCAATATTCTCATTGTACTGAGACGTCACCACCATCTTAGGACTCACCCGGAAGATACCCATGGCAATGCCTTTTGGCGCATCGGCCGCAAATATCGCCCCTCCGACACTGGTGGAGATCCCCAGCGTCAGGAAAATGGCGTATCCGGTGCGCCGACGCCCACCGGACATGCGTGTATGTTCTCTGCTAACCATCAATCCGATTGGTAAATGATTGATGCTGCGAACACACTAGTTTCATGACGAGTCCTTTATTTTTGGCCTGTTTCTTTATTAAAACAGACTCTTATGTCTTCGGTGCCTGAGAAACTCAAAAAACTTTGGAATTCCAGGTCGGAAGTTTCCTCGCTGAGAGATTTGCAAGTCATGTGCCGGGGAGGGGAGGGGAGGACGATGTTCAGTAGAAAAGTAAACGTCGCTCATTATGGTTTGGTCATGTTTTGAGCAGAATATCTGGTGCGTCTTCGTCGGGCTGGATAAAAAACATCTTATAGATTAGTATCTTCAATGCTTATTGAAGGTGAGCGTGTCTATCCTGCATTGCACGGGGTAAGGGAGCGCAAGAGGGATACCAAGAAATTAGTTGCGTATTCCAAAAAATAGCGTGGTGGCGAAAAGTAACAGGATGAGCAGGAAGAGAATCACCTCTGGGACCAGCAATAATTGCCCGCCCACACCCACGACTCCGGCCAAGATTGCCCCAGTGATCATGATGCGGCAGCTGCCTTTGACGCCGAAGCCGCGTTGAAGAAGTATGTGGTGGAGGTGTTTGCGGTCTGGATTGAAGGGTGAGTGGCCTGCGGTAAGGCGGCGGACAAAGGCTCCGAACATATCGAGTAGCGGTACGGCCAATACCCACAGAGCAACAGCCGGGCTCATGATGGCCAGATCTCCTTGAGATAAGCGCACGGTATGCCACACCATGGCAAATCCCAGCAGCATACTTCCGGCATCGCCCATAAAGAGGAATGCGCGTGGGCGACCAAAGAGGCGGGCATTAAAGGCCAGAAAGGGGATCAGGACGAAGATGAAAGCCAATGCGCTGCCGGTCGCCTCAACCTGCTGGGCTGCAAGGGCCAGGAGCAGGATTTGTCCAAAGCCAATCAGGGTTAGACCTCCGGCGAGGCCATCAATGCCATCGGTCATGTTGAGCGCGTTGATCACCCCTACCACGCAAATCACCGTAAAGGGCGCGGCTACGAGGGTGATATCGATGCGGCCGCCTCCCATAAGGTTGCCCAGCGAGTTCACAGAATCCCCCCCCCAGAGCACCATGGCAACACCCGCCAGGGCCTGAGCGCCAAAGCGAGCCGGAACGCTGAGATCGAAGCGATCATCCAGCAGGCCTACCAGTGTCAGGCCGACCATGCCGACAATGAATGCCTGAGAGGAGGGGGTGTCGAGGGTTATGCCCACCCCATGCAGGCCCAGAAGGGCACCAGGAAGCATGGCCAACCCACCCACTACAGGGATGGGGTGGGCGTGCTGTTTGCGGGCATTGGGGCGATCCACCAAACCAACTTTTCGTGCCAGGGGTGGCAGGATCAGCAATAGTAAGGTAGTCAGCCCAGTACCAGCAATCAGCCAGGGTAGGGACGCGGAAAGAGAAGGCGGCGGCATGACGACGGTCATTATTCCCGGGGCATTATGTCAAATCGTAGATGAATCTCCTGTATCCTAAGGGCTATGATGAGAAGTGGGTAACAAAAAAAGCCACAAGACCGGTTTTTTATTCCTCTGACATGGGTGAGATCGTTAGCATTGCTGGTGTTAATGGCGGATTAAACGTTGTTCTGATATGCTGATTTGCGCGTTGTTCGGTCCCGTTAGGGGGGCAAATTGAGGCGGCGAAGTCTGGTGTCGTTTGGATGAAGCGGGAGTCGGTGAATTATGAAAAAGAAGGGCAGTAGCTGGATGATCTGGCTGCAAATCACCATCACGGTGTGTGTGGCGCTGGTCATCTATAATAAGGTCGATTGGGGCAGTGTCTGGATTTCATGGCGCCGAATTGATCTTGTTTGGGGGGCGGCATCTGTCTTTCTTGTCATGGTGACGTTGGGGGTCACTACGCTCCGCTGGGGATTTATCGCCAGGGGTTTAGGTTCGCCGCTAAAAAATTCTACAGCCTTCCGCTTTATCTGGTTGGGGATGTTTCTCAACCAGGCCATGCCTTCTACCATTGGTTCCGATGCGGCCCGGGTGTGGCTGCTGACCCGCGAAGGAGATCAGGCGGGTCGGGCTCTGAATGGGGTGTTGTTGGATCGGGTTTTGTCTCTGCTGGGCATTTTACTGCTCATCTCCATCAGTCAACCCTGGTTGCTGGAGCTGACCGGTGGTGTGGCCATTGGATATATGCTTCTCGGCTGGGTGGGGGCCATGCTATTGGGGCTGGTGGGATTGGTGGTGGTGGGTGGACTGGATCTTCCTGAGAGTCGGTATCGTATCGTTCGTGGGGCTCTGAATCTGATTAAGGATATTCGGATCTACCTTCTCTCGCCCCGTCTGTCGCTCTGGCCGGTCGTATTGACAATGTTCAATTTTGTTGTGCTCTCGGCTGTGGTGTACGCCTTGGCGAAGGGTTTTGGTTTTTCGTTGGCTTTTGAGCATTCGCTGATTTTGGTGCCAGCGGTTTTTTTGGTCTCCATGCTGCCTATCTCTTTTGCTGGATGGGGCGTTCGTGAGGGGGCTATGATTGTTGCGCTTGGCTTGGTCGGCATCTCTGAGACGGATGCCACGGCGCTCTCGATTGCTCTTGGGCTGCTGTTATTGTTGATTGCTTTGCCAGGAGGGCTGTTTTTGGTGACCCTTGGTGGGCTGAATAAATGGCGTCGACAGGTGGAGCAGAGTGAAGTAGGGCAGGAGGTGGACGCCTCTGCCTCAGATGCAAAATCGAGCTAGGAGATTGCTCTGTGCTGGATCAGATCACGCCGGTCATCATCGCCTTTAATGAGGAGCCCAACCTGGCCCGCACGCTGGAGAAACTCCGTTGGGCGCGTGAGGTGGTGGTTCTGGATAATTTCAGCAGTGATCGTACACCAGAGATTGTGGCCTCGTTTGACAACACGCGTCTGGTGCAGAAGCGCTATCAGGGACAGGCTGATAATTGGCAGACAGCGGTCTTTGAGAGTGGCGTCAGTAGCGACTGGGTATTGGCGTTGGATGCCGATTATGTGATCTCCAATCGGCTGGTGGAGGAGTTGCGCACTCTGGATCCCCCCGATGGGGTAGGGGGGTATCGGGCTCGCTTTGTCTATGGAATTATGGGGCGACCACTGCGTGGTTCGCTCTACCCGCCGGTGACGGTACTGTTTCAGTTAGCGCGCGCCCGCTATATTCAGGATGGTCACACCCAGCGGGTGGTGGTTCAAGGTGAGGTTCTGCCGCTTAAAGGTCGAATCTTTCACGATGACCGCAAGCCGCTGGGGCGCTGGCTCGCCTCTCAGGATCGCTATGCTCGTCAGGAGGCGGCATTGATCCGGCAGATGGGCTGGTCTCGCCTTGGCTGGTCGCGGCGCATCCGCAAGCTGGTGATCATGGCCCCTTTTTTGGTACTGCTGCATACCTTGATTGTGAAGGGGGCGGTTTTGGATGGTCGGGCCGGGTGGTATTACGCCTTCCAGCGCCTGACGGCGGAGTTGATTTTGTCGATGCATCTATTGCAGTTGCGTCTGACCCCGGCGGAAGCCGAGAGAGATGAAGAGGCAACATCGTAGCTTTGTTGAGTATTTGAGTCTGAAGGCGCGCTATCGGGTTGCTTAACGGATAGAGAGTGAGGAAGCAGGCATTATGAGTCGGATTCTGGGATTGAACCTGTTTCATGGAGATTCTTCCGCCTGTCTGGTGGTGGATGGTCAATTGGTGGCAGCTGTTGAAGAAGAGCGTTTTCGCCGCGTCAAACACTGGGCCGGTTTTCCCTCTCGTGCCATTGCGTCGTGTCTGGACCAGGCTGGGCTATCGCTGGCCGACATCACCGATGTGGCGGTAAACAACGATCCCAAAGCGCATGTTTTGCGCAAAGTCGGTTTTGTGGTGAAGCAGCGCCCGGATCTTAAGTTGCTCTGGGAACGTATCCAAAATCGTAAAGCGCGAACCGGCGTTGGTGAGCTGTTGGCCCAGTCGTTTCCTGATGACCGCTTTGGCGGTGAGATTCATGCCGTGGAACACCATTTGGCCCATTTGGCTTCGGCCTATCTGGCTTCTCCTTACGAAAAGGCCATCACCGTCTCGGTGGATGGCTTCGGAGATTTTGCCTCAACTGCCTGGGGGCTAGGGGATGGCGAGTCTCTGAGTGTGGAAGGGCGGGTCTTTTTTCCCCACTCGCTGGGACTTTTTTATCTGGCCTTGACCCAATATCTTGGGTTTCCCCACTACGGCGACGAATACAAGATGATGGGGCTGGCCCCTTATGGCAAGCCGAAGTATCTGGAGCAGATGCGCCAGATTGTCCGACTGGAGGAGGGGGGCGGCTTTACGCTGAATCTGGACTTTTTCCGTCATCATCGAGAGACGGTGGAGTATCAGTGGGACGCCTGTGCGCCCCATACCGACAAGGTGTATGCCGAGTCGCTGGTGGATCTTTTGGGGCCATTTCGGCGTAAAGAGGATTCGTTGGAGCAGCACCATAAGGATATGGCCCGTTCTGCCCAGGCCATGTATGAAGAGGCCTTTTTTCATCTTCTCAATAGTCGCTATGAGATTCACGGCGTGGATCGACTGGCGCTGGCGGGCGGCTGCGGCATGAACTCGGTGGCCAATGGTCGCATTCGATTGAATACCCCCTTTAAGGAGGTGTTTATTCAACCGGCGGCGGGGGATGCTGGAGGGGCTATTGGTGCGGCGCTTCAGGTGTGGCGGGATCGGTATCATGGCAAGCGGGTGTTTCGCATGCATCATGCGCTTTGGGGGCCATCCTTTGATGGGGCGGAGGTGGATGAGGTGCTCTCTAAACATCGACGGGCCATCGAAGAGGCGGGCTGTACGGTGACGGTCATGCAGGATGAGACGACCTTGATTCAGCGGGTGGCCGAGGCGATTGCCGCCGGTCGGGTGATCGGCTGGTTTCAGGGGCGTATGGAGTGGGGGCCGAGGGCGCTGGGGAACCGGTCGATTCTGGGGGATCCTGGGCGGGCTGATATGAAGGATATTCTCAACCACAAGATCAAGCGCCGTGAGTCGTTTCGTCCCTTTGCGCCGTCGGTATTGCGGGAGGCGGTGGAGGAGTGGTTTGAGATGGATGATGAGGTACCTTTCATGATGAAGGTGTTTCAGGTTCGGCAGGAGAAACGCGCCATGATTCCGGCGGTGACCCATGTGGACGGTTCGGGTCGTTTGCAGACTGTGGATTCCCAATCCAACCCGCTCTATCACAAGCTGATCTCCAAGTTTCGTGATCTAACCGGTACGCCCATGGTGCTTAACACCTCGTTCAACGAGAATGAGCCGATTGTCTGCCGGCCGGAGGAGGCGTTGGACTGCTTTCTGCGCACCAAAATGGATCTGTTGGCGCTTGGAGACCGAGTGATTGAACGGGTTTGATCTCGATTAGTGGGTACTCTTCATTAAGACTCAGGAATGTTCGATCCATATTAATGAAACCAACCGTCACCATCTGCTACCACTTCTATCCCCCGGACGACGTGGTGAGTGCCCGTCTATTTGCCGATCTGGCCGAGGGGCTCGTTTGTCGCGGCTGGTCCGTGCGCATGTTGACCGGCAATCGTTGGTTTCATCACACAGAAGGCTCTATTTGTCCCAGCAGAGAGCAGATGGAAGGTGTGGAGGTGGTTCGCTCCTGGCGGCCCAATTGGGACCAATCCCGCCACCTGTGGCGCATGTTGAATGGTCTTTGGCTGATGGCAGCTTGGTGGCTTCGAGTGCTTTTCAGTCGCAGGCCGGATGTATTGATCTTGGGGTCAGACCCTCAATTCACCCAGCTATTGATACCGTTTCTGCGTCTGATTTCCCCCCGTACCCGTATTGTGCAGTGGGTGTTTGATCTCTATCCGGAGGCGATCATGGCCCACTCCCCCGGTAGCGGAATGGCACGGTTGGCAGAACGTCTTCGGGCTCCTGTCGGGCTCTGTTACCGTTTTGCCGATGGTTTGGTGGATATCGGTGCCTGTATGCGTGAACGGTTGAGCCCCTACCAAAGAAAGTCAGAGCCTGTGACGTTGACGCCTTGGGCACTGGTAGAGCCGCAGCATGCCCCGGCCCCGGATCCCGAGCTGCGAAATAAGCTGTATGGGCCGGGTGTCAAATTGGTGCTTTTGTACTCCGGCCATCTCAGCCGTGCCCACGAATACCGCCCTTTCCTGGCCTTGGCGCGACGTCTTCGGGAGCGGGAACCGGGAATTCTCTTCGCTTTTTCTCAGAATGGCCACCGTATCGAAGAGTTGCGGGAGGCGCTTGAAGAAGCGGATCATAATATTCGCTTTACGCCATTTCTTCCTCTGGAGCAGTTGGCGGGGCTGCTGGCTTCGGCGGATATCCATCTGGCCAGTCTGCGTTCCGATTGGTGGGGAACGGTGGTGCCGTCGAAGTTTTTCGGATCCATGGCGACAGGCCGTCCGGTGCTGTTTTGCGGCGCTGAGAAGAGCGCTATTCGGGGCTGGATTGATGAGTATAAGGTGGGCTACTTTCTGAATGAGGAGCAGTTGGATGAGACAGCGGATCTGCTGGTTGATCTGGCTGGCCGTCCAGAGAAATTGAGGGCGTTGCAGCAGAACGCCTTTGAGGTGTATGGGCGTCATTTCTCCCGGCGCTTGGTGCTGAATGGCTGGGATGCGTATCTACGTGAGCTATTAGAGAGATCCTGACTGTGAATATTCTACTTATCTCCCCCAGCTACGCGCCTGGACGCAACGCCGCCTACTTTCCGTTGGGTATGGCCTCCATATCCGCCTGCCTGAAACGGCGTGGTGATCGAGTAGAGTGCCTGAACTTTAATAACTATCATGACCATGAGCGGCTGCCTCTGCTGGAGAAGATCCTGACTGAGCATCTCTTTGATGTGGTAGGCGTCGGTGGGCTTTCGGTAACTTTGCCGACTCTGGAGCGTATTGTGAAGATCGTCCGCACTCAGAGTCCAAAAAGCCTATTGTTGCTCGGCGGTGGCATTTTGACGGCGGATCCCGAGGTTATCTTCAACACCCTAAAGCCCGATATCGGCATTGTCGGTGAAGGGGAGGCCACCATACTGGAGGTGATGGAGCGCCTGGAAGCCGGTGACACGCCAAGATTGGACGATGTACTGGGCATCATCTACCGACCAGCCCCGGAGGCTGAGCCGATTCAAACCCCGGAGCGCCCGGCCATCACCGATTTGGATACGCTTCCGGCCCCAGATATGGAGGGATTTGGGTTGGCGGGGTTTTTGGAGCTGCAACCGGTGGATGTTCACGACTTCCATCTGACCCGTTTTGGGCTGGGGAAGATGATTCCCTACTCGGCCAGTCGTTCATGTCCCTATAAGTGTACGTTCTGCTTTCATCCCACCAGTCAGATTTACCGGCGGCTGACCATGGATCGTATCATGGGCGATCTGAAGGGGTTATTGGCACGTCATGAGGCGTCTGGTTTTTTGATCTACGATGAGCTGTTTGACTATGACAAGGGGCGTATTAAGGCGTTCTGTAACCGGCTGTTGGACGAGGGGATGACCATCCGTTGGTTCTGCCAACTGCGGGTCAACAAGGTGGATTTGGAACTGCTGAAGTTAATGAAGCAATCAGGGTGCGACTTCATAAGCTTTGGTTTTGAGAGCGCCAGTGCCGCCGTGCTCGACAGCATGCGTAAGCGCATCAAGCCCAGTGATCTGGAGCGTGCTGTTCATCTGGCGCGGGAAGCGGGAATCGGCTTCCAGGCCAATTTCCTCTACGGTGATCCGGCAGAGAATGAGGAGACCATCGCCGAGACGCTGGCCTTTCAGGACAAAAACCGTCTGGACTTTGTGGATTGGAGCGCAGTGATTGCCTACCCAGGCACCCAGCTTTACCACGAGGCGTTGGAGAAGAGGATTATCACCGACCGCATCGGCTACACGCGCCAGATTGCCAATGGTGCCACCTTTCTCTGGAACACCTTACAGCCTCCTATCAATATGACCGGCATGGAGGATGCGCTGTTTCGGGATTGGTATCTACGCTTGCGGGAGATCACCGACCGCAATAATCGCCGTCGTCCAGCTGGGGTGGCGGATTTGCGGCGGCTGGATCGGGTCACCACTGAGATGCGCATCACCTGTCCCAGTTGCGGAGATGAGCAGCAGCGGGAGATGCGTTATCCTCCCGATGCCAAAGCCGGCGGCGACTTCAATCCCAAAGCCCCTTACTTTGGGTTACGGGGGGTCAACATGCTCTGTCTGACCTGTCTGCGCAAAATGCATCTGCCGGGTTGGGTCTATCCAGCCGTAGCGGCGATGTATGGTTGGTTCAGGGCCAAAGTTGAGACTCTGGTGGAATCCGGTGAGGAGGTGGTTTTGCTGGGCGCAATGGATCGCTATTGGGGGACATTCAGTGAGCAGGTTCCTCTCTCGGAATTAAATCTGGTGGCGGCTCTGGACAGCCGCCCGTACCGCATTGGCCAATCATGTTTTGGTCTGACGGTGCAAGCGGCTACCCCGAAGGCCATCACAGAATATTGCACGGCGAAAGAGCCTCGATGGATGGTGATCCCTCCCAACCATATGCCGGATGGTTATTTGGAGATGGTGCAAACGGCGGGGATCTCCGACGACCGTATGATTGCTTGGTCCGAGAGCGGCACCGACCACTGAAGAACGTTCCGTCGCCGTTTTCTATATGCTGCCAGCCTACCAGGCGAACACCCCGGAGTCGGTATCTCTCTGTTCGGCTTTTTTAAAGTTGGCTGTTACACGTTTACCCATCACATAGGCGATACGTTTATAGATGTGGTAGCCAAGCTCCGGGTTCTCATCCAAATAGAGGGTAAATTGAAAGCCATCAATGCGGACCAGTACCGCACGATTGGCGGTGAAGACATCGGCCAGCCTGGGCTGATCCATCACCCAGGAGATCTCTCCCAGCACCTCATCCTCTAGCGACTCCACATCCTGCTGGGCATTAGAGGGGATACCGTCGTGCTCGGTTCTCTTCTCCAGCGATACATGTCCAGACACCACCAGTCGCAAGGACGGATGATCTTGATTTTTCTTAAGAACCATGACGTTCTCATTATATTTTGGTTCAATCACCTCGCGGGAAGAGAACTCAGCGATGGCATCGATGTGCTCATCTGCAACGCCCGCAAAGAGGTGTGTTTTTTTGAGAAGTTGTGTAATGACGGACATGGTGTTCCCCTCAGCCACGGTGATCGGATAACAGTTAATAGCGCCAAGAGTCATTATACGCTGTTGGCGCGCAGTACGCCATATGGTGGTGGTGCGGAAAGGGAATTTTTTGTGGGCGCACATGGTCTGCCCAACCATCTACTGGAGGTTGCACCAACGCTGCCACATCTGCCGATAGAGTCTCTCCAGATGGCTCATGTAAAGTCCGTGATTGCCTAGAATCGAGGTGTCGAAGCGCTGGCGTAACTCAGCCCGCAACTGAGCCAGTTGTTCCCTTTCGGAGCTCTTGATTTTTGCGATAGCGATATACGCTTCAGGGCTTTGGGCTACCCAATTTTCAAGCCCCAGGGTCGCGCAGAATGACGAAGTGAGACGGCCTGGAATGGTCTCCACCCGCAGCCCGATAATGGGAACCCCCATGCGCAGTGACTCTAATGCCGTTACACCGCCGCCGTGAGGGAAGGGGTCCAGGCTGATGTCAACCTCGTTAAATGCTGCCAAGTGTTGTGTTTGGTCGGTGGATCCCTGTGAGAGAATCCTGTCTGGGGACACGCCTGAGTCGGCCATGGTGCGCTGGTAGATGGCGAGATAGGGTGCTGGATTTTTTTTTGGCAGCTTAATCAGCAGCCGTGAGTTGGGAACGGCCTGTAACACTTTGGCCCAGAGTGCCGTGACATGGGGGGTGATTTTGGCGGTACGATGGAAGGCTCCAAAGGTGATGAAACCGTTACGCTCCACGGGCAGCGGCCCCACATCGGGAAATGGGCTTAGAGGGAAGAGATGGATACCGCCGGGTAGATCCAGAGGGCGTTCGGCAAACAGTGCGTGTTGTTCCGGCGGTAGCATCACCGGGTCGATGACCAGATAGTCCATGGTGGTCAGGCCGGAACCGAGGTTATAGCCCCATCCCGTGGCCTGAATCGGAGCCGGACGACGGGCAAACAGTCCCATGCGGTTACCCGCCGAGTGGCCGGATAGATCCACTAAAATATCGATTCCATCCTGCTGCACTTGTTCCGATACCTCATCATCATTCAGGTGGGAGATCTCTCGCCACTGGTCTGACGCCTCCCGAAAGCGATCGGTGACGGCGTCATAGCGGGGGTTGCGGCTATTACCGTTGTTGCAGTAGCAAAAAATCTCGAAGCCCTCTGCCTCGCGGTTCAACAGATTGGCTGCAAACGTGGAAGCCGCCGAGTGCAGGCAGAAATCCGCCGAGACGTAGCCGATTTTTAGTCGTCGTGCTGGGTCGGGGCGGTTGTTGTGGGCGGTCATGGCTTGGAGACCGCTCGTTAGATGCGTTGTCCACTGGCTGCGTAGCTGCTGTTGTTGGGCAGTGGTGATGTTCGGGGTGATATCGTAGAAAAACAGCATCGAAGAGCCGATGGCTTGATCGTCCGGATCAAGTTGCCGGGCTTTTTGAGCCGCCTCCAGGGCCTGTTCCATCTCTCCAAGGTCGGCGAGAATATCTGCTTTAAGATGGTGATGGGTGGCCTGTTTCGGGCTATGGAAAATGGCCTGTTCGGCATGTTGAAGGGCCTCTTCCGGGCGTTCGTTTTGGAGCTGCGAGCGAGCCAGGTTGGCCCATGTTTCTGAGGCGTCGGGTCGCAGTGCCAACGCTTCCATAAAGCGTCCTTTCGCCTCCAAGAACAGCCCGCGTCGAGTGAGCGCTACGCCAAGATGGTCAAGATCCTTGGACAGCTCTATAATGGCGGATCGATTTTCGGCATGTTGGGGTGTGGTGGTGGCATCGGCTGTTTGCAGGAGAGCGGAAGAGGGGTGTAGGGTCAGACACTTTTCAAAGCAGTTACAGGCTGTTTCCAGCGTATTGTTTGTCTCTAAGAGTGCCAAGCCGAGATTGCGCAGAGCACTGATAAAATCGGGTCGAATCGCCAGCGCCTGTTGGTAGCAGGCGATCGCTTCATCCAAACGGCCTTGCCTGCGACGGGTGTTGCCGAGATTGTTATGCACTTCGGCAAACTGGGGGTTTGTCGCCAGTGCCCGATTATAGTGATCCACGGCCTCATCCAGCCTGTCAAGGGCCGCCAGGGCATCGCCGAGGTTGCCCAAGGCATCTGCAAAGTCCGGTTGTAACTTCAACGCTTTGCGTAGATAGCGCAGTGCTTCTTGGGGGCGTCCAAGGTCGGTGAGGGTCTGTCCATAGTTGCAGAGGGCGGGCAGAAGACGGGCGTCGTATTTTAGAGCGGTATTAAAGCTGGTTAGAGCCTCTTTAAGGCGGCCTTGCCCTTTGATGGCTGCACCGAGATCGCTATGCAGCGAGGCAAAACGTGGGCGGATGGTAATCGCTTTCCGATAACACGCTTCCGCCTCTTCCCAACGTCCCAATGATTGCAGTGCAGCGCCCATGCCGCCCATCGCCTCAATGCTCTGAGGCTGTTTGAGCAGAGCCGCCTGAAAGGCCTGTACGGCAAGCTGGAATTGGCCGGTCTGGAAGTGAGAGAATCCCTGCTGAAGGGCCTGTTGAAAAGGGAGAGTCTCCGGGTGGCTGGTTCCAGAGGCCGTGGTGGTGATGGCGCTGCCACGCTGCTCAATGAGTGAAAGGATGTGAATGGCATCCGGCTGCTCCGGCACCGCTTCCAGAACGGCCAGACAGAAACGCTCGGCCTCGCCCAGGTGACCGGCGTTGAACTGCTCCACAGCGTGTTGTAGAGCCTGTTCCAGGGTGATGGGGGCTGCATCATTGGGGGATGGCATCGGGATCTAGTTGGGCTCTCTGGTTCTGTTTGTGTTTCGAAGACAGGCCGCTGTCATGGTTAACAAGACGATCTTATTGCGTTTGCCGTCGCGTCTCTTTCGGCTTTGGGCCTGGATGAGTTGCATGTGCTGGTCAGGCGATTAGTGGCCATACTCTCCAATAGCCTCCAGAAGAAGCTTTTTAGAGATTGGTTTAGTGAGGTGGGCATCACATCCGGCTTGGCGGCTTTTGTCGGCATCTCCTACCATGGCGTGGGCTGTAAGTGCCAGAATAGGTAGCGGTTTCCATCCATTAACGCTCTCCCATTCCCGAATGGCCCGTGTGGCCGCATAGCCATCTAGAACCGGCATCTGCATATCCATTAATACCAGATCGAACGGCTCCAGCTTGATCCGCTCCAAGGCTTCCTCGCCGTTTGGAACGATGGTCAATTTGTGGGGCTCGCGTTTAAGGAAGGTCTTAATAAGCAGGGCATTGTCTTCGGAATCTTCCGCCAGAAGAATACGCAGTTTGCGCTCTTCCGGCAGCGCCTCTTCCCGATGAGAGCTGGGAGAGGGCGTGTGTGATTCGGTTTTCTGGTCGGTCTCCTCTTCATCCACCGGACGAAACGGTGCGGTGAACGAGAAGATACTTCCTTGTTCAGGTATGCTCTCCACGGAGAGTTCACCTCCCCAGAGTGCAACCAGACGTTTGGCAATACTGAGTCCCAGACCGGAACCCTGACGTGGTTGCTCCTTGGAGGCATCAAGTCTTACAAAGGGGTCAAAAATATTATCGCGCATCTCCTGAGGGATGCCATCTCCACTGTCGCTGACTTGAAACTGTAGCCTCTGGGCCGAATCGACCCTTACCTTAATGCGTACCCACCCCTCTTGGGTAAATTTGACCGCGTTGTCTACCAGATTGTTCATCACCTGGCGGATACGCCACGCATCGGCCATCATGCGGTTGGGTACCTCATTGTCCACCTGAATTTCAAGAGAGAGATTCTTCTCCTGGGCGTGATCTCGAACCATCTCGGTGACCGTATCCAGAAGGCGATCCAGGCGGAAATCCACATCCATCAACTGCACCCGATCTGCCTCTAACTTGGAGAGATCAAGAATATCGTTGATCAACTCCAACAGCGTCACTCCGGCCCGGCGCTGCACTTTGAGATGGTGTTGAAGTTCACGGGAGAGATTGGCCTCAGCCAGTACTTGATTCATCCCCAAGATGGCATTCAGCGGAGTTCGGATTTCATGGCTCATCACCGCCAGAAATTGACTCTTGGAAAGGTTGGCGCGTTCTGCTTCCTCCTTGGCCTTGCGCAGCTCGCGGTTGAGCATGCGTAGCTCCAGATGACGCCACCCGGAGAGCAAAATGACCGTCACCATCAGCAGTGCCAATGCTAGATAGAGAATAGGACGATCGCCCCAGGACCGTTCCGAGCTGGGACTATGGGCGAGATCTTCCGGTGTTGAGACGGCTTCCTCGGAGAGTGGGGTCATCTGGTCCAATGCGGGTCTGGCCTCCTGAGCCTGAACGCTGCCGATCAGGCCACAAGGGCTTATGAGCAGCAGAAGTATCAGCATGCCAAGATGAAGAGGGCGTAGGATGATGGATCGGTTCATCGGTCTCCTCGTGGACCTGGGCACGTTGAGCTGAAGCAGCCCAAATTGGCCATGGACCCAAACTATAGCCTGTTAGGCCGCTTCGGTTCCAGCTATGTCCCCATCTTCAGTGAGTAGGGGGTGGTTACGTTTATGGCGTTATCATTTGAATCAATGAGAGGCCTTGTTCCCTCCATAAAACGGTGTACGATGCTCAAAAGGAACCCTCTCACATTTTACCACATCAGGGAGCAATCATCATGGCCAGCGTAAAAGGAACCGAGACTGAGAAGAATATCCTCGCCGCCTTTGCCGGAGAGTCCCAGGCACGTAATAAATACGGCTTTTTTGCCAAGAAGGCGCGCAAAGAGGGATATGTTCAGGTGGCTGCAGCCTTCGAGGAGACCGCCAATCATGAGCGTGCCCACGCCAGCACGCTCTTTAAAATGTTAGAGGGAGCCATCGGTTCCACCGAGGAGAATCTTCGCGCAGCCGCCGCTGGAGAAACGTATGAGAAGGACGATATGTATCCATCGTTCGCCGCCAAGGCCCGTGAAGAGGGATTTGAAGAGATCGCCTTGGTTTTTGAAGCCATCGCCAATGCTGAGACCATGCACGGTGCACGCTTCACAAAGCTAGCCGATAACATTGCCAGTGAGCGGGTTTTTACGCGCAAGAAGAAGCAGACCTGGACCTGCCGTAACTGTGGCTATCAACACAAGGGCAAATCGGCCCCGGACAGTTGCCCGGCCTGTGCCCATGGTAAAGCCCACTTTGAAGTGACCGCCGATAATTTCTAAAGCGCTCGATCCATACGTGGTATCGTTTTCGGGTCGCCTTGGGATTGTTCCCAGGCGGCCCGTTTTTTCTGTTTTTGGATCAGTAACATGATGGGATCCAGCGCAAAGGAAGTGCATTAGACAGCCAGCTTATTTGACATGACAATAATTAGTGTGGCTGTTGCATGCATTGAAGAAAAAAAGGGGCGCTGATCCAAACACGGATCGGCCCCCCTATTGCAATTGTTAGGCCCTCTTAGCGGATGCGAAAGAAGCTCATCACCTCTTGAAGATTGCGCGCCTGCTCGGCCAGTTGGCTGGAAGTGGCCGCCATCTGTTCAGAGGCGCCGGCGTTCTGCTGAATCACCCGGTCGAGCTGTTGAATCGCTTCGTTAATCTGTCCAGCTCCTTGGGCCTGCTCTTGGGATCCGGCAGAAATCTCTTGCACGAGTTCAGCCGTCTTTCGGATATTCGGCACCAGTTCAGAGAGCAGTTGACCGGCCTCTTCTGCCACATGCACGCTGGATGTAGAGATACCGTTGATCTCTCCGGCGGCCACCTGACTGCGTTCGGCCAGCTTGCGCACCTCGGAAGCCACCACCGCAAAGCCCTTGCCGTGCTCCCCGGCTCGGGCCGCTTCAATGGCGGCGTTGAGGGCCAGAAGGTTGGTTTGGCGAGAGATGTCCTCAATCACGTAGATCTTTTCGGCAATTTCTCGCATCGCTTGAACCGCCTTGGTCACCGCCTCACCGCTTTTTTGGGCTTGACCTGCGGCCTTGGTCGCCATCTGCTCAGTGGTGAGGGCGTTGTCGGTGTTTTGCTGAATATTAGAGCTCATCTGCTCCATAGCGGACGAGGTCTCCTCAATAGAGGCGGCCTGAGAGCTGGCACCATCAGAGACTGCCTGGGCGTTTTCGGTTACTTCGGCGCTGCCGTCCACCACGTCGTCAGAGACCTGCATCACCGTAGTTACGGTCTCCGTGAGTTGGCTCTGCATATTGAGAATGGCGTTGTAGATACCGCGTTCGTCACCCCTCAACTGGATCTGGTTGGTGAGATCGCCCCTGGCGATGGTTTCGGTAATCTTCATCACGTCCAGCGGCTCGCCGCCGATCTGACCAAGGATTTCCCGAACCAGCATGACAGCCGTGAGAATGGCCACCATCATCACCACCAGTGTGAAGATCAGGTAGCCCCAAAAGGCTGTATCTGCGGCTACTTTCAGTTCGGCTGCATCGTTCTTAAGATCCACAGACAAGGCATCTTCAACTTCCTTGAGCAGGTTGATCTTCTGGGTAATGGTTTTGAACCAGACGGTGGGGTCAATGCCGAAGTTACCGGCTGAGGTGAGCTTGTTGAGGGCTGCAAACGCCTTCAGGGCAGGCCCATCACTCACCTTGACCGCCTTATCCATCGCCCCGATGGTGGTACCGTCTTTGGACATTTTAATGATCTTCTCAAGCCCGGCCTTGTATTGATTCAAGGTGTCGAGGATCACGGCCAAATGCTGTTTCTCTTCGGTGCTGGCCTCTTTCAGGGTATTGAAGCGGTCGATGGCCGAACTGATGACGGCATGTTGCTTCATGAATTTGTCGGCATACTTGCCGTTCTGGCGCAGCACGAAATTCTTGAACTGATGGATGGAGCCACCGTAGCCGATGTTGCGGTAGATGGTGGCCAGAAGAGCGGATTTCTCCGAAGCACGCCCTTTTTCAAAGGCGATATCGCGCATTTTTTGCACTTCACCCACGACCGAAGTCGACATTTTTTGCCGAAACAGATCGGTTTGAGCGCTAGGTGCGAAGGCCTGGAATACTCGGAAATAGGTGTCCTGTTCGGTAACCAGAATGCTGAATTTATGAAAAGCGCCTGGCCCAAAGCTGTTTCTGGCAAAGGTGTTGGAGAGCACCGCCCGTTCGATTCCAGCTCGTTCCTTGCCGAGCAGAAAGTTGGTATAGCCAGATGCCATGGGGGCCAGTTCTGCCACCGCCAGCTTGGAGATCTCACCCACGGCATTGAGGAATGTGCCATTCATGCGGGTGTAGTATCCGATGGCTTTTCCGGCGGGGATTGAGAGGCCGTCCACTCCTTTTCGGATGGGGCGCAGCCCTTCGAAAAGGCCGATGGCTTGACCTAGTGTTGAGGAAAAATCGTCGCCGAGTGCTCGGGTGTCGATCTCTTCGATAAAGGTTTGCAGGGCACGGAATTTTTCATCGGCCGCCTCGCGCTGTCTGGGAAGTTCGCTGCGGAATTTCTGCCCTTTACTGCCAAGATAGCCGGCGGACATACCGCGTTCTTTCTGGGTTTCATGCACCAGGGCGCTGGCATGTACGGCGATATTAGCCAGTCGCTCCATTTTCTCCATGTTGCTGGATACCTGGTGTTTGGCTATAACGCTCTGCGCCCCATACCAGGCCAGAGCGGCCAGGGGGATCAGAAAGGCAATGGTGAATTTTTGTGATAGAGATAGATTCTGAAATATCCGCATGAATCAAGCCCCTCCATAGGGAGAACAACACTTGCCTGCTCCTCATCAGTTGGACTGGGAGAAGGCATCTCAAATGGACCCGGCAGCAGTGCCGCACAGATCGGTTTCAGGAGGAGCGAACAGAAGAAATAGTTGAAGGTAGATCGGCTCAGTGGAGTTTGTAGTCGTGCGAAAGGTTGGCCTCCAACTCTTCCAGAGAGAAGGTCATATTTCGCTCTATTTCATCCAGTGCGGCCATGGCAGCGTCCAAACTTTGACGATCCTGCTCCCATTGGTGCAGGTACTGCCGCACAGCGCTTTCCAGATGGTCCTCCACACGCTTTCCCGTCTCCTGCGCCAATATGTCCAGGCGCTGTTTCAATTCGTCGGGAATGGCAAACCCATGCATCTACTTCTCCCTGTCTTCTCAATCAGTTGTCATAATGAATGCCTGATTCTCGGAATCTGCATTTTCATTATGTCCGGCCCATGGCCAATCCACATTGGACAGCGAATATCGTGGTGATCACATGGCCCATCACGCAACAAACGCACCAAATGCCCAAATAGAGAGCCGGAGACCACACCGCCCATAACGATGGGAGATAGACAAATGCGAGGTGCGGCTGAAGATTAAGAAGATAGGGGGTGTCTACTTCGAAGCTCTGCCCCTCTACAAGCTCCGTTTATTGCAGACTACTCTTTCTGCAATCTGTTCTTGCGAACCGAATTAACGCCTCCATTCCTTGCGTAGCTAAAAACGAGATTAACAATAAGAACCATTTGCGAGTATGGCATGTGTTGCCTATCAATGAAACATTTTATTGACATACAGGGTGTGACCATGTTCTTGCATAATAAATTTTTGATACAAATAAGATTCCCTGATAGTTATTCCGTCCTGGATGGCAGCCAAAATGTGGTAGAATCAATAAGTGAGCCATGGCTATGCCACGCATCAGAGATCCATCTCAATGGTCGGCAGCGAAAAAGATAAAGGGGTCAGGATATGGCGGATCATAAGCATCAGAATCGGACCAAGTCAGCGCAACAGGCCAACTCCGGAAGTACGCGACCAGAGAAGGGGACGCGTATCCCGGAGCTGGTTCATCTGTTGGGTAAAGGGAGGCCGATGGAAGAGCAGATTCTGGATCCGGCCAATCCCAATCTGATGACGGAAAAACAGGGTGGGCGCTAGATTATAGCCCCCCGTCACACGATCCCTACGCCATTAAAGGCTACCTGTCGTTGCCTGGACCAGCGTGCCCATATTGGGGCTGGTGGCCCTGGGTGGTGTTGCCACGCTCTGCATCCTTGAACGATGGCCGAAGACAAAGAGTGTCGTGCCCATGGCCAGTAGATTGCGGATGGCCGCAAAGGTGTGACCGCTATCGTTCATCAACGAAGTGCCCATCTCCGGGGTAATCTTCTCATCGCGGATCAGATCAAACAGGTGGCGAGAGAAGGCGCGTTCTTCATAGTCCCAATGATCCCTGAGTTTGGCCATCTCTAACTGCGCATCATGAAGGGATGCACGATGATCCTCTCTGCGCACTTCCAGCTCCTGAAGCACTCGGCCGATATGGACTCGAAGGGCGTCATATTCGCGCTTGATGTGGCGATTGTCCGAGGCGGAGTAAGTCATCATATTCTCTTGCATGAACTCAACATTCTTGATGGCCTCGACGATATTCTGGTTGGCATCCCGTAGCCAGTGCAGATTGCCGGATTGCTCTTGTTGCCAACTGAAGGGCGCCTTACTGATGAAGGCGATGACGGCACTATAGAGCGACTTGACATTCTTTTCGTACCCTTGGTCCAGGTCGATGTGCTCCAATTTTTTCTGGGCCTTGATCTCGGTGGCCAGGTCGCACTCAGGGTGTTGAAAATGGTCTGGTTTCAGACCCAGAGCCTGCCCTAACAGATCTCGGGCATTCTCAAAGATATGGACCGTCTCATCCTGCACTGCTCGTACCGCCGTATCGGGAAATTCAATGTTGGCGGTATTGAGATAACGTGGCTTAAGTGTGCTCGTCTCATGGGAAGGGATGATACGAAACAGAAGATTGACCATGGCCTGGATGAAGGGGATCATCACCAGAATGCCGGCCAGATTGAATAGGGTATGGAAGACCGCCAGCTTAAGGGTGTAGTCGGTGATTCCGATACCTACGGCGGCACTGATGCTATCCACGGCCCATACAAACTGCGGCATCAGCATGATGGCGATGAAACCGGTGACGACATTGAAAATCAGGTGCGCGCCCGCCAGACGTTTGCCCTGCTCATTGGCGCTCATGGCCCCGATGATGGCGGTGATGGTGGTACCGACGTTGGCACCGATGGCCAGTGCTAATGCGTTCTCGTAGGTGATCTGTTGCGCCGCCAGAGCGGTAATGATCAGCACCAGCGTGGCATGGCTGGATTGCATCACAACGGTGGCAAATATGCCGATCAATGTGAATATAAATAGCCCCTTATAACCCGTCACTGCAAATTGTGTCAGGTCAATGGTGGACTTGAACGCCTCAAAGCCCTCTTTCATGTAGTGGATGCCGAGGAACAGAAAGCCGAGGCCGGCCAGAATGTAGCCGATGCCGTTCAAGGTTTTGGATTTTTGAAATACCATGATGATGCCGAACACCAGCATCGGCATGGCGTAGGCGGAAATCTTCACTTTGAGGCCGAAGGCGGCCACTAGCCATGCGCCGGTAGTGGTGCCCAGATTGGCTCCAAAGATGATGCCGATTCCCTCGCTGAGCCCCAGCAGACCGGCGCTGAGAAACGAAATAGTGATCACCGATACCAGGGAGCTGGATTGCATGATGGTGGTGGTGACCACGCCAAAGCTAAGGCTTTTCCATAGTTTATCGGTGGTGCGATGGAGAATTTTTTCCAATGCACCGCCTGTAAATACCCGAAAGCCGTCCTCCAGCGCCAACATGCCAAACAGAAAGATGGCAACGCCGGCTGCGATGCCTTTGAAATCGGGGCTAATCCAGAAGCCATAGGCCAATACGCCTAGCATGGAGGGTAGAACAATATGACGTAACATAGTGACCTTCTCCCAAACATGGTGATGCATCGTTAGGTGCGATGTTGGTGCTCAGCCGATGGTCGAGTTCGACTTTGACAGATGGGGGCGTTCCAAATAACAGGACATTTCATGATCAATTTTCTTGGTTTGATCATGAAAGCAGGCTATTGGGGTAGACCATTTATTTCATTAGAATAATCCCAACCAGAGGTCGGGAAGTGCCGTTTTAGACAGGTCGACATTAATTATTGCACCATTATTATTTTTTATGGCATGCTTCTGTTGCGTCAGGCTTATATGGCTATATGTATGAATTATATTGGATTGACGGCATGATTTTACGAATTGATCATGTGTGTAAAAAATAGAATCACAGTGTGTAAAGCGTATTATGTGGGCAGCTTTTTTCAGATGAAATCGGTGGGTTGATATCGTACTATTTAGGGAATTCATTCTTCCGAGGGGGGAGTCCATGGGCAGACGTAATGAGGTCAAAAAGCTAAAAAAATCACTGAACGAGGCCAAAAAACAAAATCGTCAGAAGCTGGCAGCTGCAAAGAAAATGGCCGCTAAAGCCCGAAAAGAGGCTGCAAAAGTTGAGAAACGGGCGGCAAAGGCAGAGAAAAAGGCCGCTAAAAAGGCTGCTCGAATTGAAAAGAAGGCTGCCGCTAAGGCGGCTTCAAAGGCGCGCAAACAGGCCGAAAGAGAGAAAAAGGAGGCGGCCGCCAAGGCGCGAAAGCAGGCCGCAGCTAAAGCAAGAAAACAGGCCATTGCCGAGGCGGAGAGGAACGCTGCCCAGAAACGGGCACGTGTAGAGAAGATGATTAAACAGGTCATTGACAAGACGCTTTGATTGAACAGACTCCGTGATAAAAAAAGCCCCGGCAATGCGTGTACCTGCCGGGGCTTTTTTTATCAGCTATGAAGGGGACAGCCCTTTCTTGATGGTTTCGATCTGCTCGGAGGCATCCAGTGCTTTCAATGGGGCATCCCGTTTGGGTATGGAGAGCCAGTCTGCGGCATTGCTGCTCTTGGCCTGAATTTTGGCAATGCGCTTAGCGTGATAGAAGAGCCGTTTGAAGGTATCCAGCAGCTCCATGTAGAGGGTATAGCTGGTAAGGTTATCCTCATCCTTGGCGTGCATAGTGCGAATTTTCTTGGAGCGCAGTGCGGTATCCATGCCGAGAATGGTCTCCTTGAGTTCGAAGACCATCTTGGCGGCCTGTTGATTGTCGGTGATGAAGGCTGTACTGGCTGAGCGGAAGGCCCAGGTCGTTAGCTCTTGTAGCTTGGTGAGGGACTCAATCTCTTCGGCGGGGAGTTTTGCCCCTTCTTTAGCTGTAAAATCAGCCAGATGGCTAAGGTTTAGAATGATGATATCGCTGATGTATTTCATCTCGATGATCACCGTAACCGAGGCCAACACCTCATCGGCTACATGGGGTGGCAAATTGCGGCTGCCCATTTTAGAGAGATGTTTGGTCAGATAGGCATAGGCCAGATTAACCTTGTCCGCTAATTGATGCATCTGGTCAGAGCCCTTATCCTGGGGCTTCAACACGCTTGTGAGCGAGCGCGTCAACATCTCCTCCACCGTATCGGATAGCACGTTCATCTCCCGCCTAACCAGACTGAGGGCAAAGGCTGGTGTGGAGAGCATGGTGTCGTCCAGATATTTGGGACGGTAGCTCGCTTCTTCTTCATAGCGATCTTCAGCGCGCCTCTCGGGCAACATTTTGACGCAGAAGACGGCGATTATTCCGGCAAAGGGTAAGAAGAAGAATGCCATCACTATATTGAACATGGTATGGGCATTGGCCACCTGTCTGGGCACCTCTTCAGCAAGGCGTGCCAAGCCGGTCAATTCTGGAGCGGCTGTGGGAGAGATCTCCCGAACCAGATCCGCGAACTGGGGTATGAATCCTACGACCAGCATAGCGCCCAGCACGTTAAACAGCGTATGGGCCAAGGCGACCTGGACCGCCACGCGGGGCTTGCCGATAGCTGCCAGTCCGGCTGTAACGCAGGTGCCGATATTGGCGCCCAGGGTTAGAGCGATTCCGGCTTCCAGGGAGATCAACCCCTGCATGGCCAGCGCCAACACAACGCCGGTGGTGGCGGAAGAAGATTGTACCAACGCCGTAAACCCGGCCCCCACCATCACCCCGATCAATGGATTGGAGACCGTCTGCATCAGCTCAATAAAGGGGGGATAGGAGCGCAGCGGGTGCATGGCTTGACTCATCAGCGTCATGCCGAAGAAGACCATGCCGAGGCCGAAAACAAGGTGGCCGTATTGACGGGTCTTCTCTTGCTTGCCCAGAGAGAAGGTGAGAAAGCCCACCAGAATCATCAACAGGGCGTACTTGGTCACCTTGAAGGCGATCACCTGGGCGGTGATGGTGGTGCCGATATTGGCCCCGAAAATGACGCCGATGGCCTGGGTTAGGGTCATTAGTTCGGCACTGACAAACCCTACCAGAAGCACGGTGGTGATGGATGAGGATTGAATAATGGCTGTGACGAACGCACCGGTAAACATGCCCATCAGCCGGTTGATGGTTAACGTGCGCAGGATTTTCTTCATCTGGTCGCCCGCCACCAGCTTCAGCGAGGTGCCCATTTTCTCCATGCCGTAGAGAAAAATCGCCAGCCCTCCCATGAGCCCCATGGCAAGCGTAACAAAATCGAGCTCTTTATTGCCGGAAGAGCTCTCCCCCGCTTCGACCCCGACGGCCAGTAGCAGGGCCAGGATGGTCATGCCCAGCATCCAGGAGCTGCGTGCAAATAACGGTTTCATGTGGTTCCCTTCATCGGTAGTGCTGCGCGTATTCATGGGAAATTCGCACAATTATAACAATTATGTCACGTTATGGTTTAAAAATAGTTTGGATGGGGACATCTACTTATAAATACCAACACGACGGCGGTGGTGGTTGTCATGGGGTCTGGCCATATGCCTTCTCCTCATGGTTGGTCTGTTTTGTCGCACCAGCGTCGCCATATGTCTCGATACGCCTTCTCTACCACCCTTGCAAAGGCATCATGGTCTCCCAAAAGGGAGTTGTCGAAGCGTTGTCGTAGTGTCCCTCGCAGTTGGGCGAGTTCTTCAAGTTTCTTTCCCATCTGCTGTCCAACCCTTACAAATTCAGCGTCATTGGTCACCACCCAGTCATCGGCTCCGACAAGATGGTTGTAGGTTGCCATGTGTCGGGAGGAGAAACGATCTGAAATACGGGTCAAAACCGGAACCCCCATGCGCAGTGACTCAAGTCCCGAGACACTGGAGCAGACTGGATGGGAGTCTAGCTGAAAGTCGATTTCATTCAACACCTGAAGGTGCCTCCACTGATCTGTTTTGCCCTCTATGCGGATCCGTTTTGGATCGATACCTGCTTGCTTAAAGTGCTCTAGAAAAGTCCCGCCAAAATAGTCCTCGATAGGGCACGAAATCTTGAGGATAAAATGACTTTTTGGGATGGCATGCAGCAGGTTTGCCCATAAGGAGATGCTCTGTTCTGAGATTTTGTCGGGACGACTCAGAGCACCTAAGGTGAGATGCCCATTTGTGAGGGCAGGTAGTGGGCCAACATCGGGCATGGAGTTAAAGTTCAAAAGGTGGACCCCGGTGGGCAGATAATAGGGGGTTTCGCTCCAGAGGTGGGCCTTGGCTTTTGGAAGAGAGATAAGATCGGTAAACATGTAATCCATGGCGGTGAGGCCGGTACCGTGTTGCCATCCCCAGGCGGTGATCTGAACCGGGGCCGGACGGCGGGCGAACACGGTGAGTCGGTGGTTGACGGCATGACCGGTCAGATCCAACAAAATATCGATGCGGTCCTGGCGAATCAGCGCTTCGAGTTGCGGCTGATCAAGCTGGGCCACATCGCGCCAGTTATTTCCAGAAGCTGCCATAAACTGCTGGGTAGCAGGATCTGTTTGGGAGCTTTTGGCGGTGCTGTAGAGAAACAGCTCAAATTGGGTAGGGTCGTGATGCAAAATGGGGGCGGCGAAGGCGTTGGCTGCTGAGTGGTCACAAAAATAACCCGACACATAGCCGATGCGCAGTCGTCTCTCTGGATCGGGTGTGTTGTCATGATGAGGTTGGGTCATGGCATCAAACTGAGCCCCCCATCGCCGCCGTTCAGACTGTATGTCGGCATCATCCAGATTGGGGGTATGGTCAAGCGTGATAATCAGGTTGGAGTGGGTATGATGGGCTTTGGAATGGCGGCTTAGGTAGTTTTTATAGACAGCCTGCGCCTCCTGAAAACGTCCTAATTCATGATAAGCCCTTCCCAATGAAATTGATGTGTTCTCATGGTCAGGTTTCAGTTTGGCCCCGTTCAGATAGAGTGGAAGGGCCTTGTTTGGGGCACCTTTCTTCATATACATCAGGCCGGTATTCATCAAATAGCCATATTGTTCAGGTGCCAACTGCAATGCCTTTTGATAGCACGCTTCAGCCTCGGAAAAATCCTCTTTTGTGACGAGAAGGCTGCCTAAATTGTTGTGATGATCAGCCCGATCAGGTTGCAGTGTTATGAGGCGCCGCATCAGCGGTTCAGCCTCGTCCAAGATACCTTGTTCCATCAGCAGCAGGGCGTAATGCTCTAGAAAGAGTGGGTTGTTCGGATTGATCTCTACAGAGCACTGATAGTGTTCTTTGGCCTCATCAAAGCGCTGTTGGGTGTAGAGGAGATTGGCGAGATTGGCATGGACCTGGGCCATCTCGGGGTTGATAGCCAGCGCCTGCTGAAAGTAGCGCTCTGCCATCTCCAATTGATTGTTCTGAGAGGCAAGGATACCCATCAGATGGAGTGCCTCAATCTGGGTGGGCTCTACGGCAAGGATCTGACGATAGATGCTTTCGGCCTGTTGATGCTCGCCGGCTTGATGGTGTTTCAGGCCAATCTGAAGGGCTTCATCCAGCGTTACAGTTTGATTGGGTGATTCCATGGAAGAGGTGCGGTTCCTACAATCGTTATCTGCGTGGCTTGGAGAGGTTGAATATGTCGCAATTGTTAAGGTGCGACCGACCCTATCAGGTTATGGATACGCGGCTCAAGGTGGTGCCAAATAAACCGGGAAACCCGAAGGCTCCCCGGTTTTCTCTTCGACCAGAGTGGTATCAGACGTGTCCTACCATCGGACGTTTGTGGAGTCCGCTTCCCCGGCGGGGGGGCTTTTTGGCCCCATCCACCCGGAACAGCAGCGGCTCCACCCAGAAGTGGTAGACCAGGAACAGCGTAAAGAAGAGTGTCCCGCCCAGCCCAAGAATAGCCAGTTCGATTAAATTAAGCGGTACGATGTGGAATACGGTACTCAAGGGGGTATACATCAGCAGTGCTTGCAGCAGAACCGACAGAATCACCGAGGCCCAAATCCAGCCGTTCTTCAGCAGCGGCACTTGATAGTCCAGTCGGATGATAAACACTAGAATCAACTCATAGAGCACCACATAGTTGAATACCAGTGTCTGGGCTTTCATTAGCATCTCCGGCTGATCCGACTGTCCGCCGGTCAGGGCGAAGATGGTCAGGGCGATCAGTGATCCCACCACACCGAGTACGCCGATCAGAGCCATCCTTTGCGGGGGTAGGATTCCTTCATCCCGAGGTTTGGGAGAGCGTTCCATGATCTTTTTGCTGTAGGGGTCCACGCAGTAGGCCAGTGCTGGTGCCCCATCGGTGACCATATTGATCCAGAGCAGCAGGATGGCCGTCAGGGGGAGGTTGAGCCCCAGCATCACCGCCAGGAAGATGATCAACACCTCGCCAAGATTGCCGGAGAGCAGCAGCATGATTGATTTTTGGATATTATCATAGATGCCGCGTCCCTCTTCGATGGCGTTCACTATATGGGCGAAGCTGTCATCCAATAGCACGAAGTCGGATGCCTCTTTGGCCACTTCGGAGCCGCTGCCCACGGCGACGCCAATATCGGCCTTTTTGAGAGCTGGAGCGTCATTGACCCCATCGCCCGTCATGGCCACGGTGTACTCAAGGCGTTGCAGCGCCTTAACGATGCGTTGTTTGTGCTCCGGGGCAACACGGGAGAATAGGTTGACATCTCCTTTCAACAGTTGTTCCAGTTCGGCGTCCTCCATCGCCTCCAACTGCGGCCCGGAAACCAGACCGCCCTGAATGCCGATCTCCCGGCCCACGGCGCGGGCGGTTTCCTGATAATCTCCGGTGATCATGATGACCCGAATTCCAGCCTTGCGGCAGGCGGCCAGGGCGTCGGGAACTTCGGCCCGAGGTGGGTCGATCATCGCCTGAAGGCCGACGAAGACCAGTTTCTGTTCTTCCAGCGGGGTCTCCGACCCTACATCTCGGAAGGCAAAGCCCAATACCCGCATTGCCTGAGCGGCGTAGTGATCATTCTGCTTGATGATCCTGTGGCGAAGTCCTTCGGTAAGCGGTTCTATGGCGCCATCAATCCAGACGCGTTCACACTTCTCCAGCACCTGATCTGGTGCTCCTTTGACCAGAATACGCCGGGTATCGCCCATGCGCACCATGACGCTCATCCGTTTGCGATCCGAGTCGAAGGGAAGTTCATCCTCCCGGTTGGCACGGGGTGACAGGCCCGTTTTGTAGGCGCTGGTAATCAAGGCTGCTTCGGTGGGGTCGCCCCGTATGGTCCAGATGTCAGAATCCGGATCCTGGAAGAGCTTTGCGTTATTGCAGAGTGCCCCAATCTCAAACAGCAGCGGTATCGTGTGGCCAGAGACCTCTCCTTTGGGCGCGTATCCTTCACCGCCCAGTTTCACCTCTCCCGTGAGCGTCCAGGCTTGGCGTACGGTCATGGCGTTTTGGGTCAGGGTGCCGGTCTTGTCGGTGCAGATAACATTACAACTCCCCAGGGTCTCCACCGAGGCGAGCGTACGAACCAGAGATTGCTTCTTCAGCAGGCGCTTGACGCCGATGGAGAGAGCAATGGTTACCACCGCTGGGAGTGCCGTAGGAACAGCAGCCACCGCCAGACTGATGGCGATAAAGGCGAAGCCGATAAATGATGCGGCACTGACCTGCCCTGTCATCATCTCTTTACCCAGGGCCATGAGGAACACCAGCAGGCAGATGGCGATCACTGCGACCCCCAATTTACGACCAAAGCGATCCAGCCGTCTTTGCAGCGGGGTCATCTCTGTTTTGGCCTCCTGGACCAGTTGGGTGATACGACCAATCTCAGAGTTGAGGCCAGTGGCGGTGACCACGGCTCGGGCGTGGCCCTTGACGATGGAGGTGGTGGCAAAGAGCATATTGCTCTGATCGCCCAGCGCCGCCTTGGGAGAAATTGGATCGGTCTGCTTCTCTACCGGCAGGCTCTCCCCGGTGAGAGCCGACTCTTCCACCATCAGACGCACAGTCTCAATAATGCGGGCATCCGCCGGGGCGCGATCCCCCTCATTAAGATAGATCAGGTCACCGGGAACCAATGCTCGGGAAGGGAGGGTCGTCAGTTCACCGTCCCGTAGAACCTGCGCCTGAATGTCGGTCATACGCTTGAGAGCTTCGAGCGCGCGATGGGCTGAGAGCTCTTGGAAAAAGCCGATCAGGGCGTTGGCCAGCAGAATAGCCAGAATAATGACCGAATCGACATACTCGCCGATCAGTAGTGAAAAGATCACGGCAAAGAGCAGTATGTAGATAATAAAGCTCTTGAATTGATCAATGAATATGGCAAAGGGGTTGGGGCCGCTGACGCTTTCCACCACGTTGGGTCCGAACTTCTGACGCCGTTGGGCCGCTTCGTTGCTGGAGAGTCCGGAACGGGAGACATTGAGGGCGGACAGGGTCTCTTCAGAGGTCATATGGAGGTAGCGCATGATCGGTCTCCTTCCCGAACATTGGTTCGGCGGGCCGCGCCACCCCCCGGCCTATTGACGCTGCTGCAAAGGGGGAGAATCATTCGACATCGGCTCACCATTAGATAAGGGCATCAACATAGCTCCTTGCCTGCTTGGACTATGGAGGATCGGTTTGGTTTCCATTCTTGGTAAATATAGTTGAGTGGTTGATTTGTGTTGTTTATTTGTGATTCTACAATGAAATTTGAATAATTGTTTGGCCATGCATCGTGCACACTGGAATGTCGTATCATGGTATAGGGCAGGATAGATCGAAGATCCAGTAGGGATTGAAGAGAGGTATAAGATGTCGGGTCGTGGTAAGCAGAGATTCTCATGGCATTGGGGTGTGATGGTACTGGCTTTGTCGATCCTGGCGGTCATCGGAAACTGGCTGGCGATCACGCTCTTTTTTGGTGTCAGTTTTATCTTTGGCTCCATCAGCGCCTTGATTGCTGCGCAACGATTGGGGCCTCTGGCCGGTGGGGTTGTGGGGGCTATCGGCGGCGCCTATACGTTTGTGTTATGGGGACACCCCTATGCAGCCATCATCTTTACTCTGGAGGGACTGGTGGTGGGATGGTTGCTGCGCCATCGACTGCCGCATCTGGCCCTGGCTGATGCACTTTTTTGGCTGGTGATGGGCATTCCGCTGGTTTGGCTATTCTACGAAGGTGTGATGGGTATGCCGGGCTCTGCGTCCGATCTGATTCAGCTCAAGCAGGCCGTCAATGGGATCTTTAATGCCATCATGGCGGCATTTGTGCTGTTGGCTTATGCGGCATGGCGAAAAAAAAGTGAAGATATCTCCATTCAAAAGTTGCTGTTCAATATGTTGTTGGCTGGGGTGTTCGTGCCCATGTTGGTGTGGGTTTCGGTCACATCCGGTGCCATGCGGGGGGACCAGGAACATGCCATGGCGGAGAAGATGACGGTGGTGGGTCAGTTGGTCTCACAGCATACTGCCGACTATTTTCAGTATAGACGGCATGAGGAGCGTACCCCCAATGCGGATACCATCGCCGAGCTACGTCGTGCCATGCCGGTATTGGGGGGGATGCAGCTCACTTTCCTGGATCGGAAGGGGCAGGTTCTGTATGGCGAACGCACCATTGATTTTCAGCGCGGGAAACCGGTAACAGATGAGATGCGGGTCTGGCTTCCGCCACGACGTAGGCAGCCGCTTATGAAGTGGTGGAAATCGGCCTATTTCTATGTCCAGATGCCACTTTCCAAGCCGGTGGGGGAGATACATGGCTTGGCGCTTCATCATAGCGCAGCCGGGATGATTGCAGCGTTGCATCAAGCGTATCTGCGGGCATTTTTATGGGTGGCCAGTGTGGCGTTACTGGCAGCGGTTATCGCCTTGCTATTAAGTCGTTGGCTGACTCGACCACTGACCGAACTGGCCCATGTAAGTAGGACGCTGCCGGAGAAGATCCAGCATCGTCAAAAGGTGGAGGTTCCCAGAAGTCGATTGGCGGAGGCCGATGCACTTTCTGGGGCTTTTCAGGCCATGTCGGCTTCGCTAATGGCCAGTTTTGACGCGGTACATGCTGCGCGTGATCAAATGGAGCATCGGGTGGAGGTGAGAACCGAGGCATTGAATCTCGCCAAAGAGGAGGCCGAAGCGGCCAATCGGGCAAAAACCGAGTTTCTGGCCAACGTCAGTCATGAGTTGCGCACGCCGCTGACGGCTATTAACGGTTCGTTGGGATTGATGAATGGCGGTGCCACGGGCCAATTGCCGGAGAAGGCCGCCAAAATGACGGCCATAGCGCTGAAAAATGGCAATCGCCTGCTGGATCTGATCAACAGCGTATTGGATTTCTCCAAGATTGAGGCGGGGAAGATGGAGATTGTGCAGGTGGCGTGTGAGGCTGGTGAGATTATTGATCAGGCTATGCAGGTCACTCAACCGCTGGCGGATGGTAAAGGGTTGAAGTTGGCGTGTGAGATCAAAGAGTCGCTGATCATCCGAGTAGATGCCAAGCGCATTGAACAGGTCTTGATCAACCTGATTGGTAATGCGGTGAAATTTACTGAGAGCGGAGGGGTGATCGTGCGTGTGGAAGCCGAACAGGAGGTAGCCCGATTTAGTGTGGAAGATAGCGGCTGTGGAATCCCTGCGGAGCAGTTGGATACCATTTTCGATGCTTTTATCCAGGTGGACGGATCCACCACGCGTGCCCAAGGGGGGACAGGACTTGGATTGGCCATATCCAGCCAGTTGGTTCGGCTGCATGGTGGGGATATTTCGGTAGAGAGCCAAGAGGGGAGGGGGTCGAGATTTCTCTTTACGGTGCCACTGGAAGAGAGGCCCATGGAGAAGGGGCTCAGATAATCAGCTCTCCTCGGACAGCGGCAGGCCGTGTTCTAGTAATTTATCAAGCAGAATTTTACGGGTGATCGGTTTGGTGAGATAGTCGGTGCAGTTGCCCCGGAAATAGGCCTTAATTACCTGTTGGGGGGCATCGACGGCGGTGACCATGATGATTTTGGTCTCTTTGCCGCTTGGTATGCCACGCACATTCTCCAGTTCACGCATTTTCATCAGAGCAGTCTGGCCATCCATTCCAGGCATCATGATGTCCAGCAGCACGACATCATAAGGCGTTCCATCGTCAAGGTCGGCCTCAAAAAACTCCATGGCCTCTTCGCCGTTGCTGGCAAGGTCACAGTCGCCAAACTTTTTGAGGATATCTCTCAGAAGCTTACGATTTTCAAATTGATCATCGACGATAAGAATCTTCATGTCGTCTTTCCGGTAGATTGTAGCGCCTTGATAACGGCGTTAAAACGATTGCCCAATTCAAATGCAGCTTGCTCTGCTTCCGTCCACTCTTTCAACTCTAATAACCCTTTGATCCGCATGGATTGAACGGCCAGTTTTCGAGCGCCAATCTCTTTAGCAGAATGCTTCAGCCAATCCACTTCAGTCAGAGCCCGTTGGAGCTTCTTCCCAGCCAAGGCCTCTGTGAGTGAATGCAAATGCTGTTCCGACCTCTCAAGGAAAAGGTCTCTGGCTATCGCAGTCTCTTCTGGGTTTCCGGGTGGATCATGTAGAACCTGGGCGGAAACATCACCAATGGATCGTAGATTAGGGCCAGTATGCTGGATTGGTTGAAAAGGTGCAATAGCCTGTCGCAGTTCATCGGGCCGGTACGGTTTACGCAAAAAGCCATTCATGCCCGATTGAAGACACATTTTATCTTCACCATGCAGTACCTTGGCGCTGACTGCCAGGATGGGGATATCTGCGTTGATGTCACTACCTGGGGACGCAGCTCGGATCTGTCGAGTGGCTTCGAGGCCATCCATTTCCGGCATCTGCAAGTCCATCAGTACCAGGTCAAAGTTGTCTTTGGCCAAATAGTCCAGCGCCTCCCGGCCATGGTGTGCCAGCGTTACTTGGTGGCCATCCTGCTGGAGGATGGTGGTGGCTAAAATTTGGTTATCCTCCAGATCCTCCACCAGCAGAATATTGAGTGGAATAACCGTGGAAGAGGGTAAAGCGGTATCCGAAGGAGTGGTCGTGGCACTTTTTGAAGGGCCGTGGATGGCGCGTTTTATGGTGTTGGCCAGACGGAATCGCCGTGCCGGCTCTTTGACAACGGTGGCATTATGGGTCCAGGGCAGATGCGCAAAATGCTCCAGCGTCATCTCCGTATGAAGCAGCAGAATCAGGTTGTGGAAGCCGGAGTGGTCATCCATCACCTTCGAAGAGGACGGTATCTGTTCCAGTAGGTCATGCTCCATCAACACAACATCATAGGGTTGTTCTGTATCGGCGGCCTCTTGCAGATGTGATTGGAGTTGCAAACCATCGGCGGCCTCGTCCGTGATCGCCCCGAAACGCTTTAGTATCTGCTGCAGAATGCGTCGTCCAGTGGCATGACAGTCGGCAATAAGAACGCGGTTTCCATTGAGTTTATTCTGGTAATCGCCTTGCGCTCCATGGCGTGGGTCTTTCGCAGTGGAATGGGGTTCTAGGTGCGCCCTATGGCCAATGCCGAAACGGGCCGTAAAATGGAAGATGCTGCCACTGTCAGGTTTACTTTCAGCATGGATCTGTCCATTCATCATGGTGACCAGATGGCGACAGATGGTCAGGCCCAAACCACTCCCGCCATGTTTACGCGTGGTGGAACCATCGGCCTGAGTGAAGCTCTCGAACACCATGGCCAATTTATCTTCAGGGATACCAACGCCGGTATCGGAGACCGAGAAGTGCAACCCTATGGTACCGGTTTTCAGCCTCTCGTCCGGTTGGCGTTGTACGGTCACCACCACTTCTCCCGAGGTGGTGAACTTGATGGCGTTGCCCACCAGATTGATGATGATCTGTCGTAATCTAAGGGGATCCCCAACCAGGGTTTCCGGCACATCGGCTGCGATATCGGCATACAGCTCCAGACCTTTTTCGTGGGCCTTGATGGCCATGGTTTCCAGTGCCTGCTCCACTTGGCCAACAGTATCGAAGCTGGTTTTTTCCAATACCAGTTGCCCTGCTTCGATCTTGGAGATGTCGAGAATGGCGTTGATCAGCGCCAAAAGAGTCTGGGAGGAGTTCTGGACAATCAGCAGGTTTTCCGTTTGCTCTTCCATAGACATGGGGGTGTTGATCACCAGATCGGTCATACCGATGATGGCGTTCATCGGCGTGCGAATTTCATGGCTCATATTGGCCAGAAAATCGTTCTTGGCACGATTGGCCGTTTCTGCGACATCCAGTGTCTCTTCCAGCGATTTAAGTAGCTGTTTACGATCAGTGATATCATGTAGAAAGGCGGTGTAATGAATCTGGTCATCGCTAACCGAGGAGGTGAGGGCGATCTCCAAATCAACCTCCTCGCCATCAATGCGCAGGCCACGGCTCTCCATGCGCCTGTGGATAGGGCGTGGAAACGCGGTTTGACGGCGAAAAATCTCACTGTAGCGCGTGATGGCCCTGGTATGCAGATGCCGAAGCTCACTGGGAATAATCAGCTTGGCGGCATCCTGGCCCATGACGCTGTGGGTGGAGTAACCGAACAGCGACTCGGCCGCTGGGTTGAACGCAATAATGCGGCCTTTGTGATCCAGGCTGATGATGGCATCCAGAGCATTGTCCATAATGGCGCGAATATGGGTCTCACGTTCCTGGGTCTTGGTATGGGCCTGGATGAGTTCCATTTCTGTCTGACGACGTTTGATGATGCTGGACATGGAGTGGGCAAAGCTGAGCAGAAAGGACTCCTCCTCCTCGGTTCGGGGGTGTCCTTCGTCCACATAGAGTGTGATGACGCCAAGCAGTTGAGATCCTGAGAGCAGTGGAATGACATAGTGGCCATGGGGCTTCATGCCTGAGAGCCGAATTTCGTGTCTCTGGTCCACATGGTCGGAGAAAAGCACGCTTCTCTCCTGGGCGGAACGCCCGCAAAGACACTCTCCCATTTCTACAACCGCACAACGTTTCTGCAGCGTCTCATTCAGGCCGATCTGGGTGGCCATATAGAGCTGATCAGATCCCTCTTTGGTCAGAAATACCGCCCCCCTGTTTTGAAGCGATAACCAGGATACTGATAGTAGAAGTTCAAGTCCCTTGTGTATGAAAGAATGGAGAGATGTATCCGAAAGGGAGAGGGAGAGAAGCGTGGCCAGGGCGCGTTGGAATTCAAGTCTCTTATTGGACTGATCTTCGGTCTGGATCGAACGGATCAGATAGGCGGTGAGCAGGGCCGTGAATAGCAGGCCGGCTGTGAGAATGATCCAGTGATCATGGTGGACTTCGGCTTCCAGGAATGCCTGTCCAGGGGAGGCGGTAAAGGTCCAGATACGCCCGCCGGCTTTAAGCTGTTTTACATAGTGCAGTTCATCATGACGGCGGGCATTGAACGCCGCATGGGTCATTTTGGCATGGAGGTTGGAGGATGAACTGGAGCTAGCCGCAAAAAGGTGGTTATTTGGCGTCAGGTTGGTCCCATCGTGGAGCATGATGCTCACCCCGCGTGGTTGCAGGTGATGAAGTGCCCCCTCAAACAGTGGGGCGATACGATAAACGCCCAGTACAGCGCCTTTAAAGTGTGTGCGTCGCAGCGCCATTGTATTGGTAGGCTGACCTGTTTGGTAAATGGGGTGAATAACCAGAAAGCTGAAGGTGTCATCTGGATCCTGAACCAGCCTGATACGTTCAGTTGCCGTGGATTGGCCTCTGTCCCGTGCTATCTCAAGGGCTTGCCTTCGGATTGAGTCGGAGAAAAGGTCAAATCCCAATGCTGCTTCATTGCCTGAATTGGGCTCCAGATAGGTGACTGGATAGTACATTTCTCGAATACCCGCAGGCACCATATGTCCATTGGATGCGCGTTCGGTGATGGTTGTGAAATGGGGTTGGGTCTGGGTCGTCTTTGCTTCGAAATCGGTCCGCTCCGAATGGGAAATGCCTGGTGCCCACTCTAAGGCTCGCAGACCGTTTTGGCGCTTTAGAAGCGGCGTGACAAAGGTTCTGAACCCCGCCTGGGAGAGATGTCCGGAGGCAGCATGGAAGCTGGCGATATCGGTGAGCGCGCGATCGATCTCTTCAAAGGCGTTGCGGAGTGCTTCGAAACGTTCTGCGGCTGCCATATGAAAGGCGTGATGGGTATCGTTGCGCAGATTGTGGAGGGTAATAGAGAAGAGTGTTCCAGAGAGCACCACGCCAAGCATGGCACCAATCGCAGCGATCCGATAGCGCTTGATGAGCCGTGGAGAGGTGGCAAAAAAATGAAGAATATTTTGGGCCATTCAGCCCGCTCCTCACCCATAAGTAACAGGGTTCTGATTGGAGGATTAAATATATGCGGAACCGTAATAATTTCACCATTATAGGGGATGGGCACAAAGTTTGCGATTCAATTCTACGTCTCTGTCTCCTGGCCGTCCATGTCGTCATGATGGACATTGTCAAGCTTCCATGAGAGCATGATCGGGGGGGGGTAAGGCGAACACCCCTTCATGTGGAATGGGTGAATCGACACTTGGAGTAACCGAACAGCGATGCGACTTCTTCTTATCTTCCCGCTCTGGACCACCAATCTCGGCTCCTATGGCAACTCTGCCAAGCGATTTGCCTACCCGCCGCTCAATCTGTGCATTATGGCAACCATTGCCCGTGAGGCCGGACACGATGTGCGAGTGATTGATGCTGAGCTGGAGGATATCGGGCCGGAACAGATGTGTCGGGAGATCGATCTCTTTAAGCCGGATCTGATTGGGATCACGGCGACCACGCCTTCGGTTCACAACACCCGTCTTTTTGCCAGCGCCATCAAAGATCACTGTGATATCCCGGTGATATTGGGCGGTCCTCACACGACCCTGCTGCGGGAGAAGGCACTGGAGCCGATGTTTGATTACATCTACATCGGCGAGTGCGAGACGGTATTGGTAGATCTTCTGGCCAGCTTTGAATCTGGAGAGAAGGGAGCTGGGGTTCCTGGTCTGATGTGGCAGGATGCGGATGGTACGGTGCAGTACACCGGTGATGTGTCTCCCAGCAGCGATCTGGATGCCATCCCATGGCCTGATCGGCGTCTGCTGCCCATAGAGAAGTATATGTGCGGGGCCATGAAGGGGGGTGAGATGAACTACACCTCACTGATCATGAGTCGTGGGTGTCCCTATAAGTGCGTATTCTGCGCAACCGATCTCTACGGCACAAAAATTCGCCGTCGTTCCATTGCAAACGTGATGGCGGAGATTGAGGAGGTGGTTCTTGATCTGGGTATCCAGCACATCAACTTTCTTGATGATGTATTGACCCTGAGCCGTCGCTTCATCATGGAGTTATGCGACGAGATTGAACAGCGTGGCTTGAAGTTCACCTGGGAGGGGAGTACCCGCGTCAATCTTTGGGATGAGGAGATGGTGCGGCGCATGCAGGAGTGCGGGTTAATCCGTATCAGTTTTGGGCTGGAGACCGCCGACCCGAAAGTGCGGGAGCTGATTCGCAAAGGGGTGTCGTTGGAGGAGCATGTGGTGGCGGTCAAGCTGAACAAAAAACTGGGTTTGGAGACTTCCAACTCGGTGATGCTTGGCATGCCTGGCGAGACCCGTGAGTCTATTGAGAGAACCATAGAGTTTCTCTCCAAATCAAAAGAGATCCAGAACGTCAGCTACAACATTGCCGTACCCTATCCTGGTACCGAGTTGGCCGAGATGGCCAAGCGGGGAGAGCATGGCTTGGAGCTGCTCTCCGAGGATTACGCCCGTTACCAGCGTTACTCCGATGGTGTCCTGAAGGTAAACGGCATCACCCCGGAGGAGTTGGTGGAGTTGCAACGGGATGGTCTGCGGCGCATCTATTCCCACTGGTGGCGGGTACTGCCTACCATTCGCCGCCATGGTCTTAAGAATGTCCTGGAGCATGTCTGGGTCACTTTTAAGGCTTCTCTGGTTCGCATCTTTCAGCGCGAATCTGCCTCTTCCTGATTGTCGCTTTATGGTTCTCCCTCCACAGCAGAATCTCACGCTGGAGCAGGCCATGCAGTTGGCCATTGGACACCATCAGGCCGGGCGGTTGGCCGAGGCGGAGCAACTCTATCGACAGATTCTGGTCGTCGATTCCCAGCAGTTTCATGTTCAGAACAATCTCTCCATGGTGCTTCAATCCCGAGGCGCATTGGCGGAGGCGTTGCAGTGTGCCCAGAACGCCGACGCCCTGCAACCCCATCAGCCGGAGCTATTGAGACGGTTGGGGGTGCTGTTCCAGGGGGTGGGGAACCATGCGGCAGGGGTAGCGGCCTTGCGACGGGCCGTGGCACTTCAACCGGATGATGGCGGAGCGCTCAACGATTTGGCCAGCCTGCTGCGGATGGTTGGTGAGCTGCAGGAGGCGATAGAGCTCTACCATCAGGCTCTCTGTCTGATGCCGGAGAGTGCAGCGATCCACTATAACCTTGGCAAATGCCATCTGGATGTTGGGGATTTTCAGGCGGCGGAGGCGTGCTATCGGCGGGCTATGGCCCTGCAACCCGATCTTGCGGTGGCATATGACGATCTGGGGCTGGTTCTGGCGGCTCAAGGGGATCGCCAGGGTGCGCTGGAGAGCCACCAACAGGCCATTGCCCTGCAACCTGATCTTGCTGTAGCCCACAACAATCTTGGTGCACTCTATTTCACCTTGAATCGCACCGATCTTGCCAAAGAGGCTCTGCAACAGGCATTGACGCTGGATGCCGGGCTCTCTGAGGCTCAGACCAATTTGGGCAATGTGTGGATGCGTCTGGCCCAGCCCGATCGGGCCGAAGCGTGCTATCAAGCGGCACTTCACGGTGGCGTGCAGATGCAGACCCTGAGTAGCCTGTTCGGTGCGCTTCTCTATCGAACGGACCTGGATGCCGAGGCGCTTTTTCGAGCGCGATGTATGTATGTTCAGAGGGCTGTTCCTCCAGGGGTCGAGCCTCTTACTATGCTGCACAGCGTGGTTTCGCTGGTAGCTGGTGAGCGGCTACGTATCGGCTATCTCTCATCGGACCTATATGACCATCCTGTGGGGCGTAATGTTGCGCCGCTGCTGTTGAATCATGATCGCGACCGGTTTGAGGTCCATCTCTATGCGGAAGGGGTGCCAGATGATGAACTCTCCCGCAGGTTTCGGGCCTCTGCGAATGCCTGGGTGGCGACCCAAGGGATGACGGATCGGCAGGTAGCACGACGAATTTGGGACGATGGAATCCATATTCTCATCATTTTGGCCGCCCATCTGGATCGTAATCGGGTGATGATTGCTGTTCACCGTCCGGCACCGCTGATTCTCAGTTTTCATGCCGGAGCCACCACTGGTCTGGAGCAGGTTGATGGCTGGTTGACCGACGCACATCTTCATCCATTGGAGAGCACCCGTGAGCGCTTTACGGAAACGCTCTACCGCCTACCGGTCTTCTACGCTTATCCCCAGCCGGTGCAGGCTCCACCGGTATCCACTCCGCCATGCCTTGAGCGTGGGTTCATCACCTTTGGATCGTTCAATGATCCGGTGAAGATCACCCCGGCGGTGTTGGTGCTTTGGGGGCGGATTCTTCAGGCCGTTCCAGCGGCTAGATTAATGCTTAAATACCAGACGGCACTGGAGGATCCTCCGGTACGCTCACGGATTATCCAGGGACTGGAAGCGCAGGGCGTGGCAGCTTCACGACTTGATTTGATCTCTGTGAACGATACCCACGTCGATCATCTGGCCGCTTATGGGAGGGTGGATATCGCTTTGGATCCGTTTCCCTTTACCGGAGCCACCACCACCTTCCAGGCGCTTTGGATGGGCGTCCCTGTGATCTCCTTGGCGGGAGAGTGTTTTATTCACCGGATGGCCAGCTCTCTACTGCATCATATTGGGTTGGAGAGGGTGGTGGCGGCAGATGAAGTTCAGTATCAACAGCTTGCTTGCGATCTGGCTGCCAATATCAATCGATTGACCGCATGGCGGCTTGGGTTACGGGAGCAGGTGGCGAAGTCGGTTATCTGTGATGGAAGCGCGTATGCACAAGGGGTGGAAGAGGTGCTGGCGTCAATTTGGGCCAATAGCGGGCATTCACCCCTCTTGGCCGCGCAAAGCAGCAAGTAGCTTGGCCTTGCGAACCGGTTTACTCATGTGCCTATCGCATCCCGCTTCCAGTGCAGCCACAACATGTTCTCGCATGGCGTGCGCGGTGAGGGCGATAATGATTGCCGGAGGCTGGCGTCCGTTTTCGCTCTCCCAGGCGCGGATAGCTCGGGTGGCCGTATAGCCATCCATGACCGGCATCTGAATATCCATCAGAATAATATCAAATGGCTCCAGGCGGGCCATTTCCAGAGCTTCCGCACCGTTGACCGCCATTGTTATGGTGTGCGGGCTGTGGGTCAGAAATGCTTGAATCAGTAGGCGGTTCTCCTCGGCATCATCAACCACCAGGATCGCAAGGGGGCGCTCCTCTTCCTGTTGGGTTGATTGATTCAAGGTGCGTGTCGTGGTCGGAGGTTCGGGCTCTTGGTGTCCCTCTGCCTTTGGTAGCGGAATGGTAAAGCAGAAGCTACTTCCCTCCCCAAGGTCGCTCTCCAGCGTGATGGTTCCCCCCATGCGCTCCACAAGCCGTTGGCAGATGGCCAGTCCCAGCCCTGTTCCGCCAAAGCGGCGTGTTACCGAGGAGTCTGCCTGCGTGAAGGCGTTGAATATATCCTCATGCAGATCCTTGGGGACTCCAATCCCGGAGTCATTGACCTCAAAATAGACATGTTGAGGCTCCATGCTTTTGGCTTTGAGCGTTACATGTCCTTCGTGGGTAAATTTAAGAGCATTGCCCACCAGATTAAACAACACCTGCCGAAGTCGTTGAACATCGCCCACCACCCAGTATGGCAGATTCGGATCACGCTCCAGGGTGAGGGTCACCTCATGGGTATCCTGGGGGGCCCGCATCACTTCGATCACTTCATCCAGGAGTGGGCGTAAGGGGAAGGGCTCCTGCTCCAGATCAAACTGACCGGCCTCGATTTTAGAGAGATCGAGAATATCGTTGATCAGGGTCATCAAGCTGCTTCCGGCGCGGTTCAGTACCTGAACATAGCCCTGCTGGGTGGTATTGAGTGGCGTTTCCGTCAGCAGTTC
>JADFWT010000300.1 GCA_015233785.1 Magnetococcales bacterium
ACGCCGTTGATGAAGTGATGCTCCACCAGCCACTCAATCAGGTCGCCATGCAAGCCGTTGGAGCGCTTGCGGGTTAATGGCGAGGGGCGTGTCCAGGCTGCGGGGCGTTGGGGCAGTTGATCCGGCGGCAAAAAAGGGAACAGCTCTTTTTCCAGCACCCGTCCGGGAATAAACAGCGTCTGCACAAACCCCAGGGCCCGCAGCGATACCGGATAGCGGCTATACTCCTGGGTTCGCCAGCCATGAACCATCTCCGGTAGCCCGAACATACGACCCGGCCCCATAAAGCCGAGGGTGTGATGGCCCTTTTCAATGTTTTCGCTGATGCGCACAAAGCCGGATTGAATCAGAATCAGATGGTCGGCTGGTGCCCCCTCGACGGCAATCAGATGTTCGCCGGCCAAGCGTTGGGTGGGGGATTGGTCATCGCTCTTCTGTTTAAGGTGCCAGCTCTCCTCGCCAAAGGTGCGAAATACCGCGGCCGCCTCAATACGTTTGATGCGTGCTTCGTCACAGTGCTTGAACAGCGGGGTGTTTTTGACAAATACGTTCAGGGAGTGGCGGCGAAACAGGTCATCCAGATGTTCGCGGAAGCCGGCATCATAGCGGCGAAAATCCCGCAGCCCTTGCCAGCGAATCTCCAGACACTCCACGTCCTCCATGGCCAACAGGCTGACTTGGCGTGGAAAGCGTCCCAAGGCGCCGATGACGCCGAAAAACTCTCCTGGTTGCAGATAGGCAGTCTCTCTTTCTGCCAGCAATCCTTCCAGATTGTTGAAGGTGACTCGGGCCTGTCCATCTTCGCCGGAGAGGGTGAGGTTTTCGGCGGCCTGAGAGGATGCGGAGTCCCGGATTTCGGAAAATTGCGGTGGTTTCCAGGCTCGCCACAAGGCTTTGAGTATGCTGCGTCGTTTGGTAGAGGCCCGCCCCAGAAGATAGGAAGGCAGCCCCGGTTTGATCACCACGCAGGTCACACCGCTTATGATCAAAAAGGCGGAGTTGCCGTAATCCCCCTGACGCACCATCAGCTCACCGCGTTTGTAATGCACCAGCCGGGTATCGTTACGGATAATGCGTGCCACCGAGGCGTAACGCGGAAAGCGGCTTTTGTCGAACTGAGAGAAGGGCTCCAGCGTCATGATGCGTTCCACATCGCTGTCGCTCATCTCCGGGTCGAAGGGTTGGTCCCAACGGCTGCGGGCGGCGTTATGGACCTCGACGGCCTTCATGAGGCCGTCGGGGCAGGGGGCGTTACGTGGTGGCTTGTTCCGGTCATATGGCGGCTACTCTTTGGGGGGTAGCCAGGGAATTAAACCATCCAGAGCGGCCAGTTCGGAGCCGTTGCGCTGGGCGGCCAGTTGCCCGGCGTAATGCTTCAGTTCGTTGGCGATACCGTTTAGAAGCGACGCGGCACCCAGTTTAAGACGCACCTTACGGGCGGCTCCCATCATGCCTTGAATCTCCGGCAAGGGGGTCTGTTTGCTGATGGCCGCCAGTTTGCGTGCCGCCCCTTTGGCACGCTGAGCCGCCATGGTGGTGAACGGTCCATTGACGGTCCCCCGCGCCAGTGCTCTCAGGGAGTATTCCAGATCCATGGCCACACCCAGCACATACATCAGCCTTCGCCGCTCCGGTGAGGCCACGGCGTTATGCTCTGTAAAAAAGACGTTATGGCGCAGCGTGGGATAGTCGCCTACTTTGTTCTGGGTCCAGGAGAGGGGGTCAAGATCGCTGAGCGGGGTATGGCCGCCCTGGTTGACCACCTTTTCATCCATGCCCATGTGGCAGTCGTAGCAGCGTCTCAGCAGGGTGTGCAGTTTGGCGGGGCGTACCATGCCTGCCGCTTCGCTACGGGAGATGCGGGCTTGACGGTGGGCTGGATCCTCCTGTTGGCGGGTGATGTGCTTTCCGCCGTAGTCGCCGTGAATCTCAAACCACTCACGACCTTCACCATGGCAGGATTCGCAGCCGACTCCTGCTATGAGGCGGGTCTGACCTCTCAGGGTCTGGGGGGTAAAGTGGCAGCTGATGCATGTGGCATCTCGTTTCATGTTGGTCACGCCCAGCTTGGCCATCATTTTGCGCGCCTTGTCGGAGCTTGGCAGTTGGTCGAAGGAGACCGCATGTTTGGTGCGCTGCCAGATGGCCATCTCTTTTTTATGGCACTCGGAGCCGCAGGCCCCGGGGCTGGCGATCAAGCCGGGATTTGGGGTGCGCGGATTATCGGAGCCGCGGGCCGACGAGAGGCCCGGCACCAACATGGCCAGAGAGAGTAGAAAGGCAAGGGCATATTTCATGACAGCCTCATGAGGTAAATAGGGGGGAGCCACATTGTGTGGATCCACAGTTGGATCGGGGCGTTATGGTGTGGTGATCCGCCCTCTTTGTTATCAGGCATCCAGCACCAAATCGGAACTGGGTATGCTGACGCAGGCGAGGCACGATTGGCTCTCTTCGGCCTTTCCCGGATCCCGAATATTGCTGATGGTGCCTGATTTTATCGCAACCTCGCAGGCCCCACAACTTCCCGCCCGACAGCCGGACTCCATCGCCACCTGGTTCTGTTCCGCCAGCTCCAGAAGAGAGCCTGTTTCGGCGTTCCATGTCAGCTCTTTTTCACTGTGGGAGAAGGTGATC
>JADFWT010000301.1 GCA_015233785.1 Magnetococcales bacterium
TCAGGTCTTGGGACTGGACGATGTGCGGGATGTGGTGGAACGCATTCGCGCTTTGGCGGCGTTCAAGTCGGTGCCGGCGTATGCTTCGTTGGTGGCGGCGAACAAGCGGATTGCCAATATTCTCTCCAAGTTGAAATCGGGTGAGTTGCCTTCGGATGCTGAAGTGAACGCCGAGCAGATGCAGCATGAGGCCGAGCGCCAGTTGTGGCAGGCGTTACAAGGTTCGGAATCGCAAGTGGCAGACCATGTTTCTCACGGTCGCTATGCGGAGGCTTTGGAGATTTTGGCCGGATTACGGGCGCCCATTGATCAATTCTTTGATGATGTGTTGGTGATGGATGACGATCCCGCGGTGCGTCACAATCGCTTGGCGTTGCTTGCTCGGGTTCGTGGATTGTTTCAGAAGGTAGCTGATATCAGTCGCATGATGGTGCCGGACGCTGCATAATGCAGTGGGTTTGGGTTAAGACAGAGGTATTTTTTAATCCCTTAGTGGGTGGGTTCGATCTTGAAAGGAAGCGCCATGGATAGCCAATTCGATAGCCATAAACTGGTCTTTTTCTTCGGTGACGGTGAAGCCGAGGGCGATGCCAGCATGAAAGAGCTGCTGGGCGGGAAGGGAGCCAATCTGGCTGAAATGACCCGGATCGGTATTCCGGTGCCCGCAGGATTTACCATCAGTACCGAAGTCTGCACAGCGTTCTACGAGAACAATATGCAGAACCCCAAGAATTTGAACTGGCGGGTGGAAGCCGCGTTGGGTCAAGTTGAGAAGGTGATGGGGGCGGAATTTGGTGATCCAGAGAATCCGCTTCTGCTCTCGGTACGGTCTGGAGCACGTGCTTCCATGCCGGGTATGATGGATACGGTTTTGAACCTGGGATTGAACGATACCACGGTTAAGGGCCTAATCAAACAGTCCAACGACGCCCGCTTTGCTTACGACTCCTATCGTCGTTTTGTGCAGATGTATGGCGACGTGGTGCTGAACGTCAAGAGTCATCTGTTTGAGGAGCGTATCGGCCAGCTCAAAGAGCGCATGGGTAAGACGCTGGATACGGAACTGACCGCTGACGACTGGAAACAGATGGTTGCTGAGTTCAAGTCGATTATTGAAGACGAAACCGGCAAGCCGTTCCCGGATGATCCTATTGAACAGTTGTGGGGCTCCATCAGTGCGGTGTTTAAGTCTTGGATGGGACCGCGTGCGGTCACCTATCGCCGTCTGCATGAGTTTCCTGATGATTGGGGCACGGCGGTCAATGTGCAGTCCATGGTGTTTGGCAACATGGGCGATGATTGTGCCACGGGCGTCTGTTTTACCCGTGATCCCGCAACCGGTGATAAGCGTTTCTATGGTGAGTATTTGATCAATGCCCAGGGTGAAGATGTGGTGGCGGGTATTCGCACACCGCAGCAGATCACCTTGGAGGGCAAGAAGCTTCTCAACTCCGATCTTCCGGCTATGGCCGAAGTGATGCCCAAGCTGTATGGCGAGTTGGTTGCCATCTATCGCCGCTTGGAGCAGCACTATCGTGAAATGCAGGATATGGAGTTTACCATTCAGAGCAACAAGCTTTGGATTCTCCAGACCCGTACCGGCAAACGTACCACCAAGGCGGCGCTTAAGATTGCGGTGGACATGGTGCAGGAGGGGTTGATCACCTCGGAAGAGGCGGTCTCCCGCGTGGATCCCAAGAGTCTGGATCAGCTACTGCATCCCACGCTGGATCCGACGGCTGGAAAGACGGTTTTGGCGGCGGGTTTGGCGGCTTCGCCTGGTGCGGCTTCCGGTAAGGTCGTTTTTACTGCCGATGAGGCGGTGGCTATGACCGAAGAGGATGAAGAGGTCATCCTGGTGCGTGAGGAGACATCGCCTGAAGATATTCATGGTATGCATGCGGCGCGCGGTATTGTGACATCGCGCGGGGGTACCACCTCGCACGCGGCGGTTGTGGCGCGTGGTATGGGGCGTCCCTGTGTTGCAGGGTGTAGCGCGGTCAAGATCGATATGAAGAAGCAGACATTCACCGTAGGGGATATTACGGTGAGTAAGGGCGACTGGGTGACCATTGATGGGTCCACCGGTGAGATCATGAAGGGAAAAGTTCCCACGCGTGAGCCCGCTTTGACGGGTGATTTTGCAGCCTTCATGCTTTGGGTGGATGACATCCGCCGCTTGAAGGTGCGTACTAATGCCGATACGCCGGGTGATGCGCGCGTAGCGCGTAAGTTTGGTGCGGAAGGTATTGGCCTCTGTCGTACCGAGCACATGTTCTTTGAAGATGAGCGCATTATTGCTGTGCGTGAGATGATCCTAGCCGAGAACGAGGCTGGACGGCGGCAAGCTCTGGATAAGATCCTTCCCATGCAACGGGACGATTTCGAAGGGATCTTCCGTGAGATGAAGGGCTTTCCGGTCACTATTCGCTTGCTGGATCCGCCTCTGCATGAGTTTATTCCCCACGACAAAAAGGGACAGCGTGAAGTGGCTGAGTCCTTGGGTGTAAGCCTGGATGAGGTGAAAGATCGCGTCGAGGGGTTGAAAGAGTTTAACCCCATGTTGGGACATCGTGGTTGTCGTCTTGGGATCACCTATCCTGAGATCTACGAGATGCAAGTGCGGGCCATT
>JADFWT010000302.1 GCA_015233785.1 Magnetococcales bacterium
TGGTCAACAGAGCGTAGAGAATTGGGGCTTTAAGGGGAGAAACCGCCTGTCCGGCGGTCTTTAGTGCACCAATGGCCGGTTCAGCAAAGGTGACCCCAACGCCAAGCAAAAAGGCCACCAGAAGCACCACCGGTAAGGGTGATTTTTTCGGTAGAATATGGCCGATGGTTTCGCCAAAGGGCATCAGACCCAGCTTCAGCCCCTCCATGAAGAGCATCAGACCGACGATGACGCCAAACAGCCCGCCGACAATCATCCAAGAGTCCTGCACCATCTCCCGCAGGGCGATCATCTGGAAAAGCGCCAGATAGACAGCCAACGGTACCACGGCCTGCAACTGCTCCATAAATCGGCTGGAAGAGTAAGTCCGCAGCAGACGATAGACATCCTTGAAGTCCAGTTGCACCTTGGCATGGACATGCGGAACCAGATGGCCGTCCCTGTCCCAGGCTGCTTTGGGCGAGAGGTCGTTGTAGCTGATGACATCCCGCTCGACAGCAGACTCCCGCTGAAAATCCCCGAAACGAATATTCTGCGCCATAACTGCCTCTGAAATTAGGAGTTCCGACTTATTGGATTATTACACTTTCATTATTGAATCGACTATAAAAGCCCCGACCAACACTAAAAAAACCATGAAGACAGGCCTGAATGGGATGGCAACGCTTTTCACGTGATTCTTTACCGAGCACTATAATAATGAAAGGTGGATATTTCAATGGGTTTGCTGACTCTGCGAATCGCCACTGCCACGCCAAATGCAGCCGTCGGAGAGCTCATCCAGAAAGGTAAGATAGGCTTCATGCTCCTCCTTGGCCTGCTGGGGAACCGGCCAACTGCGGGCGGTCACTGCCACGCTTCCAGTCTCGAATGTCTCAATAACGGGCGCTTTTTCAGATTGGACACCGCTCTCCAGCGCCAAACTGAACTGGTTGCCGCCCGTCAACTCCACATACACTTCCGCCAGGAGATGAGCATCCAACAGGGCACCGTGTTTTACGCGATTGCTGTTATCAATCTGAAAACGACGACAGAGGGCATCAAGACTGGCTGGAGCGCCGGGAAATTTGCGCCGAGCCATGGTTAGCGAATCGATGACCCGCTTATCTTTCAGCTCGGTAAGACCTATTTTGCTGAGTTCATGATTGATAAAACGCATATCGAAGGAGGCGTTGTGAATCACCAACTTATCGCCGCCGATAAAGTCTAAAAATGGTTTGGCCACTTTAGAAAATATCGGCTGATCCTTCACCATCTCTTCGGTGATGCCGTGAATATCAATCGCCTCTTGGGGAATATCTCGCTCGGGATTGATATACCACTGGCGCTCATCACCAATGCGCATATCCAGTAGCTCCACACAACCTATCTCAACGATGCGGTCCCCATTTTTGGGTGAGAGTCCGGTGGTTTCGGTGTCCAGGACGATCAGGCGTTCCATGTGAGAGATCCCTTATTCATCTTTTTTAAATAAAGAAGGAAGATGTAATAGTAGGTGCGGTTGAATATGTGGATAACCACGTTACCGTTCGGATCATAAAGGAGCTTTATCCTGCGATCCAGCGTGGATAACTCTTGAAACCAGCGGTGAACAAGTCGGGGATGAATCGGCATGCACCCTAATACACCCTATTTTCAACCGATTGTTCACAGCACTCTACCCGGTTTATGCACAGCCCCCTGTGGATAACTTATAGGGCAATGTGTTGGGCCAGTGATTGGGCGCAGCGTTCGGCATTCAGCACGCAGTCAGCCACCGAGACGCCGCCGCTCCAGTTGGCTCGATGAATCAGTCCTGGACAGGCTTCATCAAGGGTCTGGTCCAGCTTGGCCAGCCGCTGCCCATGGCCCATCACATATTGGGGAATGGCTCGCTCATAGCGGGTAAGATGGGCAAAATCGGCTTCACCGTCGATCTTCAGCGTCTGGCTCAGATCCAGAAGCATTTGGCCAAGTACTGCATCGTCGGAGAGGTCCTCAAAGCCCTGATCCATCGTGCCTCCCATGAAGGCGGTGATGAGGGTTCTTCCTTCCGGTGCACGATCTTTAAAAAGCGTGCTGGAAAAAAGTCCCCCCAACAGGCGGATCTTCTCTCGGCGGGGAATCAGAAAGCCGAATCCATTCAGAGGATGACCCACCTGCTTTTGCGTATGGCCCACCGCCAGGGTGGCGATGGGGGCGTATGAAATGTCCTCCAGAAGATCGGCAGCCTGCTCGCTCATAGGCCGAATCAGCCCCGCTGCCGCCGAGGCCGGTAGCGCCATAATCAGATGCTCTGCCTGATGATGTCCGCTCTCACCACTCTGTTGCCACGCCACCTGCCAGCCGCTCTCCAGGCGGGTGAGACCCACCACCCGGCAGCCACTGCGAACCGATCCCTCCGGCAACTGTTTAACAATGCCTGCCGGAAGTTCCCCCATCCCCTGCTGAAAGGAGATCATGCGCCCTTTGGGAAGTCCCATCCCCTTGCGCACCCGGCCCATGGCAATGGCTCCACGAATCAATGAGCCGTGCTTCTCTTCCAACGCATAAATGCGGGGAATGGCCGCCCGGATGGAGAGCCGCTTCGGATCACCGGCATAGACCCCGGAGATAAAGGGTTCGATGGC
>JADFWT010000303.1 GCA_015233785.1 Magnetococcales bacterium
AATCCCTCCATGGTGGTCAATCGTCTGCTGGCTGATCTCATGCGCTGTCTCACCGGTGGTGATAATACCTTGGGTGGGTTGGCGGAAGATCTCATCTATACGGGATCAGAGAGCATCTATAGCGAAGATGCCAGTACTTTCTGCGGTATTCAGTTTTCCCTGGATGTGAGCTATGCCATTCAGCCGGGGGATCCCTTTTCTCAGCCCGACTGAGCATCAACAACAGATCACCAAAACCATCATCGATATATTCACCATTGATACCCGGCCATGTGCTAGGTTTTTCGTCTTGGGAGATACACACCATGCCCTCTGCCAGAAACGCCGAACTCTACTTTGAGAGCGGCCAATCACTTGTTCCATATGCCGTCATGTCCGACTCGGGAGATCATAAAACCTTCACTGCGGGTAGCCTCTGGTCGGGTAAAAGCGGTTTTGAACCCATCATCCGACCCAACGGCGTGGTGACGGGCAACCGCATGGTCACTCCAGCGGCCAGTGGATCCGATGATGTGGTGGACGTGGCAGCCTTCTCCGCCTGGTCCAAGGGTGTTGAGCGAGCGGTTAGCAGTGCAACGGACCTCTCCATCACTCGCCCTGCCACTGATGTGGCTAAAGTCATCTCCATCACCATGGATGAAACGGGAGCTCTGGCCGCTGTTGCAGGTAGCGATGGCACCGATACCACATTCAGCAGTGTGCGTGGAGCCGATGGGGGTCCACCTCTGATTGCAGTGGACTCGGTTGAAATCGCCCAGGTACGCCTCACCAGCGCTACTTCGGCCCCCATTGAGGCCAGTGCCATCTTCCAGGTGCCGGGCCAGCACACTGAGCGTGCCGACTTTCCCACCATTGAGATCGAAGACCCCATCGGTCGTGGTTTGATCAGTGATGATCCCGCCAGCAAAAAGGCCCATATTCGCTTTGATAGCATCCTACCGCTGAATCATACGGGCACTGTTAGCAAAAGGGTGTACATACAATATCACGAACCCATCTTTGCCAAAGTTGCCCGTGTGGAAGGCTATGTGCCGGTGGAGATGGGTTATTCGGTTCAGTCCTCTGAGCACTATGGTGGGGCATCGGCTTCGGTCTCCCGCAGCATTGGTCAGGGCAGCTTTACAGCGTTTCTGAAAACCGGCGTCTCCGATGTGCTGATCCAAGAGCAGGGCGAGGTGCTCACCTTCAAGTTTTTCCCCGACAAAAACAGGTCAGACTATCAGCTGACCCAGGGGGTGCTGGGTATATCACGTACCTTTCCGGTATCCGGCCAGATTCAGGCGGGCTGTACTGTCAGCGCTGAAACCGGCTCTGCGGACTTCGCCAGTTAAGGGGGTACGCCATGGCTTTTGATCTGAATCGTTTTCGCGAAACTGAATTTAACCACCGCACCGACACCATCTCTGTGCCCAACCTCAAAGCCTTTTTTGGGGAGAAAGAAGAACCTGTCTGGAAGGTGCGCAATCTTTCAGCTGCTGAACTGGCCTCCATCGAAGCGGAGATCGCCCGCAACCGCTCGGTGAGACAGGCGGCGGATCTGGCAGAGGGGGAAGGCCAGACGGAGCAGAACCTAGACGCCCTGAAAACGCTCCTTGGCATCATCCCCGACAGCGTGCCCGATCACCATGTGGGGCGCTTGGTTGCGGTTGAACTGGCCAGCATTGAACCCAAAGTTACCCGCCGGGATGCCGTGCTGCTGGCAGAACGATTTGCCAATGACTTTACCCGCATCTATGAGTCCATCCAGCAACTGACCCTGATGGGTGCTGAGGAAAAAAAGTCACCCAGCTCTGGCGAGACTCCAGAGTGAGGGGTGCTCTGGCACTTTGCCATCGCCAGGGCAGTTTCTTGTTCACTGCACTGCCGGATATCTTTCCACCTCTGCTGACCGAAACTGAAATGGCGCTCTGGGCCCTGTTTTACGAGGAGATTGAAGCGCGTCATGGCCAATAAAGAGATCCAGATGACCGAAGAGCGTCATGCCCAATAGAACATCTCGAATGGTTGAGATCATCTTCTCGGGCAAGGATCGCCTCTCCCGCGAGATCCGCGCCGTAGAGGGTAAGCTCAATGATGTCTCCGAGGGTGCTTCTGATCTGGCTTCCCAGCTTTTATTGCTAGAAGGTGCTCTGTTGGCCGTCGGCACCGCCTTTGCTGTATCAGCTTTTAACAAGGCATCGCAGTTTGAGTCGGCCCTGGTGGATCTCAACAAGGTGCTGAGTGATTCAGAAAAGACTCATCTGCCTGCATTGGAACAAGAGGTGGTGGGTCTCTCCGAGATCTATGGCCAGTCTGCCGCCTCGATTCTGGGATCCACCGCCAACTTTAAGCAGGCCGGTTATTCGGTTCTTGATGCGTCTAATTTGACCAAAACCGCCATGGACTTGGTCATTGCCGGGGATGTCGAAGCCACTGAGGCCAGTGAGATGCTGGTGGCTTCCCTAAAGGGCTTTGGCGCACCGGCAACTGAAGCGGGTCGGTTGCTGGATATTCTAAACGCCGTCTCTAACCAATACGCTACCAGTGTTGTAGAGCTCGGACGCGGTATGGCAGGCATCTCACCGGTTGCCAAAACCATGGGCTTCTCCATGGAAGAGACGGCGGG
>JADFWT010000304.1 GCA_015233785.1 Magnetococcales bacterium
AAGGGCGCCCAGTTGGTTTCGTTATGGACTCTCAGTACGGGGTGGGCTTTGAGAAAGGCCTGCTCCTGATCCGTGAGGGGAATCGTGGTTGAGGATATTGCTTGAATCGGCAGCAGCCAGATGCTCAGCAGCACAACGATCAGCAGTGTAGGGCGCAACAACATTGGGGTCTCCCAGAATCAGGGCCGATGATCGCCCACGGGAATCGGCTTCGAAATACTCACATGGGAGTTTGGAGTTGTATGCAGCGCTTGTCAATTCCTGCCTCTTTATCAGGGTTCCGAATGTCGATAATGTGGATGGGATATCGGATCTTGATAATCCTTGATCAATTGGCTATCACGAACCGTTTCAGGCATTATGAAGCTTGTGATTCAGATTGGTTGAAAGAATAAAAGAGGGGGAAATGGTGAATCGAATAATGGCTCATATGCAACATAGCTCTATAGCCGTTTCTATAGTGTTGTGTGTGCTGTTTTCTTCAGGGGCTCTCTGGGCGTCACCGATTCTCATTGGGTTGGACGCTGATATGTCCGGCGGCTCGGCTCGGTCAGGTCAGGCGATTCAACGCGGTATTGAGCTGGCAATGGATGAGATCAATCAGTCCGGCGGTGTGTTGGGGCGCCCTTTGCGACTGATGGTGAAGGATCACCGTGGTAATCCACGTCGTGGTATCGATAACTTGAACGATTTTGCCGCTCTGTCCAATCTGGCAGCCGTGGTGGGAGGGTTGCACACCCCGGTAGTGCTTCAGGAGTTGAAAACCATCCATGCCCATAAGCTGCTCTTTCTCTCCCCGTGGGCGGCGGGAACGCCGGTGGTTGATAATGGTTATGATCCCAATTATGTGTTCCGGGTGTCGGTGCGGGATCAGTATGCCGGGGGATTTTTGGTAGATAAGGCGCTGGCATTGGGGTTCAAACAGCCCGGCCTGTTGTTGGAGAAGACCGGTTGGGGGCGTTCAAATCTGAAATCCATGGGGGCAGCCTTACAAATGCACGGTATGAAACCCAAGGGCGTGGAGTGGTTTCACTGGGGAACCAAGCGAGTTGGCAAGTTGATTGATTCCCTTTATGAACAGGGGGTTGATGTTCTATTTCTGGTAGCCAATGCTCCAGAGGGGTTGGCGGTGGTGCGGGCCATGGCAGCGCGCCCCAAAGCCAAACGGTTGCCGATTATCTCTCATTGGGGGATCACGGGGGGGGTATTTGGTCAACGGGCTGGGAAAGCGCTCCAGCAGGTGGATTTGCGTGTCTTGCAGACCTTCTCATTTTTGCGTCCGCCTCGTCCGCAGGTGGCGGCTAAGTTGTTGAATGCTTATCTGAAAAAATATCCCAACACCGGAGAGGCCAAGGAGATCTTCGCCCCAGCAGGAACAGCCCACGCCTATGACCTGGTTCATCTGTTAAAGCTGGCCATCGAAAAGGCCGGCTCTCTGGATCGCCCTGGATTGCAAAAAGCCATGGAGCATCTGCCGCGGTATGCGGGTTTGATGCGCATCTATGAGCGTCCCTTTCGGCCTGATCACCACGACGCGCTGAATCAAGAGTCGTTCATGCTGGCCCGTTTTGATGCCGAAGGGCGTATTGTCCCGCTTGGTGAGGCTCGGTAGTCTGGTGGCTGCTTTACATTCAAATGACGGCGCGCCACCCCATGCCGTAACGCTGCTAAGGCAGGTATACGTGGGGATCATGCCGTGGCTGGTGTTGGCCATGCTGCTGGTGTGGTTTGCCATTCATCCAGTGCTTCATGAGCATGTGCAAAACGATGTTCAGGAACGGCTTAATGCGCTCAGCAGTCACCAGGCATCGCTCTTGGTGGCTCGTTTGGACACTCTGCATGAGCAGGTGAAGGGACATGCTGATAGCGATCTTCTGATTAATAGCCTCATCGACCAGAATGCCAGGGATGAGTATCTTTCAGGCTATATCGGGTCCATCACTTTTGGTGGGATTCGACCATGGGTGGTGTTGGGAGACTATCGGGGGCGGCCCATTCATGCCAATCGAGCAGCGGTAGGCACCTTGAAGAAAAACCCCATTCTGACGCCGGGTGAAAGTGCCCGTGTGCTGGTAGGTGAGCCGTTTATTGATCTCTCCAAACGTGGTTTACGCATTGCGACGCCGGTTCTCTACTCGGGAAGCGCCGAGGGGATTTTGCAAATCTTTTTTCCGGTGGAGATGCTGGCGGATGTGTTGGCTCTCAAATCAAAACGGAGAAGGGGTGTTGAGCTGCTGCTGATAGATGGTGCTGAGCGCATAGTCTATGCCAGCCATGATGATCTGAAACAGAGTGCATCATCAAGTAGTTCGGATGAAATCAGTGAGTGGTTACAGAGTCGGGTACGGCTCCAATCGCCTTACGATCTACTGTTGGTGATGGCCGAACCTGCTTCCGTCATGCATGAAGCGATGTCGGCTACATTGTGGCGCATTCTTCTGGCCATGGTGGGGCTTTTGCTGATCATCCTGCTGTTGATTCATCTCACCACCCGCAAGGTGACCAAGCCGCTCCACGCATTTATCGATGCGCTTCAGGAGATGTCGCGCATGAAGGATCTCTCCCAAGGGATGCATCTCACCCATCCTCCCCGAGA
>JADFWT010000305.1 GCA_015233785.1 Magnetococcales bacterium
CCACATCTTCACTGAGGGTCAGCTCTGAGGTAAACCCGACGCACGAGGCGTTCATCTCACCCAGAACATAGATATCTTCACCCTTGTCGTCGGTCTCCAGAATAAAATCGGCGGTCCAGATCAGGGGCAGATCGGTCTCTTCCAACTGTTTGGCCAGACGTGGCAGAAGGCCGGTAAACTGGTTGACCAGTGTCGACCACGCTTCGGGTGGATCGTAACGATATTTGGCCCCGGAGAAGAGTGTTGCCGAAAAGGCGTCGGCATCTTCAGCGGGTTTTTTATGCACCACATTGATGGGTTTGTCGTCCAACATAAAGAGGCGAATCTCGCCCTCTTTAATGCGGGGCAGAAAGGGCATATCGATCAGCATGCCATTTTCACCGACGATATACTGTTCGCAGAAGGTCATAAACTCACCCAGTTTACGCTCTTCCACATGGTTATCCACCGCTTCGGTACAGCGAATGGCGGTATTGTCGTCCAGTGGGCCTTGGGTATTGGCGTCCAGCAACTGTACCCGCCAGATCCCGGCGCCGGTGGAACCGCGATTCTGCTTAAGCACCCGCTCACCGTTAATAAGCTGCTTGGGGAAGGTCTCTTTAAAGCTCTCTACATCATAAAAAGCGAAGACATCTTCCGGCACCAGATCGGAGCCGCGCAGTTTCACCAGGGCATCTTTAGCGCCATAGGCCTGCATCACACCGGGGCGGGGCAGACCGCGCACGCCATTCTCTGAAAGCTTGTTGAGCATCTCAAAAAACTGTGCTTCGTCCGCCAGGTTGCCGGGGTTAATGCGGGGCACATAAGCGTCGGCGGTTTTTAATACTTGGTTATAGATTTCATCTTTGCGGTCATGGGAGTAGAAGATCACTTCCGCATTCCATCCGCGTTTTTTTAGGGAGTTGACCATGGGCAGGGTATCGGCCCGGTAGCCATCTGGCCCTTTATCGGAGCCACCTTCCACTTCAAAAAATACCACATGCTTTTTCATATATCGTGTTCCTAATTCATCTCAGGTTGGTGAAATCCATCTCATTGCCCTGTAGGGTCATCGATGACGGGATGGGGTACTATCGCCACTTCGAGCCAAAAAGGCATTGCCATAATATAATCGGCCATGGTGCCTTTCTAAGGCGCTTCTGGGTCTATCTGAACTGTGGGAAACGCCGAGAATCATGGATCAAATCGATCTCACACTGGAGTTGGACTTACCCTATGGAGCCATCGAATCCAGATAATCAGCCACAGCGCCTGCGATTCATATACACAGAAAAACGTCGGGAATCACTCCCCGACGTTTTTGTGGTACTTGGCACTCTTTAGAGCGCATACTCTTTTAAGCGCATCAGGGTATCTCGGTAAAGTGAACAGAGAGCGGGTCACTGGGTTCAACTTTGCGCCCCAGGCCGATATGTCCGTTGCCTTCAATCATGCGTTCATCGCGGTGAACAAAGATTGGCTCCGCCCCCAGGGGGTGGACCCACGTGCCGTTGGTACTCTGGTCGATCAGCATAAAGCGTCCCCGGCGATACTCAATTTTAACGTGTAGCCGGGAGGCCATGCGTTCGGGAATCATGAAATGGTTGGTCTTTCCGCGCCCGAGAGTCAGTGTAGGCAGCTCTTGGCCCACTTCGACCTCGCGGTTATTAAAGATGCACTTCATGGTGGCGCTGGGGTTAAAGTCCTGGGTTACCTGTTCCATGCCGAAGCCGCCCATGATGGTCAGCTCTTCCTCTTCACCCCAGGTCAGTTCATAGATCTCCACCGGTTTGGCCTTGCCCTTTACGGTGGTGGTAATGAGCAGACGGGTGTCCATCTGTAGCATGCGGTTCATCTGCTCGCGGGTTTCGCCCGTGGTGATAATTTGGTCTGCCTTGGCTTGGGCCGCCATGCGGGCCGCCAGGTTAACGGCATCGCCAAAGACATCGCCGCCCTCTTGGATCACCTCGCCAAAGTGAAAGCCGACGCGAATATGGAGTTGAGTCCCCCAGACAGAGGTCTGATTTTCGACCTCCTCCTGCATGCGCACGGCGGCATCGGCGGCGGCATCGGCGGAGGGGAAGGTACACATCACCTCATCGCCGATGGTTTTAATCACCCGACCCAGATATTCACCGGTCACACGGGAGAGCAGCTCAATGCAGCGGGAGGTGATCTCTCGCGCTTTGGCGTCACCCAGTGTCTCGTAGAGGCGCGTACTGCCTGCAATATCGGCAAACATGATGGATAAATTGCGATTTTCTCTCATGAGTCGTCCTCAGACATTCTTTTTTTATGCACATATCTTCAAGCTTAGATCCGGGGCTATTAGTGCAGCCTCGGCATATATAGGGCGTTGTGCTCTTATGGCCTCTAGTGCCACTTACGCCTCCATCACACCCACAATGACCGTGACGTTATCCTTGCCGCCGTTCTCTTTGGCCTGTTCAATCAGTTTGGTGGCCACCGCAGGCAGGGTATCCTTGGAGACCCCTTGCATAAGGGTGGCGATATCTTCGTCGGTGATCATACCTGAGAGACCATCGGAGCACATGAGGATGGCGTCACCCGGTTCTAGATCTTGAAAAACGATATCCGGGGAGAC
>JADFWT010000306.1 GCA_015233785.1 Magnetococcales bacterium
TTCAAGCCACCGGGAATGGTGATGCCAAAGAGATGTTTTAATTGAGAAGCAGCAATCAGAATGGCGGCACCACTAGTAAAACCAACCACGACGGAGTGGGATACAAAGTTGACCAAGGAGCCCATTCGTGCCAACCCCAAGGCGAGCTGAAAGAGTCCACAGATCATTGCCAGGGTAAAGGCGAGCTGGACGTAGTGAAGCGAACCGGGTTCGGCGATGGGAGCCAGGGTGGAGTAGACGACAATGGAGATGGCTGTTGTTGGTCCCGAGACGAGATGACGAGATGAGCCAAAAAGAGCCGCGATAATGGCCGGGATCATGGCGGTGTAGAGACCATATTCGGGGGGAAGCCCTGCGATTGCGGCAAAGGCAACTCCCTGGGGCAGCACGATCACCGCCCCGGTCAATCCGGCAAAAAGATCCCAACGCAACGTTTCCCGATTAAGCTGGGTGAACCAGCGTCGAGCCGGGAAAAATTCCGCCCAGGCCATGCGGCAGAGTTGCGGCTGGCTCATTCAATTTCTCGCTTTTGAAACATTTATATACAACTCGTTACATACAGGTCAGCGCAAACTCTCTTACCATCAACGAACAACCAGAACCGAATAGGGGGAGTGGTGGAGCAGATTAAGAGCCGTGCTGCCCATGAAGAAGCGTTCAATCGCGGTACTGCCCGATTCACCCACAACAATAACCGAACGATTTTCAACCGATTCGAGAATCTGTTGTACCGGATCACCTGACTTAATCTCGCTTTTGACCACCTCAATATCGCGTTCCATCAAGGCATTTTTCGCATCGTCAATCGCTTTAATAGCCCTCTCCTTCTCCTCAGGCCGTTTGTAGACCGAAAGCAGGGAGATAGGACAACGGCAACGATAGGCAATAGAGGCATCTTTGACGACCATATCCAAGGCTTTTTCTGAGCCATCGGTACAGATCAGATGTCCATTTCCGCTCTTCAGTTGGCGGGCGATGAGAACTGAGCAAGGAGCATGAAGAACGACTTTAAGGGCGGTGGAGGCGATACCCAGGAAACGGTTCAATTTACCCATTCGCTCACCCGAGGCACCCAGGATAATGAGGTCATGTTTCCCCTCCTCCTGCTGGGCCAGGATACCCTGTTCAGGGGTGTCGCTCACTTTCAGACGCATACGAATCCGCTTACCAGAAGGGCACTGATATTCGGTCATGGTATCGCCCAGGGGATCACCACTCACCTCCTTGGTGACGGTTCTTTTTTCCCAATCATCTTTCATGAAGCCGATTTCGAACAGGATATCACGCCCTTTTTTCAGCACGCGCATACCGGGCAGATCGAGCCCCCACTCCAGCATGTTCTCACGCGCCACACGCACCTGCATTCCGCCGGAGTTCAATCCTTGATCGATGGGCCGCACATAAAGGAGCGTGATATCGGCTCCGATTCCCGACCCAATATAGGCGGCATAACGGAGACTGCGATAAGACTCTTCGGAGCCATCAAGCCCGACCAGGATACGATAGGGGCCGCCGGCATCACTGTCTGTTTTGGCTTCGAGGATTTCTTCGTCATCTAGCAGATTGGCTTCTTGATCATTCATGATAATCTCCGACTCAGAGTCCTAACATTGGCCAATAGATCGCGGCGAAAAGCATCATCATGATGGTCGACATCAACGCCATTTTCCAACCCACTGCTAGGAAGTCAGTGGTTTTCAGGTATCCCGCTGCATAGACGATGGTACAAGCGGGCGTTCCGACCACAGTCAAGTAGGCAAAGGCGGAGGAGATCGCTGTGATAAAGCCGATCACCACCGGGCTCTCATTGGCAGCATGGGCCAAATTAAGAACAATCGGCCCCAACACGGCCACCGCTGCACCGTTGGACATGGTATTGGTCACACCGGTGGTGAGTGCGGAGACCGCCAACCACAATCCCATCCCTTTGTCCGCGCCCAAGGGGGTGAGCATATCAAGGAAGCTTTGGGCAATCCAAGCCGCCGCCCCGGTATCCTTCATCTGCACACCCAGGGAGATTGCAGCAGCATAGAGAAGCACCACACCCCAGTTGACACCACTATTAAGATCTTCCCATTTCACCAGTCCAGCAACAAGGAAAGCTGAAGCTCCCAGAATGGCAATGGTACCCATACCCACGCCAGAGGAGAGAAAGACCCAGCCAAAAAGGATAAATCCAAAGAGTAGAATGGCGACCCATCCTTTACTGTTTAGAGGTCCATCATTGGCGACTTGTTCCCTCAATTTTTCCACAGCGGGAGTGAGGTCGGTAACATTGGCCGGCAGTTTGAAGGTCATAAAAAGGATCAGAGTGACAAAGGGAAGCTGAAGCAGAAACATGGGATAGGAGTAGAGCATCCACTTAAGATAGTCGATCTCGATATTAAAGAACTCCATCCAATAGCCGATCATGATGGCATTTCGTGCACCACCCGAGGGTGTTCCGATTCCGGCAATGGAGCAACCATAGGCGATGGAGAAAAGAAGAATAGCGGCCAGCGCCCGCACATCCGTGCCATCCTCGGCGGTGAGAGTGATCAGAGCCAATCCTACCGGCAACTTCATCGCCGCAACGGTATGTTCA
>JADFWT010000307.1 GCA_015233785.1 Magnetococcales bacterium
CGTGTATGGGAGAGGGGCGAGATGGACGAAGTGAATAGACAGAAGGTGCAGGAGAAGTTGGAGGCTGCGCGTCATAGTTATGCCGCAAAGCTGCCGGCCAAACTCGATGAGATTGATGCTCAATGGCACGCCCTGGCCGACGATGCCTGGGACGAGGAGCGTTTTGGTCTACTGCATCGCATGGTCCACACCATATGTGGATCCGCGGGAACCTTCGGTCTGCCGGAGGTGAGCCAAACAGCCCGTACGGCGGAGATTCGCCTCAAGGCGGTGCTGGCTGGCGGAACCGGTCTGGATAAAGAGTCCGTCACAGCCATTGGTAAGGATCTGGCCGCACTGCGTGGAGTGTGTGAGGAGGCGTTGCAAGCGCGTACCACCCACGAGGCGCAGCACATGACCAATCAGGTGGAGAGTCTACCCTCTTCTGTGTCGGATGCGATCTCTGCAATGCAGGTCTACCTGGTGGTGGTTGAAGCGGAGTGGAGCCGTCAGCTCAAGGTGCAGTTGGCGTATTACGGCTATCAGGTCAAGACCTTTCAGACCCTTGGAGCCTTTCGTAATGCCTTGCGAGTGGCCGATCCTGCCATGGTGATTATGGATATGAAAATGCCGGATGGGCGCGGCTGCAAGGCCATGGAGATTCTCCAGAAAGGGCGTCGTGCGCCGCTGCCTGTCATTTTCCTGTCCGACCACGATGATATGACTGCACGGTTGGATGCAGCACGGGCCGGGAGTGTGGCTTTTTTTCAGAAGCCCGTCCCCTCAGCTCCGATTATCGATGCTCTGGATGCCTGCATCACGGTTCAGGAACAGGAGCAGTATCGGGTCTTGATCGTCGAGGATTCCAAGTCGTTGGCCGAGCACTTCTCCCTGGTACTGCAGGAGGCCGATATGGAGACCCAGGTCGTGGTGGATCCCATGACGGTACTCAGTGCTATGGGGACATTTCAGCCTGATCTGATTCTGATGGATCTCTATATGCCAGGCTGTACGGGCCTGGAGGCGGCGGCGGTGATCCGTCAGCAGGAGGCGTTTCACAGCGTACCTATTGTCTATCTATCTGCCGAGACCGATATTGACCGGCAGATGGCGGCCTTGGATCTGGGGGGTGATGATTTTCTCACCAAGCCGATTCGGAACGACCATTTGGTGGCGGCGGTTCGGGCGCGGATCAAGCGGGCACGCATGTTGCGGGATTTGATGATGCGCGATGGTCTCACCGGGCTGTTCAACCACACCACTACCAAGGAGCGTCTGATTCAGGAGCTGGATCGGGCCAAGCGACAGAGTACTTCGTTGGCGTTTGCCATGGTGGATATCGACCATTTCAAGGCGGTCAACGACACCTATGGCCACCCAACGGGTGATCGGGTGATCAAAAGTCTGGCGCGTCTGCTCAGGCAGAGACTGCGCAAATCAGACATCGTAGGACGTTTTGGTGGTGAGGAGTTTGCCGTCATTCTGCTGGATACCGATGGCCCTACCGCCGTTAAATTGCTCGACGAGATGCGTGATGTGTTTGCCCGTGTGGAGCATAGAGAAGGGGACGCCGTGTTCACAAAAAGTTTCTCGTGCGGGGTAGCGTTTTTTCCCGATCATGATGACCCGACTACCTTGAACGATGTTGCCGATCAAGCGCTCTACCAAGCCAAGGAGGGGGGGCGTAATCGAGTGGTGGCCTGGCAGGGCGGCAAGAATTAACGCGACCCCATCTGACGTTTGCCCAGCCTCTTAGGGCGCTGGATGATAGGCGTGACAGGAGCGGCAGGAGGCATCCACATGGTCGCCATCATGACACTGCTGGGTGCATCCTTCCCGGCTCATGGGGGACAAGCCCCGATGCGGGCCTGTGGGGCCTTCCGAGGCGTGTTTGATGAGGCTATGGCACGCCACACACCCACCCTGATTACCTCTGTGGGTGCGGTGTCCAAAGCGTACGCCAGCCTGGAAGCCGTTGATTGATTTCCAGCTGAAAGGTGCTGGTTGCGTTCCTTCCTTCAATGGTGCCTGGATACCCATATGGCATTTGTCGCACTGTCCGGGGGCCTCCCTGCCGGTCATCACTGTTTTTAAGGCATCTCCTTCGGGCTGTCCTGACGTCGCTATGGCAATCTCCAGCCAAGCGGTGAGAAAGGGATCGGCGTGGCCTCCAGGCAGGTAGTAGAGGGTGGAGCCGTGGCGATACCAGCCACCGCCGGTTACCCATGCCTCATCCAACACCGCCTTTGTGGGGATTCGGTCGGTTTCGGTGGCAGCGGTGTTGATGAGTGACGGCACAGTTGCGGTTGCCGGTGAAGGCACGGCGGGTGTTGCAGGGGGGGGCGGAACCGGTGCTGGATCATCGAACAGACCGCCGCCCCCCAGGTTCATTTCAGGCTCTTTAGTGGGTTCAGTGGTTGTGGTCGGCTCTGGCTCGAAGAGACCGCCACCATTGAGATCTTCCCCATCCTGATGCATGGGAGGTTGAGCTGGTTCCGGCCCAAACAGCCCGCCACCATTCAGATCGTCGGCCTTTTCTGGGCGCATGCTCGGTGTCGTTTCCGTCCCAAATAGCCCACCACCGGAGAGCGCTTCATT
>JADFWT010000308.1 GCA_015233785.1 Magnetococcales bacterium
TAACGAGTCGGTCAACACCCTGGGCCAGCCCCTTTACGCCAAGCAGGAGCCACGCAAGTTTGAGCGCGGCACCGATCTGCACACCCAGTCCAACCCGTTGCCCATGTGCCACCGCCCCGGCGTGCTGGTCAAGTTGACGGCATAGCATGAACGCCAACTCTGAATCTCTGGGGCCCTTTGTCCGGGCCTTGGAGTCTCTTTTTAATCGCTTTGGTTTTGATGCGACTTTCCTACCTCAAGGGGAGTCCCCTACACCGGTAAAAGTCCTGACCCGGGAGCCGGATGTGGTGGTGGATCTGGGAGAGAGCCAGATTATCCGAGGGGGTATTCAGTTTGAACTGCGCACGGCAGATGTGCCGCCGCCCAGAGCAGGGGATCATCTCACCGTAGCCGATCAGAGCTATCGCATCGTTGGTGAGCCTATGGCCGATCGGGATCGTCTGACCTGGACGTTGGAATGCGTTCAGGAGGCCGGGTCGTGACGCTCTCGGTTCAAGTTGAAGGCATTGATGCACTCAAAAGAGAGATGCGGCTTCTGGGGAACAATGCGCCCCGGGTGATCCGCCGCACGCTTAATCGCACCCTCACCAACGAGCGCACCTTTCTCTCCAAGCGCATCCGCCAAGAAGTTATTCTCAAGGCGGCCATCATCAAGAGACACATGCGTCTCAATAGGGCCAGGGGGCAGCACTTTGATGCCTCCGTACGGATCTTTGGTAAACCTCTGGGTATGGAGAATTTTGGTGCGCGTCAGGTAAGGCGCGGTGTTTCGGTCAAGATCCGCAAGAATAAACCTCGCGAGCTGATTCATTCAGGTTTCAGAGTCAGGCCCGGCAGCAAGCGACTGAAGGCAGGTACATTTTTTATTCGCAAACGGGGTCGAAGAGGAAAACGGGTGGCCCGTCTGCCCATCAAACGCCTACTGGGTCCATCAGTGCCCGCCATCGTGGGTGAAAATCCTAAGCTTCTTAATGAAGCCACCGATTATGGGGCCGAGCGCCTCACCATCAACGCCCAGCGTGAGCTGGATTATGAACTGAGCAAACGCTAGGAAAGATATGAGCGACTCTATTCGTGAACAGATTCTGCAAGCTCTGGTTACCCGCCTCGAAGAGATCACCTTGGCCAACGGTTATTCCGTGGATCTTACCGGGGCCATCCATCGGGCCAGACGCTTCTCCAGGGAGAGCCATCTACCCTTTTTGACCATTTGGGATCAGAAGGAGAGTGCATCGGCAGAGTATGATGCGCTGCAACTCACCATGGGGGTGGAGATCGAGCTCTTTGCCGATCATGGCGAGGAGAATCCATCTGCCGTGGTTAATCGCCTACTGGCCGATCTCATGCGCTCTTTGACCGGGGGTGACAACACCCTGGGTGGCTTGGCTGAAGATCTCATTTATACGGGATCGGAGAGCATCTATAGCGAGGATGCCACCACCTTCTGCGGTGTTCAGGTCTCCCTGGATGTGAGCTATGCCATCCAGCCGGGGGATCCCTTTTCTAAGCCCGATTGAGCATCAATAACAGATCACCAAAACCAACATCGATATAATCACCATTGATACCCGGCCATGTGCTGGGTTTTTTTATCTCGGGAGAACAGCAACATGCCCTCTGCCAGAAATGCCGAACTCTACTTTGAGAGCGGTCAGCCACTTGTTCCATACGCCGTCATGACTGACTCGGGAGATCATAAAACCTTCACTGCCGGTACCCTCTGGTCGGGTAAAAGCGGCTTTGAACCCATCATCCGTCCCAACGGCGTGGTGACGGGCAATCGTATGGTGACCCCGGCGGCCAGTGGCTCCGACGATGTGGTGGATGTGGCAGCTTTCTCCGCTTGGTCCAAGGGCATTGAGCGGGCGGTCAGTAGTGCAACGGATCTATCCATCACCCGACCAGCTACTGATGTGGCCAAGGTGGTTTCCGTCACCATGGATGAGACCGGGGCTGTTGCTGCTGTTGCGGGTAGTGATGGCTCGGACACCACATTCAGCAGCGTGCGCGGAGCCGATGGTGGGCCTCCTCTGATTGCGGTGGATTCAGTCGAAATTGCACAGGTGCGTTTGCTGAGTGCCACTTCAGCCCCCATTGAGGCCAGCGCCATATTCCAGGTGCCTGGACAGCATACCGAGCGTGCCGACTTTCCCACCATCGAGATTGAAGACCCCATTGGCCGTGGTCTGATCAGTGATGATCCTGCCAGCAAAAAGGCTCACATTCGTTTTGACAGCATCCTTCCTCTGAGCCACACAGGCCCAACGTGTAAAAGGGTGTACATACAGTATCACGAACCCATCTTTGCCAAGGTCGCCCGTGTAGAGGGCTATGTGCCGGTTGAAATGGGCTATTCAGTGCAATCCTCTGAGCACTATGGTGGGGCATCGGCATCGGTCTCCCGCAGTATTGGCCAGGGCAGCTTTACAGCGTTTCTGAAGACTGGCGTCTCTGATGTGCTAATCCAGGAGCAGGGTGAGGTGCTCACCTTCAAGTTTTTCCCCGATAAAAACAAATCCGATTACCAACTGACCCAAGGTGTACTGGGTATTTCACGTACCTTCCCGGTCTCC
>JADFWT010000309.1 GCA_015233785.1 Magnetococcales bacterium
CAGACGGGTGATGTTGCCGAATAGATTACCGACCTGATTATCGATTACCTCTTCAGCCCCACGTGCCCCACCTCCGGTGGCATTGTCGGATTGATCGACGGCTTTGTAGAGTTTGAGGTCATTCACGGTGATGGGCATCACGCTTCTCCGATTTCGATCAATTTCAGGCCAATGCGGTAGTAGCTATCCGCATCGGGGTCTTCAAAGGGCACCACGGGGGTAATAACCAAGGCTGGGCCTTTCTCCCGATGGAACATCACCCGGTAGTGCTGGCTGTCATTGGTGGCCAGATCCATCACCAGTCCGATGGTCTCCCCAAGGCCGTGCAGCACTGCCACATCGGAGCGTTTCATCCAGCAGTCGGCCCCTTCAAACACCAGGATGCGACCGGCGGCTCTGGCAGACTCTTCGATGACATGATCACCGGAGAGAGTGATGCGGACCTTCTGGCTAATGCGGGTGTGGTTGAACTCATCCTTTAGAATCAGCCCAGGGGGGAACGTGAAGGCGGGCTGGCCGTCTTCGGGGGTCAAGATGATGGGCATGGGAATTTCCTACGACCGGCTTTTCTGTTCTTCGAGGAAGCGCACCAGGGCGTCGGCGTGTTCTTCGGTGAATTCACCGACGGGTCGATCACCATTGGGGAGCGAAAAGCTCACCTCAATACGGCGCATAGGGGTGGTCTCTGCACGAGGTTGGGCCGGTTGGCTTTCAAACCGATCCATGGGGGCCAGGACGTTGCCCAGGTCGGGCACCAACCCGCCACTGGCCAGGGCAGGAAGCTCCAGATTGTTCAGAGCCTCAAAGAAGCCCAGACCCAATCGCTGCACCGCTGAAGGGGGTGCGGTGATCTCACCCGGGGTGAGCAGAGCATCTACGGCATGTCGTGCTGAAACAGCAATAGGTGCGGTGTTGCGGATCGCCTGCATGATGGGCTCGCGCCCATAGCGTTGGACCGCCGCTTTGCGCAGGACGTAGGAGCCCACTGGCAACCGAGCCGGTACCGTGTCCCGATCGCCGATGCCCGGCACCTGCCAACTTTTACGGATGGCCTGAACGGCACCGCCTCGGTTGAATCGCTGGGCACTGTCCACCATGCCGCCGCTGGCGTAGTGTTTCTTCTTGTAGACGTGGATGGTGTGTCTGGAAGAGGAATCTCGACCATTGAGGCTATTGATTCGGCGAATTACCTCGTCGATGTTATCGCCAACAGAGTGTCGGCTTTGGGTATGGATATCAGAAAGCTGAGTGATTCGATCATGCAGCCCATCCACAGATTGCCGGGCCGAGCTGGTATCCAGGTGGATCCTCGCCTCTGGATCCAGAGTGCGGATGAACCGGTCCAGTTCGGCAACAGTGGCGCGGGCCTCTTCGTCAGTGGCAGCAATATCGATATTGCCGCCTTCTTCCAGCCGCTCATCCAAGGTGTCGAGGCGCTGTTTCACATCCTCCAGATCACCTTTGATGGCGATGGCCGCATCCTTTTCGGCCAGGAGCTGGTCTATCTCTGCCAGGGCCTGGGGGATTTCGGCAGTGCTGGCCTGGATGACAAGGCGATGCTCACGGGACAGTGCAGCATCCAGTTGCCGGACTTGACCGGTGACCTGGGTAAGGCTTTCCGAAGCTGATTTCTGTGAGGTACGCAGCTGTTTGTAGGCATCGATATGGGATTGGGACTGGGCCTTCATGGCCGTATCGGCGATCTGGGCTGATTCCCGTACCTCACCGATGGCGTTGGCTACTGCCTGTTTCTTGCTGATGACCTGTTTGTCGTATTCGATGATGGCCCGACCGGACTGGGCATGATAGCTGACGATCCGACCATTCTGGGCACGAACCTGGGCTTCCAAAGTATCGTAATTGGCCCGTTTGACCCGCACCTCCCGGCGTACTGTCTCGGTTACCGCATCGGAGGTCTGGGTCGCCAGTTCCTGGGCCCGGTTGGCGAATTCCACCGCCTGTTGGTGATCGCCGGCCCGCAGAGCGGCACGGGCTTGAGCCTGGAGCTGGTCAATCTCCAATTGCCGATCGGCGCGTAGTTGACTGGCCGACATGGTCTCCCGGCGCAACGCCCGGATCCGCTCTTCGGTGGTCATGTGCAGCTGCTGCCGGGCGGCCTGAATAAACCGCACCGCATCCAGATGGCGCTGCTCCTCCTGAATCAGCTGATCGATGGTCCCCCTATGATGATCAGCAATACGAGAGTAAACATCCCGCTTGGCCAACATTTCCTGCACAGCCAGCTCACGCACCTCTTCCTCTGTATTACGAGCGGCCAGGCGTTGTGCCCGGTAAGCCCCACTGATCATTTCAACGATAGTGTCGCTGTGGGTCAGTACTGCTTCTTGCCGAGAAGCCAGATTCTTGATAATGGCCTCGGTGGTCTGAGCCCGGGTTTCTGTTTCCGAAAGCTCTGCCTCCGCAATCTGCTGGAGTCGTTGGGCGTGCTGCCCATCCATCAATTCTTTCTGTCGGGTATAAGCGGCCTCTACATGGCTGGTGATACGCTGCCAAGCGACCTGTTCCGCCTGGGCAGCAGCATTCAGATTGGCCTGGCGCTCAGA
>JADFWT010000030.1 GCA_015233785.1 Magnetococcales bacterium
ATCCAGTCATAATGGGTCACGGTCAGTTGGCCAGCGTGGGCCATGGCGAAATGCGCTGCTCGTTTTTCCCCCCACCCTTCGATGCCGGCATTGTTTCCTAAAATAATGAAGTCATACTGTTGTCCTGTGAGATACCCTTTTTCCCACTCTTCTATGGTGTGGACAAAGCGGCTTTCCACCGTGACGCCCTCGGTATTGAACATACGCTGATACCAAGAAAAATCCGTATGCTCTGTGGGCACATTGGAAGAGAGATAGAGCCCCTTGGAAACACGTTTTACGGTTCGTTTGATCTCTTGTAACAAGGATTGTACAGGCGCAAATTCAACCATCCCGGTAGCATGTTTATAGGGATAGCCATAGGCCGTCACCGACCAGTTGATACCACAGAACACGACGGGGATTTTTCCCTTTCGCAAAAATGGCTTAACTAGATATTTGGAGGCATTGTCGTCTGAAGCAATGATCACATCTGGCTTGAGAGATTTGATCAGTGCAAAGGCTTCCGTTCCTTTATTCCTGGCATATTCAGAATTCGAGTAGCGTTTTGTGTCCATAAAAAATGACTCGATTTTACATCGACCATTCAGTGCGGTGCGAAGCCCCTTTTCGATGCCGTCGTTCCATTCATAGCCCTGATGGTAGGAGGAAACCCAAAGGCAGGTGGCAGCCTGGCTGTACGTTGCCCATCCAAAGATAAAGATGAACAGAAGTCCCCACACAATATGGCCTTGTATAGACACGCGACGAGATGGTTTCTGAATACTCGCCAATGCTAATGTTCTGTCATGAGATAGACTATTCATTTTCAAAGTTGAAACCTATCAAAAGTGCGGTCAGAGTTCTCAGATGAACAAAATCGTGAGCTATGATCGAAAGTGGTGTATGGGATAGTTGAATAGCTGGCGTGTCCAGCTGGAATAAAGACGCCAATCTTTTAACCAGCAGAGGAATGATACGCCACGAGTAACGATACGATTGTCGCGCTACGGAAGCCAGAGGATTTCCGGGATGATTTGACGGACCTGTTATGCATTGGGGCTAGGCAGTTGCTGGCCGGAGCTTTAGAGGTGGAGGTTCTTGATGTGGACATACTTTCCCGGACACGTAATTCCCAATATCTTGGATGGATTGGAGAAGGCGTGTGTCAGTCATGAAAGCCACCGAGAAGGCAAACAGGGATTCCCATATTGACTTCGAAATGAGAGTAAGAAAATTAATTAATTATGAAACATAAATCGTGGACGAGGGCGTGTGGTACATTGAGTAAGGTGTGAGTGGGAGACGCTTCCGTCCCGTTCCGTCGCTCGTCGGGACTCATGCGTGGAGAATGGGGGGAGATCCACAATGAAAAAGCGTGATAAGCAGCCTAAGTACCACCGGCATCTTGAGCTTCGTCGTCTGGCTGAACAGGCTCTGGAAGGGGAGCCCAGAACAGGTCATCGGCTGGATAGTGGGGAAACCGACCGGCTTCTCCACGAACTTCAGGTCTACGAAATTGAGCTTGAAATGCAGAACGAGGAGCTCCGCAAGGTCCAGGAAGCACTCCTTGAATCTCAGTCGAACTATCAAGATCTATACGATCATGCCCCGGTGGGATACTTAACCCTCAATCAAGAAGGGGTGATCCTGCAGGCCAATCTGAGGCTCGCCGCCATGCTGGGCATGGAACGGTGTGACCTCATTGGAATACCACTCTCTCGTCTTCTGTTTCGGGATGACCAGGACCTCCTCTACCGACATCAAAAACAGTTGCTTAAAACTAGAGAGCCGCAGCGTGTAGAAGTCAGATTACTGAGTGCCGGCGCGCCTTTCTACGTTCAGTTGGAAAGCGACGTCTCTTCTGGTGTGATGGGCACCTCTTCTCAATGGCGAACCGCCATCAGTGATATTCGTGAACGCAAACAGGTGGAAGATGAACTTCGTCTGGCTAAAAGGAACGCTGAAGCGGCCAATCGGGCCAAGACGCTGTTTCTAGCCCATATCAGCCATGAGATCCGCACACCCATGAATGCGATTCTCGGCATGGGGGAAGAGTTGGAGGCCTCCGATCTCAACACGGATCAGCGACATTTTATTGAGGTGCTTAACCGATCCAGTATGGGGCTGATGAGTCTGATCAACGACGTGTTGGACCTATCCAAGATCGAGGCGGGGCAGATGTCTCTGGAGCAGGTGACGTTCAATCTGCCAAGTCTGGCCAGTGAAATCCTGGAAATCCTGGAAACTCTGATTAAGGAAAAAAGGGTCAAGCTCTTTTGTGACATTTCGGAGGGTGTGCCGGAGTTTGTGAAAGGTGATCCACAACGTCTCAAGCAAATACTCTTAAATTTATTGGGAAACGCCGTAAAGTTTACCAGGGAGGGAGATGTCAGGTTGAAGATCCAGGAGCAGGATGAAGCGTTGTTGTTTGCTGTCTCCGATACCGGGATAGGCATCTCTTCTGAAATGCAGGCCGCTATATTTCATCCATTCATCCAGGGGGAGACATTTACTTCACGTCGATATGGCGGTAGTGGGCTGGGGTTGGCCATCAGCCGCCAGCTCATCGATTTGATGGATGGACGGATTTGGGTGGAGAGCTGTGCCGGCCAGGGTAGTACCTTCTTCTTTACGCTCCATTTGCCGTCTGCCGATCTAACAAACCCGGATGAGTGGCTGGACTCGGAAATAAGAGGAACATCCGTGTCGGATCTTCCAAGAGAACTTGCAGCAAAAGAGAGCCTGTCTATTCTGTTGATCGACGATTCCGAGGATAATCGTCTCTTGGTCAGAGCGTTCCTCAAAAAGACCCCATACAGAGTGGACCAGGCGGAAGATGGGGCCGAAGGATTCGAGAGATATAAAAAGGAGCGGCATGACGTGGTTCTGATGGATATTCAGATGCCCGTTATGGATGGCTATGAAGCCACTAGGAAGATTCGGGCGTGGGAGAAGAGCAATGCATTCAAACCCGCTTACATCATTGCGCTTACCGCCCATGCCATGAAAGATGATGTGAAACGAATTTTGAAAGTAGGATGTAACCTACACCTTAGCAAACCCATAAAAAACAACGACTTATCAATATATTGTCGGAATCTGTCATGGCTGATAAATAACCATTCGGAGAAGAGGGCTTCAGTATGGCAGATCGTGATCCCATTCGAACGTCAACAAAAGGTTCTTACGCGACGGAACCGTTGGCCGGAAATCGTATTGTTATCGTTGCCCTCGGTGCATCCGCCGGCGGTCTTGAGGCCTTTGAGCGGTTCTTTAATCAGATGCCTTCAGACTCCGGTATGGCCTTCGTTTTGGTTCAGCATTTGGATTCGGAGCATAAAAGTATATTGTCCGACCTGATCGGTCAGTACACCACCATGCCTGTGGCTCAGATAACCGATAGGGTGAAGGTGCAACCCAATTGCGTTTATGTCATTCCCCCCGATAGGGATTTGAGTGTTCTTCATGACACCCTGCATATCATGGAACCAGTTCAGCCGCGTCACCAGAGACTGACCATCGATAACTTTCTCCGTTCGCTGGCGGATGATAAACAGGAACGCGCGGCCTGTATTATCCTCTCCGGCACGGGATCAGACGGGACGCTGGGGCTGAAGGCCATCAAGGAGGCGGGGGGGGTCGTTATGGTTCAGGAGCCGGTCTCTGCAAAATTTGACGGAATGCCCGCCAGCGCTGTCCAAACCGGTTTGGCAGACTTTATCCTGCCACCCGAGGAGATGCCGGCCGCCTTAGTAGCCTGCCTGGGAAGTCAGAAACCTCCAAATGATGTCTCTGTACGTGAAGATTTAATAGATAGCCTTCAGAAGGTGTTTATCATTTTGAGGTCTAAGACGGGTCATGATTTTTCCCAATATAAGGAGAATACTATCCTGCGCCGGGTTCAAAGGCGTATGGCTATCAAACAAATTCACCGTTTGGATCATTACGTCAAGTACCTTCAGAAGGATCGAGAGGAGGTGAAAACCCTGTTCAAGGAGCTCCTGATTGGAGTTTCAAGTTTCTTCCGCGACCGGGAGGTGTTCGATCTTCTTGAGGAGCGCGTCATCCCCGATTTGATTAAGGATCGGGGGCCGGATCAGCCTCTTCGGATCTGGGTGCCTGGGTGCGCGACAGGAGAGGAGGCCTATTCATTGGCCATCCTTTGTCAGGAGCAGATGGATGTCCTGAACAAGGTGTGCAAGGTCCAGATTTTTACCACCGATCTGGACCATCAAGCCATTGAGGCGGCTCGTCGTGGAATCTACCCTGACACCATTGCGGCCGACGTCTCGCCCGAACGTCTGAATCGCTTTTTTTCTAAAGATGGCAGCACCTACCAAGTTAATAAACGCATACGAGAAATGTTGGTGATTGCCGAGCAGAATGTGATCAAGGATCCCCCTTTTTCCGGTATGGATTTGATCAGTTGCCGAAATTTACTCATCTATTTCGGGGCCACTCTTCAGGCCAAGGTGCTCCCCATATTTCATTATGCATTAAAACCCAATGGTTACCTCCAGTTGGGAACATCGGAAACCACAGATGGCAGCTCCCACCTCTTCGAGGTCGTCAGTCGAAAATGGAAGCTGTATCGTCGCAAAGCCATTTCTGCAGTGCGACAGGTCGGGTTTGAGATTAAAACCCCACACCCTCCAGCGGAAGCCACCCCCCATTCGATACAAAAAACGTCTTATGAACGGGCTGAGATCAGCTTGAAAAAGGGTGTGGAGGCGCTTCTTTTGGCGAAACACACGCCCGCCTGCGTGATTATCAACGAGCATTACGAGGCCATCTATATTCATGGACGTACTGGACAATATCTGGAAGCGCCAACAGGAAGGACCAACTGGAACCTTCTCAAGCTGGCGCGTGAAGGACTGCTGCCGGATTTAACGACGGCGGTGCGCAAGGCTAAGACCGAGGAGAGCGCTGTTCGTTACGATGGATTGAGCGTTCAAGTTAATGGGGGGGTTCAACATCTTAATCTGTTGGTAAGGCCACTGGTCGAGCCGGAAGTCATGGCGGGCTGTATGGCGGTGATCTTCGAGAGTGTTGGTCCAATCCAACCCAAAGATAAACCGAAGCTATTGGTCACCCCAGGCGATAAGGACCAACGCATTGCCGAGTTGGAGAAGGAGCTGAGATCCACCAAGGAGTACCTTCAAACCACCATTGAGGAGCTGGAATCCTCCAATGAGGAGATGAAATCCACCAACGAGGAGATGCAGGCCTCCAATGAGGAGCTTCAGAGCGCCAACGAAGAGCTGGAAACCTCCAAGGAGGAGGGGCAATCCATCAATGAAGAGTTGACCACGGTCAATAGCGAGCATCAGGAAAAAATCACCGCGCTGTCCAAGGCCAATGACGATATGGCCAACTATCTGGCCAGCACCGAAGTGGGTGTGATATTTCTGGATTTGAAATTGCGCATTCGGCGTTTCACTCCGAGGGTTACTGAGTTTATCAAACTGATTCCGTCCGATATCGGGCGTCCCCTGGGGGACATCGCCACAAGTCTGATCTCTCAGCCTCTTTCCCAGGAAGCGGAGGCGGTTCTGGAAGATTTGGTGCCACGAGAGAAAGAGGTCCAGATAACAGATGGCAAATGGTTCTTTATGCGCATGAAACCTTACCGCACCACCGAGAATGTCATCGATGGAGTGGTCATCACCTTCATGGATATCACGTTGCAGAAACAGCAGGAGCAAATGGGTCGTTTGGCCGTCGTGGTGAGGGACTCCTCCGACGCTATTACCGTGCAGGATTTCGATGGTTTCATTACCGCCTGGAACCCAGGGGCCGAACGCATGTATGGCTATTCGGAGAAGGAGGCTGTGGGCATGGAAATCGCGCATCTCATCCCCGAAGAGAAAAGACAGGAGGAGCGAGAGGTCTCCCAACAGATCATCGTTGGGAACTCTGTGCCTCCCTTTAAAACCGTGCGATGTGCAAAGGGGGGAGCGCGCGTGGAGGTGATGGTGATCTCTACGGCGCTTTGCGACAAGGTCGGGAATCCTTATGCCATAGCAACGACAGAGCGGCCCCTTGTTCGGCCGAACGCATAACCTCTATTCGGTAAGGTTGAGACCATGAGCGACGTACTTCCTCCATGCCCGCAGTGTGATTCGGCATTCATCTATGAAGATGGTACCCTGTTGGTCTGCCCGGAGTGCGGGCACGAGTGGAACCCCCAAGCCGCATCACCCGAGATCCATGAACAGCCAGAACAGGTGGTGAAGGATGCCCATGGAAATCGTCTTGAGGCGGGCGACACGGTCACTTTGATTAAAGATCTGAAGATTAAAGGCTCCTCTTCCGTGGCAAAAATCGGCACGAAGGTGAAAATCAACCGTCTTGTTGATGGTGACCATAATATAGACTGCAAAATGACCGGCATCGGAGCCATGATGCTGAAGTCGGAGTTCGTCAAAAAAGCGTAAACCGATTGTTTTTGAAGGAGTTGAACGTATCATGTTGAAGGTTAATGAATATTTTGACGGTTCGGTCAAATCCATCGGGTTTCAGACAGAGACCCTCCCGGCCACTGTCGGCGTGATGGTCCCTGGTGCGTATGAGTTTGGCACTTCACAGAAAGAGACCATGACCGTGGTTAGCGGCGCTCTGACGGTGAAGTTGCCTGGTGCGGAGAGCTGGCGGATTTTTGTTCAGAATCAATCTTTTCAGGTAGAGGCCAATCAAAAATTTCAACTGAAGGTAGAGGTCGATACCGCCTATCTTTGCACGTACGAATAGTTGGTTTGATATGAGAGCCAATCGATCACAAGAGCGTGTTGTTTACTCCACCGAACAGGGGCGCATCTGCCCGAGCTGCCGCCGGCCTGCCAAGCGCTGTACCTGCACGCGAAACAGAGCAAAGCCCATAACGGATGGCATCGTGCGTGTTTCCCGCGAGACCAAAGGCCGAAAAGGCAAAGGGGTCACCTTGATCAAAGGGCTGGCTCTGGATGCTGTTGCACTGGCTAAAATGGGCAAAAAGCTTAAAGCGCTCTGCGGGGCTGGTGGTACGGTGAAAGAGGGGGTGATTGAGATTCAGGGGGATCAGATCGAGCGGGTGATGGCCCATCTGAAAAAGCAGGGCTTGCGTGTGAAACAGGCGGGTGGATGAGGTGTGACATGAGTACAACGCCAACATCAACGCATGAAGAACGCTTTATAGTGTGGTAAGAAGGGTCGGCATCGTGGATGGGCAAGTGGCCTGTGCAGGGATGCATGGTTATGGATATGGACGATCATGGGAGAGGACAGATGGCATCAGAAGAGGGTATTCAAGTCACCGCGAGCGGACTGAAGTATGAGGTGATGACAGAGGGTGACGGGCCCAAACCCAGCGCCACCGACACCGTGCGGGTTCACTATGCTGGAACCCTGGAAGACGGCACCGAGTTTGACAGCTCCTACAAGCGGGGCGAGCCCATCTCATTCCCCCTCAATCGGGTGATTGCCGGTTGGACGGAAGGGGTGCAGTTGATGGGCGTCGGCAGCAAGTATCGCTTTACCATTCCCGGCGATCTGGCGTACGGCCCCATGGGTATGCCTCAAGCGGGCATCGGCCCCAATGCCACGCTGATTTTTGTGGTGGAGCTGCTGGATATCGTCTAGTTCGGATCGACTCGATGGATCCAAGTTTATGCGGGCCTGGGGGCGCACTCTCCAGGTTCGTTTTACGTGGCGTATGGCCATAAAATAGCTCAATAGCCACATCGGCCATTGCCTTTCTTGTGAGAGTGTGTAGAACGGGGGGCGCATATCCCGGTTCTGATGGCCTCTGTGCCCCCCATTCAGCGCAGCCCGCCATGAGAGCCTTCCTCTACAAATTCCACCAGGAGCTCCCATCGTTCCCATGAGCAATGATTTTGATCGCACCGCCCTTCGTTACCATCGTTATCCCAAACCCGGAAAACTGGCCATCACCCCCACCAAGCCGCTCTCCAATCAGCGGGACTTGGCGCTGGCCTACTCCCCTGGCGTGGCTGCGGCTTGCAATGCCATCGTCGAGGATCCGGCCCAGGTGGCGGAGCTGACGGCCCGTAGCAATCTGGTAGCGGTAATTTCCAACGGCACGGCCGTGCTGGGCCTTGGCAACATCGGCCCGCTGGCTGCCAAACCGGTGATGGAGGGTAAGGCTGTTCTTTTCAAGAAGTTCGCCGGTATTGATGTGTTCGATATTGAGGTGAACCAGCCTGATCCCGACAAATTGGTGGATATCATCGCCGCGCTGGAGCCCACCTTCGGCGGCATCAATCTGGAGGATATCAAGGCTCCGGAGTGTTTCGCCGTTGAGAAGGCGCTTCAAGAGCGGGTTAACATTCCGGTTTTTCATGATGATCAGCACGGTACGGCCATCATCTCAGCGGCGGCCGTGCGTAACGGCTTGCGGCTGGTAAAGAAAGATCTGGTGGATGTGAAAATGGTGGCGGTGGGCGCCGGTGCAGCGGGGATTGCCTGTCTGAATCTGCTCATCTCCATGGGGCTGAAGCGGGAGAACATCTGGCTTTGCGACAGTCGCGGCGTGATTCACAGCGAGCGGGACAACCTCAACGCCCAGAAGCAGGCGTTTGTGCAGGAGACCGACGCTCGCACTCTGGCGGATGTGATGCAGGATGCCGATATTTTTCTCGGCGTCTCTGGTCCTGGCGTGGTGACCCCGGAGATGATCGCCACCATGGCTCCGAAGCCGTTGATTCTGGCCCTGGCCAATCCCGATCCGGAGATCACCCCGGAGCAGGTGCGCAGCGTACGTGACGACGCCATCATCGCCACCGGGCGCAGCGACTATCCCAATCAGGTCAACAACGTACTCTGCTTCCCGTTTCTGTTTCGGGGCGCACTGGATGTGGGTGCCACCTGCATCAACGAAGCCATGAAGGTGGCGGCGGTGGATGCCATTGCCGAGTTGGCCCACGAAGAGTCCTCCGAGGATGTGGCCCTGGCCTACGCCGACGAGAGCTTTCTCTTTGGCCCGGATTATGTGATTCCCAAACCTTTTGATCCGCGTCTGATTCTCAAGATTGCTCCGGCGGTGGCCAAAGCAGCCATGGATTCCGGCGTGGCCAGCCGCCCCATTGCCGATATGGCGCAGTACGAGGAGAGCTTGGAGCGCTTTGTCTGCCGTTGCGGCCTGTTGATGAAGCCGGTAGTGGATCGGGCTGTTCGGGATCCCAAGCGGCTGGTGTTTGCAGAGGGTGAAGATACCCGTGTGTTGCGCGCCACCCAGGTGATCTTGGATGAGGGCATCGCCAAGCCGATTCTGGTGGGGCGTCCCGAGGTGATGCTGAGCCGTATCGAAAAGCTGGGTTTGCGCATCCGGCCCGACCGCGATTTTGAGATCTGCAACCCCGAGAGCGACGCCCGCTATCGGGACTACTGGCAGAGCTACCACGAGATCATGCAGCGTCGTGGTGTTTCGGTGGATGGAGCCAAGTTGGAGATGCGCACCAACAACACCGCCATCGCCGCCGTCATGGTCAAGCGTGGCGATGCGGATGCCATGCTCTGCGGCTCCTTCGGGCGCTATATGAAACATCTGAAGCATGTGCGGGAGGTGGTAGGTTTGGAGCGGGGCGTCAGTCATCCAGCGGCCATGGTGGTGATGGTGATGCCCAAGGGGGTCTATTTTATCTGCGACACCCATGTGCGGCGTAACCCCGACGCCCGGACCATTGCCGATGTCACCCAGATGGCGGCGCGTGCGGTGCAGCAGTTCGGCATCAAGCCCAAGGTGGCGCTTTTGTCCCACTCCAACTTTGGTAGCTCCAACTCCGACTCGGCCCGGAAGATGCGCGAGGCGGCCCAATACCTCTTTGAGCGGGATTCCGAGCTGGAGGTGGAGGGGGAGATGCGGGCCAATTTGGCGCTGGATCCAGTGGTGCGCAGTCGCATCTTTCCCAACTCCAAGCTGGAGGGGCAGGCCAATCTGCTCATTATGCCCAACCTGGATGCGGCCAATATCGCCTTTAATCTACTGGGCAAGCTGGGAGAGGGGCTACCGGTGGGGCCAATTCTTCTGGGTGCGGCCAAGCCTTGCCATGTGATGGTGCCCGCGGTGAATGCTCGGGGGATTGTCAATATGGCGGCGTTGGCGGTGGCGCAGGCACAGGTTTTAGCAGAGTAGGGGGTATGGGGAGCTTGTCCAATATCTTGTCAACCACACCCCAAAGCTGAGATATTGATTCTCATTTCCGCATTCCCCTCAAAGAAGGAGCGCAGCCATGACCCCCAAGGAGCAGTACGACGCACTCTACGAGCGATCCGTAGAGGAGCCGGACGCCTTCTGGCTGGAGCAGGCCCAGTTGGTGGATTGGCAGCGCTTTCCCAAGCAGGCGCTCCAGTACGAAAAACCGCCGTTTGCATACTGGTATCCCGATGGGCAGCTCAATCTCTGTCACAACGCCGTGGATCGTCACCTGGAGGCGCGGGGGAATCAGACGGCGCTGATTTGGGTCTCTACCGAGGTGGAGAGAGAGCAGCGCATCACCTATCAGGCGCTCTATCGTCAGGTAAACGAGATGGCTGCGCTACTCAGAAATCTTGGCGTGGGCAAGGGCGACCGGGTGTTGATCTACCTGCCGATGATTCCCGAGACGGTGGTGGCGATGATGGCCACGGTGCGCTTGGGGGCGGTGCATTCGGTGGTGTTTGGCGGGTTTGCCGCCCATAGCCTGGCCAGCCGGATTGATGACGCCACCCCTACGGTGGTGATGACCGCCGATGCCGGAATGCGCGGCGGCAAGGTGATTCCCTACAAGCCGCTGCTGGATGCTGCCCTGGAGCACGCCCAGAGCGCCCGGCCTCAGGTGGTGGTGGTCAATCGGGGGCTGGATCCCGATCTGAAGATGGGGGAGGGAGATACCGACTACCACAGCGCCGTGGCCCCACTGGCTGGGGTGGAGATTCCTCCGGAGATGGTGGCGTCCAGCGATCCCAGTTATATCCTCTATACATCGGGCACCACCGGGCGTCCCAAGGGCGTGCAACGGGATACCGGCGGTCATGCGGTCTCCATGATCGCCTCTATGAAGTACATCTATGGCGTGGGGGCTGGGGATGTGATGTTTTCCGGCTCTGATATCGGCTGGGTCGTAGGTCACTCGTATATTGTCTATGCACCGCTGCTGGTGGGGGCGACGACGGTGGTCTACGAGGGGATTCCCATTCGGCCCGATCCGGGCATCTGGTGGTCCATGGTGGAGAAGTACAAGGTGAACTGCATGTTTACCTCGCCAACCGCCATTCGGGTGCTGAAGAAATCGGGGCCTGATTACATCAAGAAGTATGATTTCTCTTCGTTGCGCTGGCTGTTTTTGGCCGGGGAGCCGCTGGATCGCCAGACCCACGCCTGGGTTTCCGAGACGCTGGGTAAGCCGGTGGTGGATAACTACTGGCAGACCGAAACCGGCTGGCCGATTTTGAGTAACTTTGCCGGATTGGGGTTGATGGAGACCAAGTTCGGCAGCCCCTGCAAGCCATCGCTGGGTTACAATATTCGCTTGGTGGATAGCCAGAGCGGCGCGCAGTTGGGGGCCGATGTCAAAGGGGCGTTGATGATCCAGCCGCCGCTGCCGCCGGGCTGCATGACCACCATTTACAATAATGACGACGGCTTTGTGGAGACCTACTTCAGCCGCTTTGACGAGCCCCTGTACGCCACCTTCGACTACGCCATGTATGACCAGGATGGTTACTACTTCATTATGGGCCGGGATGACGATGTATTGACCGTGGCCGGTTACCGCATGGGAACCCGCGAGATTGAAGAGGCGCTCTGCACTCATCCGGCGGTGGCTGAAGCGGCGGTGGTGGGGGTCAAAGATGAGATCAAGACCCAGGAGGTGGTAGCTTTTGTGGTGCTGACGGGCGGCTTGGATAATCCGGGTGCCGAAAGCCTGCGAGATGTGGTGTCCAAGGAGGTGGGTCCGATTGCCAAGCCACGGGATCTATACGTGGTTTCCGGGGTTCCCAAGACTCGGTCCGGCAAGGTGTTGCGCCGGGCGATACTGGCCATCTGCGAGGGGCGGGATCCCGGCGATCTGCCCACCATTGAGGATGCGGCAGTCTTGGATGTCATACGGGAGGCTGTTGGGACCGGTTAAGCCTGCTCCAACTCCACCAGCGTCCCACTAAAATCCTTGGGATGCATGAACACCACCGGCTTACCGTGAGCCCCCATCTTGGGCGTACGGTTAAGCACGCGATAGCCATCTGCCGCAATCCGTTCCACGGCGGCATGAATATCTTCCACTTCATAGCAGATGTGATGCACCCCCCCGGCGGGATTCTTCGTGAGAAATCCAGCAATAGGTGAGTTCTCCCCGAGGGGTTCCAACAGCTCAATGCTGGTGTTGGGCAGTTTGATAAAGATGGTGGTGACGCCGTGTTCCGGTAGGGTCAGAGGATCGCTCACCTCGGCCCCAAGGGTATGGCGATATTGGTCGGCAGCCGTTTGCAGGTCGGGGACGGCGATGGCGACGTGGTTGAGGCGTCCTATCATCACTCAAACTCCATCAATACCGCATTGGCCTCTACCGTATCGCCTTGGGAGACGTTGACGACCTTTACAACGCCATCGCGCTCGGCGGTCATGATATTCTCCATCTTCATGGCCTCCAGAACCAGCAGCGTATCTCCTATCACCACCTCATCGCCCACTGCCGCATCCACCGCGAGCACCAGGCCCGGCATCTGGGCAATCAGATATCTGGAGAGATCCGGTGGGGCCTTCTCGGGCAACAGGGTGCCCAGCTCATGCACCCGAGGAGAGCGCACCAGCACCCGTCGTCGAACGCCGCCTTTGGCCAACTCAAACCCTTCGGCCAGGCGCTCAATCTGAAAGTGGTGTTTCTCGCCGCCAACCTCAAAGGTGGCCAACGGATCGCCGGGTCGGTAGCTCTCTGCTACTTCCAGGGGAGCGCCCAGTTGCGGTTCGACCAATAAAATACCCGGCTGGCGGGAGACCGTCATGGATACCGGCTCCTCTCCGGCGACCGTGACTACCAGACCTTGCACATCTGGTTGGGCCTGGAACAGAGCGCGTTCGGTACGTTCGATACAGGCCGCAGCCGCTGCAAAAAGATGGCAGTCGGCATCGCTCATGGGGGCACCGTTGAACCCCTCCGGAAACGCTTCGTCAATAAAGCTGGTGGTAAAGTTGCCGGAGAGAAAACGGGGGTGGCGCACCACGGCGTTGAGAAAGTCGATGTTGTGCCCGCATCCGCGAATCAGAAAGCTATCCAGTGCCTCACCCATCCGCTTGGCGGCTTTGTTGCGATCTTTGCCCCAGGTTACCAGCTTGGCGATCATGGGGTCGTAGAACATGGTTACCTCGCCCCCCTCGAAGACGCCGGTATCCACCCGCACATGTTTTCCCTGCTTCGGGGGACGAAATTTGGTCAGTCGGCCGCTGGATGGGAGAAAGCTCCGATAGGGGTTCTCGGCATAAAGGCGGGACTCCATGGCCCAACCCTTGAGCGGAATCTCCTCCTGTTTCCAGGGAATCTTCTCCCCTCGTGCCACCCGAATCATCCATTCGGCCAGATCGATACCGGTAATCATCTCGGTGACCGGGTGCTCCACTTGCAGGCGGGTATTCATCTCCAGAAAGTAGAAATCCCGGTTTTTCCCCACCACAAACTCTACGGTTCCCGCCGAGGCGTATCCCACTGCCTGGCACAGTGCCACCGCCTGATCGCCCATCGCCTTACGGGTTTCGGGGTTCAGAAAGGGGGAGGGAGCCTCTTCCACCACCTTTTGATTGCGGCGCTGAATGGAGCACTCTCGCTCGTTGAGCCAAAAGGCGTTGCCGTGTGCATCGGCCATCACCTGGATTTCAATGTGGCGCGGCTGTTCGATGAACTTCTCAATAAAAACCCGGTCGTCGCCAAAGAAGCTCATCCCTTCGCTGGCGGCCGAGCTCCAGCCGACCTTGGCCTCCGCATCGTTATGGGCGATGCGCATGCCTTTACCGCCGCCTCCGGCGCTGGCCTTGATCATCACCGGATAGCCGATTTCGCGGGCGATGGTGACCGCCTCCTGGGCATCCTGAATCACCCCCAGATGGCCGGGAATGGTGGCGACTCCGGCCTCCATTGCCAGTTTTTTAGAGGAAATCTTATCCCCCATGGCCTCAATGGCGCTGGCAGAGGGGCCGATAAAGGTGATGCCTTTTTCGTCCAGCAGGCGTCGAAAGGCGGCGTTTTCCGAGAGAAATCCATAGCCGGGATGAACCGCGTCAGCACCGGTTTTCTCGCAGGCGTCAACAATTTTAGCCATCACCAGATAGGATTCGGCGCTGGCAGAGGGGCCAATATGGACCGCTTCGTCGGCCATGCGGGTGTGTAAGCTGTGACGGTCGGCCTCGGAGTAGACCGCCACCGTGGCGATGCCCAGTTTTTTAGCGGCACGCATGACGCGGCAAGCAATCTCTCCGCGGTTGGCAATGAGTATTTTTTTCACGCTCCAAGCTCCCTTATAGCGGCATATTGGCGTGTTTTTTCCATGGATTATCCAGCTTCTTGTTCTTTAGAAGTTGGAGTCCCTGTGCGATGCGTATCCGGGTGCGGAAGGGGCGGATGACATCATCCAGATAGCCCCGCCGGGCGGCAATAAAAGGGTTGGCAAAGGTTTCGGCATAAAGGTCGGTCTTCTCCTGAAGTGCGGCGTCCCGATCTTCGGCGCGGCCGATCTCCTTGCGGAAGATGATCTCTGCTGCCCCTTTGGAGCCCATGACGGCAATCTCAGCGTTGGGCCAGGCGTAGTTGAGATCGCCGCGCAGATGCTTGGAGGCCATGACGCAGTAGGCACCGCCATAGGCTTTCCGGGTGATGATGGTGATCTTGGGCACCGTGGCTTCGGCGTAGGCAAACAGCAGCTTGGCACCATGCTTGATGATGCCGCGATGCTCCTGATCGCTTCCCGGCAGAAAACCCGGCACATCCACAAAGCTCACCACCGGAATGCTGAAGCAGTCGCAAAAGCGTACAAAACGGGCCGCCTTGATGGAGGCGTCGATATCCAGACATCCGGCCAGCACCATCGGCTGATTGGCCACCACGCCGATGGTGGAGCCCTCCATGCGGGCGAATCCCACCAGGATATTTTTGGCAAAGCGCTCCTGAATCTCCATGAAGTCGCCGTTATCTACCACCTTTTCGACGATTTCGCGCATGTTGTAGGGTTTGTTGGGGTCGTCGGGTACCACATGGTTCAGGGACTCTTCCAGCCGGTGGACCGGGTCGCCGGTGGGGTAGACCGGCAGCGGATCCCGGTTGTTGAGCGGCAGAAAGGCGTAGAGGCGACGCAGTTGTGTCAGCAGCTCAATATCACCGTCGCAGGCAAAGTCCGTCACTCCGGATCGGCTGGCATGGGTGGAGGCTCCGCCCAACTCTTCAAAGGTTACCTCCTCATGGGTGACCTGGCGCACCACGTCGGGGCCGGTGAGAAACATGAAGGCGTTGTCCTGCACCATGAAAATAAAGTCGGTAAGAGCAGGAGAATAAACCGACCCGCCGGCACAGGGCCCCATGATGGCGGAGATTTGCGGCACCACGCCGCTGGCCAGTACGTTGCGCTGAAACACCTCGGTATATCCGGCCAGTGAGGCGACCCCCTCCTGAATCCGCGCCCCGCCGGAGTCGTTGATACCGATGACCGGAATGCCGTTTTTTACCCCCATATCCATGATCTTGCATATTTTTTGGGCATGGGTTTCCGAGAGCGAACCGCCAAAGACCGTAAAATCCTGGCTGTAAACCATCACCGGGCGTCCGAAAATGGTGCCGTGGCCGATCACCACGCCGTCACCGGGATGTTTCTGATCCTGCATGCCGAAGTCGGTGCAGCGGTGCTCCACAAAGGTGTCCATCTCCTCAAAGGAGTCCTGATCCAGCAGCACCTCCAGCCGCTCGCGTGCGGTGAGTTTTCCGCGCTTATGCTGTGCTTCGATGCGTTTGATGCCACCGCCCATGTGGGCCTGCTCACGCAGCCGGTCGAAACGCTCCATAATGTCGGCCATGCTACCTCCTGCCTGATGAATTGATACGCTCTCTACTTGCGGCTTGATCCAACACCTTGTCCATGGAGATTGCCCTCCGTGTCAATAGAGATCACGCCATGCACTATCATACATGTGGTGTTTACTAAAGGGGCCTTGAAAAGAGCATCAGCAGCCGCTCTGCCGCCTCGGCGGGGGCTGTGCGACCCGCCTTGACTGCGCGCTCCAGAAGGCCCTGCTCCAGGTTGACGGCGGGGTGTTCTCGAAGACGCTGCTCCAGCCCCTCGCGCACTAAGGCCCACATCCAGGCCAAAGACTGCTCTCGCCGCCGGGCAGCCATACGCCCACTCGCCTGCATCATGCCATGGAAACGCTCCACGGCCTGCCAAATTTTCTCCAGGCCCAAGTCCTCTCGGGCGCTGGCGGTGAGGACCGGAACCGACCAGTCCGGCTCCGGCGGGTGCATCAGGTGTAGTGCTTGCTCCAGGGTGTGTGCAGCCTGTTGGGCGGCTTGCTGCTGATCGCCATCAGCCTTATTAACCACCAACAGGTGGACAAACTCCATGGTGCCGCGTTTGATACCCTGGATCTCATCCCCGGCGTTGGGCAGCGCCAGCAATATGAACAGGTCGGTCATCCCCGCCGCCACGGTTTCGCTCTGCCCGACACCCACAGTCTCTACCAAAATACGGTCGAAACCGGCAGCCTCCAGCACCACAATGGCCTCACGGGTACGGCGGGCCACGCCCCCCAGATCCTCTCCGGCAGGGGAGGGGCGGATAAAGGCGTCGTCATGGCTGGAGAGGCGAGGCATACGCAGCTTGTCACCCAGAATGGAGCCGCCGCTAAGCCGGGAGGAGGGGTCTATCGCCAGCACCCCCACCCGATGACCCTGTTCAATGGCGTGGTGTCCGAACACCTCCACAAAGGTGCTCTTGCCGACGCCGGGGGGACCGCTAATGGCGATACGCAGCCCACGTCCGGCATGCGGCGTCAGGGCATCCAGTACCTGTTGAGCCAGCCCCCGATCCCTGGCGGCCCGGCTCTCCAGCAGTGTGATGGCCTTGCCGATCATGCGTCGGTCGCCTTGACGCACACCGTCGATATAGCGCTCTGGGGGAATCGGCTTCACCGGCCGGTCCTCATATTCCCGTTGCTGATGATGGGCCAATGGGTGTTCATCCGCTGCGATTGGCCCCCAGAAGTTCCATCACGCGACGTCCCGACTCCATGGCCGGCGTGCCGGGCCCAAATACCGCCGCGACGCCCTTCTCCAGTAGTTCGGGAATATCCTGTTTGGGCACCACGCCTCCCACCACCACCACAATATCCTCGGCACCTCGTGCTTTAAGGGCTTGCACCAGCTCTGGTGCCAGGGTTCGGTGGCCGCCGGCCAGAGTGGAAGCACCCACCACATGTACATCGCTCTCTACCGCCTGAGCAGCTGCTTCGTCGGGAGTTTGGAACAGCGGCCCAAGATCCACATCGAACCCCATATCGGCAAACGCCGCCGCAACGACCTTAACGCCCCGGTCGTGGCCATCCTGCCCCAGCTTGGCCAGCAGAATGCGCGGCCGCCGTCCCTCTCTCCGGGCAAAGTCGTTAATGGTCTCCTTCAAAGCGGCCCAATCGGCATCATCCTTCCACATCTCTCCGTAGACCCCTCCCAAAGCGCGCGCCTGCTCCTGGTGTCGCCCGTAGACCTCTTCCAGAGCTGCCGTGGTCTCCCCGACGGTAGCCCGCAGCCGCATGGCTCGAATGGTGAGATCCAGCAGGTTGCCGCGTGCCTCTTTGGCGGCCTGGGTGAGTTCTTTGAGCGCGCCTTGAACCGCCGCCTCATCCCGGCTGGCGCGTATCTCCGCCAAGCGGCGCTGTTGATTCTCCCGCACCATGCTGTTGTCTACCCGAAGCACCTCCGGCGGCTCCTCCTCTTCCGGGCGGAAGCGGTTGACGCCGACAATGCGATCTGTGCCGCGATCAATGCGGGCTTGCTTACGGGCGGCGGCGGTCTCAATGCGGCGCATGGGCAGGCCGGTTTCGATGGCCTTGACCATTCCTCCGGCTTGATCCACCTCGGCCATAATCTTCCGCGCCTGCTGGGCCAGTTGATCGGTGAGGCTCTCCATGGCATAGGAGCCGGCCCAGGGATCGGCGATGGCGGGAATATCGGTCTCCTCCTGAAGAATCACCTGGGTGTGGCGGGCGATCTGGGCGGAGAATTCACTGGGTAGGGCCATGGCTTCATCCAGGGCGTTGGTGTGTAGGCTCTGAGTGCCGCCGAACACCGCCGCCATGGCTTCTATGGTGGTGCGGACTATGTTGTTATAGGGCAGTTGCGAGGTGAGGGACCAGCCGGAGGTTTGGCAGTGGGTGCGTAGCAGCGAAGAGCGTGGATCCTTAGGGCTGAATGTTCCCATCACCTCGGCCCACAGCAGCCGGGCGGCTCTCAGCTTGGCCACCTCCATCATAAAGTTCATACCGATGCCGAAGAAGAACGATAGCCGGGGTGCAAAGGCGTCTACATCCAATCCACCGGCCAGGGCGGTCTCTACATAGGCTTTGCCGTTGGCGATGGTGTAGGCCAACTCCAGAGCGGCATCGGCCCCGGCCTCTTGGAGGTGGTAGCCGGAGATGGAGATGGTGTTGAAGCGCGGCATCTCCCCGGAGCAGTGGCGAATAATATCTCCCACCACCCGCATGGAGGGAGCCGGCGGGTAGATATAGGTGTTGCGTACCATGAACTCTTTGAGAATGTCATTTTGGATGGTGCCCCGTAGTTCGGATTGGGGGACACCCTGCTCTTCGGCCGCGGCCACAAAGCCTCCCAGGATCGGCAACACTGCACCGTTCATGGTCATGGAGACCGAGGTGTTGCCCAGGTTGATGCCGTCGAAGAGGATCTTCATGTCCTCCACCGAATCCACCGCCACGCCGGCCATGCCCACATCGCCGCTGGCACGGGGGTGGTCGGAGTCGTAGCCTCGATGGGTCGGCAGATCAAATGCCACTGAGATGCCTTGCCCTCCCGCCGCCAGGGCCTGCTTGTAGAAGGCATTGGAGGCTTCGGCGGTGGAGAATCCGGCATATTGGCGGATGGTCCAGGGTCTTCCGGCATACATGGTGGGGTAGGGGCCGCGCACATAGGGGGTGATGCCGGGGGGTACACCCATATGGTCAATGCCGTCTAGATCCGTCTCGGTGTAGAGGGGCGTTAGGCGGATTCCTTCGGGGGTTTCTCGTTCCAACGAGGCGAGAGGTTTTCCGCGTAGTCCGCGCTCGGCAGCCTTATGCCATTGGTCCAGTAGCTTTTGGGAACGGTCAGAATCGTTCATACTGCTCCAGGTGATCTCGAATGTCGGGGTTGGATGAAGATGGACACCCCCGCCAGCGTGGAAATGATAATCATTGCCAACTCTATACCGGACAATCCATAGTCGTCCAGATGTGATGTGATGCCGGGTGTCTATAGAGCTAGGAGTCGAAGATGCGTGTATATCAGGTAGAGGGCGCTTTTGGGCTGGAGAATCTGAAGTTGGCCAAGCGAGATATGCCGGAGCCGGGGCCGGGTCAGGTGGTGGTGAAGATGGGGGCGGCCTCTCTCAACTTTCGCGATTTGATGATGGTGAAGGGGCTCTATAATCCTCGCCAGCCGTTGCCGTTGGTACCGCTCTCTGATGGGGCCGGGGAGATTGTCGCCGCAGGTGCAGGCGTAACCCGCGTGGCAGTGGGGGATCGGGTGATGGGGCTGTTTGTGCAGCGTTGGCTGGATGGTCCTTTTAGCCCCGAGGGGCGCGCCTCGACGTTGGGCGGTCCTCTGGACGGCATGCTGGCCGAGTACCAGGTGTTGGAGGCCGACGGGGTGGTGAAGACCCCGGCCCATCTCAGTGATGCTGAGGCGGCCTGTCTGCCCTGTGCGCCCCTCACGGCCTGGAATGCACTGTTTGCCCAAGGTAATCTTCAGCCGGGACAGCGCGTGTTGCTCCAGGGAACCGGCGGCGTCTCCATCAGCGCCTTACAACTGGCCAAGGCGGCGGGCGCCCATGTCATCATCACCTCATCCAGCGATGAGAAGCTGGAGCGGGCCCGTCGCATGGGGGCCGATCAGACGCTGAACTATAAGGAGACCCCCGATTGGGGTAAGGCGGTCTTGAAAATGACCGGTGGTTTTGGGGTGGATCATGTGGTGGAGGTGGGTGGGGCCGAGACGTTGGGGCACTCCATGACGGCGGCGCGCTTTGGCGGCTCGGTGCATATGATCGGTGTTCTGGCCGGGGTGATGACCAAGCTGCCGGTGACCTCGATTTTGATGAAACATTTGCGAATTCAGGGTATTTTTGTCGGCTCTCGGGCCATGTTCGAGGCCATGAACCGGGCCTTGACGGTGCATAATATTCACCCGGTGGTGGATCAACAGGTGCCCTTTGAGGAGGCCCCGGAGGCGTTTCATCTGCTGGCGCGCGGTGGGCACTTCGGTAAGGTGGTGGTGAGCTTCTGATGGAGACCACGATCCCCAGTACCACCATCTATGTAGATGCCGATGCCTGCCCGGTGAAAAACGAGATCATCCGCGTCGGTGAGCGTCATCGGCTGCCGGTCATCATGGTCAGCAACGCCTTTCTGCGCCTGCCTCGGAGTCCGCTGGTACGCCTGGAGGTGGTTTCGGGCGGGCTGGATAAGGCGGATGATTGGATCGCCGAGCATATCGGCCCCAAGGATGTGGCTATAACGGCGGATATACCCCTGGCGGCTCGCTGTCTGGAGCGGGGGGCGCGGGTGCTGGGGCCGACGGGTAAGCCTTTTGATGACGAAACCATCGGCATGGCGCTTTCCATGCGCGATCTCAACGCCCATCTGCGGGATATCGGTGAGATGGGTGGCGGTAACGCTTCGTTCCAAAAGAAGGATCGCTCGCAGTTCCTCAATGTGTTGGAGAATACTCTACAGGCCATCAAGCGGGAGGGGTGAGCTGGAGAGGGATCAAATGATACGTTCCTGAGAACTCTTCAACATTCATATCCATGTATAATCGCCCGGAAAGCCACTTGGCATAGCATTTTTTTATCGCCCTATTCAGCAGAGGCGGGGTAATATAGCTGTCATAGATGCACCTTTCTATCCTTCAACGCCCGCCCTCGCCAGGTGTGACGCTGTAGATAACGGCCCTCAGGGGGGGACCGCTGCTTCATGTTGAACTTTCTTGAACCCGGTATGAACCGGGCGCTGGCCTACGGCGGTTTTTACGATCCGGCGCTGGTGATCCTATCGCTACTGGCGGCCTATTTGGGTGCCTTTGGCGGACTGTCGGTGATTCAGCACATGCGTCGCTCGGAGTCGCCTCGCAAACGTCGTCTCTGGTTGGTCTTCGGGGCCTTTGCGCTGGGTAATGGCATCTTCGCCATGCACTTTATTGGCATGCTGGCCTACAATCTTCCGGTTCCGATACAGTTTGATATTGGGCTGACGGCGCTCTCTGGACTGCCCGCCTTTCTGGCCTCCGCCTGGATGCTTCATCTGGTAAGTCGGGCGACGGTCAACCCTGGATTGGCCTGGTATGGCGGCGCCATCGGCGGGTTGGGCGTGGCGTTCATGCACTACACCGGCATGATGGCCATGCGTATGGAAGCCGCGATGCGGTTGGACAAGGGGCTGTTTGCTCTCTCGCTTCTGTTGGCGATGATCATGGCGACGTTGGCGGTTAAGTCCCGGCGGCTTTCGGCTCGACTCGGCATGCATCCTGATAGGGGATGGGGTCGTCGGATCAGCCCGTTGGTTATGGCTCTGGCTATCTCCGGCATGCACTACACCGGCATGGCCGCCACCTGGTTCTTCCCGCAGCAGAACTTGAGTATCCCACTTGAGGCGCTTCTGGATCCGGTCCTGATGGGGATGGGGCTGGCGAATATCTCTTTTGTTCTGATTGTTTCCGCCATTATGGCGCTCTATTTGGGGGGCGAGATACACCACTCAGAGCGCAAGCTGGAGACTCTTCTCGGTGCTTTCAAGCACCGTAACAGACTGCTTCTAATGCGCACCATGGGGGTGACGTTTGGCCTGTTGGGTATGGTTGCCTGGTTCACCCTTTACGTTCACGACACCACCGAGCAGGTCTCCCAGGAGTACGCTGGTCAGTTGGAGCTGGATCGGGTGTTGAAGGGGACTGCGCACGATCTGGGGTCCATTGTTTTTGATCTCAATGTGCTGGTAGGAAGCGGCTATCTGGCCGAATATCTGGACAGTGGCAGCCCCAAGGCCAAACAGCGCCTTATCCAGCAGTTTCAATTGGTGGCACGGGAGCGGCGTATCTACGATCAGATCCGCTTCATTGATGCCCGTGGTAATGAGATAGTGCGTATCAACTCCGGGCGGGATGGTCGGACTCAGGTGGCACAGCCGGAGGCGTTGCAGAACAAGGCTGACCGGTACTATTTCAAGGATGCCATCGGTCTGGATAAGGGGCGGTTTACCATCTCCCGCTTTGATCTCAACATGGAGCGCGGCAAGGTGGAGGAGCCCTATAAGCCGATGATTCGCTTTTCGGCCCCGGTGGTGGATGAGCAGGGCGTAACCCGCGGGGTGGTGGTGCTCAACTATCTGGGCGAGATCATCTTGGAGCACATCCGTGAGGTGTTCGAAGGCTCCGACAATAAAGTATATCTAATTGATCAAGAAGGATATTATTTGCTAACACCCCATGCTGGAGAGGCGTGGGGATTCATGTTCAAGCTGCCTTTCACGTTGGCGTCGCGTTTTCCGATGATGTGGCGCTATATTCAGCAGCGTGGGGAAGGGATATTTCGAGCCGATCGGCAGCACTTTATCTTCGCCACGCTGGCTTTTTCGTCCCAGCACCGTCTGCGGCCCAGCTTTATCGAGGGTCAGTTGGGTCAGCGCTGGAAGGTGGTGGTTCACATCCAGCGTCCCATTTGGTCGGCGCGCGATTTACGGGAGCATCCTGTCGCGGCCATGGTATTGGTGTGCGCTTTGATTCTGGGCCTGTTTGTCGGTTGGATTGTGACGGTATTGATTCTCTCTCGTCAGCGTTCGGAGCGGGCTGAGGCCAGCGCACTGCGTGAGTTGGAGTTTCAGAAGCAGGCGCTGGATGAACACGCCATTGTCTCCACGGCCAACGTTCAAGGCCACATCACCTACGTCAACGACAAATTTGTCGCCATCAGCGGCTACACCCGTGAGGAGTTGATTGGTCACAACCACCGCATGGTGAAGTCCAGTGAGCATTCGCCGAAGTTCTACCGTCAGATGTGGCAGCGCATCTCATCCGGTCGTCCATGGCGGGGCGAGGTGAAGAATCTTACCAAGGATGGTGCACCTTACTGGGTGCGAGCTACCATTGTTCCGTTTCTCAACGAGCAGGGTAAGCCGTTCAAATATGTCTCTATCCGTACCGATGTGACGGCCATGAAGGCGCTGGAGGCGGGTTTGGTGGCGGCGCGGGATGCGGCGGAGTCGGCGGCCAAAGCCAAGAGTGATTTTCTGGCCAACATGAGCCACGAGATACGTACACCGATGAATGCCATCATCGGCCTGAGTCACCTTTCACTTCAGACCCGCATGACGCCCAGGCAGCGGGATTACATCGAGAAAGTACATCGGGCGGCGGCCTCCCTACTGCGGATCATCAACGATATTCTTGATTTTTCCAAGATTGATGCCGGTCATCTTGATATGGAGTGCATCCCTTTTTCGCTGGATACCCTGCTGGATAACAGTGCTTCCATGGTGGGATTCAAGGTGGAGGAGAAGGGGTTGGCGCTGCGGGTAGAGATGGCGGACGATGTGCCGCCCTATCTGCTGGGGGATCCGCTGCGTCTGGGGCAGGTGTTGATCAATCTGGTGACGAACGCCGTCAAGTTTACCGAGCGGGGTGAGGTCGGTATTTCGGTGGCGCTTCTGGGGGAGGAAGAGGACGGCGTACGTCTGGAGTTTACCGTTTGGGATAGCGGCATTGGCATGAGCAAAATGCAGATTGGGCGGCTCTTCAAGGCGTTTAGTCAGGCCGATAGCTCGACGACTCGCAAGTATGGTGGGACGGGTCTTGGTCTGGCCATTTCAGGCCGTCTGGTGGAGATGATGAACGGCTCCATTCGTGTTGAGAGCGAGCCGGGTGAGGGGTCACAGTTTATCTTTGATGTCCGGCTTGGGGTTGCCGATGAGCGTCAGGTGGAGGGGTTAAATGCCCAGGCGCTGGCAGGCGCTCAGCGGGACCATCAGCAGGCTATTTCCGGGGCACGACTGCTGCTGGCGGAAGATAACGAGATCAACCAGCAGGTGGCCCGAGAGCTGCTGGCTCAGGCCCAGGTGGAGATTGTCGTAGCCGAGAATGGTCGCGAAGCGGTAGATCGCGCTCTCTCCGAGTCCTTTGACGGTGTGTTGATGGATCTACAGATGCCGGTGATGGATGGCCTTAGCGCTACGCGGGAGCTGCGTAAAGAGCCCCGCTTGGCGAAGCTGCCGATTCTGGCTATGACTGCCAACGCCATGGCCGGTGATCGGGAGAAGTGTCTGGAGGCGGGCATGCAGGATCACATTGCCAAGCCCATTGAGCCGGCGGCAATGTTTGCTACCCTGGCCCGTTGGATCACGCCTGGCGTACCCAAGCCGTTACCGGAACTGGATGGTGAGCGTCCGGATCCTGCCGCGCATCCACTGGTGGAGGCGTTGGGCGTTGAGGATTCTGATGTACCTATGGGGATGCTGAGCGGGGCATTAAGTCATGAGCCGATCATCCAGCCGCCGGAGATTCCCGGTGTGGATGTGGCGGCGGGTGTGGCGAGGATGGGCGGCAGCGTGTCGGGGTATTTGGGGTTGTTGCGACGTTTTCATGAAGGGCAGTGCGACATATTGTCAGAGATCAATGGAGCGTTGGCTGCTGGGGATGAGGAGGCGGCAGAGCGTCTGGCGCACACCCTGAAGGGGCTATCAGGAACCATTGGCGCGCTGGGACTTGCCGAGCAGGTCCGGCAGTTGGAGTCGGCCATTCGTGAGGGCAGCGCGGCGCGTATTGAGGCGTTCTCCAAAGCGTGTTTATCGGCACTGGAGAAGCTCTGTGATGATCTGGCCGAGGCGCTCCCGTCGATGGAGAAGGATCGTACTTCCGAAGCAGGTATGGACCAGCAAGTCAGTGAGATGGACTCCGAAACGCGGGATATGTTGCTGAATAAGGCGCGGGAACTGCTGGAGAGTTATGACGCCTGGGCCTCAGAGCCGTTGAAAGCCCTGCGTAAAATGCCGCATGACGAGCTGCTTGCCAAGGCGGTGGATACCGCACTGGATCGTGCAGAGCTGTATGATTTTGAGGGGGCGTTGCTGGCTTTGGAGAGGGGTATGCGGCGGATTGGGATGAAGTAGGGGGGCAGGAGAGGTTGGGGCCTGTGCGCGTGATTTTCATCCAGCGCGCCAACCTCTTTGGTGGGATTTATGACTGGGCCGTGCGCCGCCGCACACACGCCCTATCCCGGAAGGTCAAAATAGAATCTATTGGTAACTGGGCGTCGGAACGGCGAGTCACAGACCGCCACGACGCCCTGCGGGGGAGCCAGATTGAGCGCCGCGCTTCAGGCTGGGCTCTGAGGTCACCCTGATGCAGCAGGTCGTCCAACCACCCGCATTCTGTAGTTACATACCACCCATTCACATTCTACTGGCTCGGCGTACCGCCAGCGGGACGATTACTGTGCCCGGCTGGTGGTCAACACGTCGTCGTGCCATCTCCTTCTATATCTCAACTATCGGGCCAGGTTTGGTTATTGTTTAATGCCGATAATTAAACAGTACCTTAGGTGAATATTTCTGCTTAAAAAGGGGGGTGTTCCTGAAGGCACACTTGTGGGGGTGTTATTCATAAAGAAGTAGGTGCATGCTTAAAGCTATGGCACGTGACCTGCATTTATGATTTTTAATGTGTGTTGTCTGATGAATAACACGATCATAGTTTCTGAGTGTCAGGTGGTTGTATGGCAATTTCATTATCCCAGGCTGAAGCGGATCGACTGTTTAAGATGGATAAGAGAGACCACAGTCAGCGCGTCTGGCGTTTTCCAGGGTTGGGTGGGAGGGTGAATATTCCCATTATATCAATGGATAAACGGGAGCATTTCTGCCTTGACGTCGGTCGGAGTCGTATTGAGTTAGCAAAAGCGAGTTTTCAGAAGCGGTGGAGTAAAACAATCATCCTGATTCGGCTTGATCTTGGTGGGACGCATCGCAATCCAGATGATCAGATGTTCAGTGGTCCGCATTAGCATTATTACCGAGAGGCGCATGGGTTAAAATGGGCAGAGCCGATACCAGAGGCTATTTTTCCAAATCTTGGAAATCTTGCCGATACGTTTGAGACATTTATGCGCTACTGTAATATTGTCCATCAACCAATCATCAAATATCAACGCCATCAGGGAAGGCTCAAGCTATGATGCAGGAGGTGGCAGAACTGATTCATGGCTATCAGATGTGGCTAAAGGACCAGACCATCCTACGGCAGGTAGAGGGATGGGTGGAGGTGACCACGCCATTTCTGGACAGGGATAACGATGCGTTGATGATTTACACATATGCCCTCCTGAATGACCGTGAGAGAAGTGTTCCCGATGGTGTCGTTGAAGCTTTCCAAAGCTATGGCATCAAACAGATTCCATGGAGTAAGCGGGAACAGTCTGTTGACTTGCTGGCGGCCTAAATCCGATCATAATGCGAGGTCGCCTTAAAGACCACGCCATCCTCATTGAAGTGGAACATCTGGCATCCATCGCGGCCAAACGCCCCCCGGTAGTGAATCACCAGCGAATCGACACCGATATAGACCCCTTTTAGCTCGAAGTGCATGTCGTCGGGGGCCTTCTCCAGAGCTTTCTGCCAGTAATCCCGTACGCTATCGATCCCTTTCAGGCAGTAATCCGATGGGATGCCCATCACGGCACCGATATAGGGGCCGCAGTAGATAAAATCATCGGTATAGAGCGCCGCCAGCATCTCCAGGTTGCGACTGTTCCACGCCTCAATCCACGTCTCGGCAAAACGCTGTCCCACCTCTTCCGTCAACATACGCCCATCTCCATCGTCAAGTTTATCATTTAAATACCGCATCCATCATACCTCAATCTGCCTTGATGCTCACAATGGAATCCGGCTGTGGGCTTCCCAATCATCAATTGCTTATTACGAGTTTGTCATGCAGTTGTTACAATGGGCGATTGATGAGCGTTCAGACCAGATTTACTTTCTGGAATCGTGATGCACAATAGAACCTAAATCCTGCAATCTGATGGCTGTATAACAACGGAAAAGATAGACTCCTCAATGCGATAAGATTGAATTTCAATCTCAAGAGGAGTCACCTTTTCCATGAAGAAGAATACCAGAAGCAAGGCCCGAAAACT
>JADFWT010000310.1 GCA_015233785.1 Magnetococcales bacterium
AGCAAGAGGTCGCCGACGTTCTGGGTACGCCGCTGGATGAGATTAAAAGCCGTGTCGATGGTCTGAAAGAGTTTAACCCCATGTTGGGTCATCGCGGTTGTCGCTTGGGTGTCACCTACCCTGAAATTTACGAGATGCAGGCACAAGCTATTATGGAAGCGGCCTGTAATCTGGTGAAGGATGAAGGGTTCTCCATCACGCCGGAGATCATGATTCCACTGGTAGCGCACCGTCCTGAGTTGCGCTATTTGAAAGAGAAGGCGGTGGCGGTGTGCGAAGCGGTGATCGCTGAAAAGGGCACCAAGATCGAATACCTGATCGGTACCATGATTGAGCTGCCCCGTGCGGCGCTGCGGGCTGGTTTTATCGCCAAGGAGGCGGATTTCTTTTCCTTTGGCACCAATGATCTCACCCAGACCGCAATGGGTATTTCACGGGATGACATCGGCGGCTTCCTGGATGACTACTTTAAGAAGGGCATGTTCGAGAAGGATCCCTTCCAGGTTCTGGATCAGCAGGGTGTTGGCGAGTTGGTGCGCATTGCCGTCGAGAAGGGGCGCGCCACCAAGCCCGGTATCAAGCTGGGCATCTGCGGTGAGCATGGTGGTAATCCCCCCTCCATCGACTTTTTCGAGCGAGTTGGGCTGGATTATGTTTCTTGTTCGCCATTCCGGGTACCGATTGCCCGTTTGGCAGCCGCTCAGGCGGCCATCCGTCACCGCTAATCCATAGATGCAACGCCGCCCCTCTCTTGAGGGTGGTGGCTTCCCATAAAAGGGGTCGATCAGAGGGTATTTGGTCGGCCTCTTTTTGTTATTGAATCTTGAGATTTATTCCCACTCGGTGATTGGCTTCAGAGTGTAGCTCTTTGGTGTGCCGGATCCCGCCTCGATAGTCAACTGGGTGTTGAGTGACTGAAATCCATCCATCTTGAGTATGATGTCATACGCTCCTGGCGGCAGTTTGAGGCGGGTAGGGGTGGTTCCGGCAAAAATGTTGTTGATCAGAATGTGTGCGCCCTGTGGGGTGGTAGTGAGGTTTGTCCAACCCATGGCGGGTTCCGTTGGTTCTTTTTTCTGGGCGTTCGGGTTGCGCTGTAGCTGTTTGGCCCACTGCTGCGCTTGTTGAACGCGGGCCTGTTGGCGCAACATCCAAGGGGCCATCTCCTGTTGGCGCTGCTCTTGAATATGGGCCATGTTCTCCCGGCGGCGTTTGACCCATAGGGGCTCTTGTTGGGAGGTGGGTTGCCGGGTGGTGCTATCCACTGATGGCCCCGAAGGTGCCGAGCTCTCCAGAGGTGAAGGATGCTCGCTGGTTGATAAGGTTGGCCTGGGGATGGTTGGTTCGGAAGCGGCGGACCCCAGGGGTTTAGCTGGAGGTGGTTCCTCTGCTGTTTCAGAAGCGGTGGATGCTAGGGATTTGGCTGAAGATGGTTTCTCTGTTGTGTTCTTGCTGGTGGCTGGCGTCCCACGCTGCTCGGGTGGTGCACTCTGTGCCAGATCGGTCTTTTCCTTGGAGGCCGAGTCCTGCTGCTGCTGATAGAAGACCAAGCCTGTTGCCAACGCAGTCACGATGCCTGCGGCCACCATCAGACCCACGCGGCGTTTTGGTGGCGTGGCGGGTTCGGTGGTTGGGGTGGCTTGCATGGAGACGGTGGATGGTGCGTGTTGGTCATGCTCTTCCAGCATCTGGGGCGGAAGACCAATGGTTTCGCCATCGGCTCCATGCCCGTTTGGGGTGTTGATGCTGATGAGGGTCTCATCCTCTTCATTCTCTGTCAGTGGCGGCAACTGAGGGTCGATGTTATCCAGCGCATTTAGAAAGGCCTGAAGCAGTTCAGCTCCGCTCTGAAAACGCTGCTCGCGATCCTTATGCAGAGCCCGGCCCAGCACCTGATCCATCATCGGACTTACGTTGGGATTGAGAATCGATGCTGGTTTCGGCTCAATGCTTAAAACTTGATGGATAAAGGTGGGATACTCCTTGCCGGGAAAAGGGCGGCGACCGGTGAGCAGTTCATAGAGAATTACCCCGGCAGAGAAGAGGTCCGAGCGATGATCCGCCGATTCGCCCTGGACCTGTTCCGGTGACATGTAACCCGGCGTGCCCATGACGTTGCCCATCTGGGTCAGATCGGAACCGGAGACCCGTGCAATGCCAAAGTCGGCCACCTTCAGCGTACCATCCTCCAGGAGAAGAGAGATGGCCAAAGGGAATCAAGCCCCACAACATATGAGCCCCTGCCGGCATCTTCGAGATGTCCAGACCACTCTGGCGGAGATTACCACCAATGTGCGCCTCTTGTCGGAGAGTCAGGCGAGAACCGATCAGGCTATCAACCGATTGACTGAAGCTCTCTCCATTATGGCTCAGCATGATGGTCGGCTGAATCACCTGGAGTCCGAGGCAAAGCGTTGCAACGAGCACTCGGTAAAGCTCTGGGAAGAGGTGAAAGACCTTCGAGGAGTGACCAACAACGCCCTCACAGCGGCAAACACGGCCCTGGAAAAAGGACGGGATCATGGGATGACGTTGCGACAAATCATCCC